>NZ_CP152017.1:3075000-3417500 GCF_038618305.1 Sporosarcina sp. FSL K6-2383
CATCAGTAAGACAGAGAAAAACATTCGATAAAAAGCAATCACTCCTGCATCAGCTGTTGCGAGTTTGACGAAGATGGCAGAAAGGGCTACGGATATTACACCAATAATGATTGGGATATAAGGATGAATTGCGGGTTTTTCCATTTTAGAACACATCTCTTTCAAAAGGAATGATATATATAGGTTATATTTTTAGTGTTTATGGCAATAAGAATAGTAGTTAGTATAACATGGTTGAATAGAAAGAACATTATGATGTTTGGGGAGGAAGGTTAATGGAATGGATTGCGAATGAAGCGATGTATCCCGAAGTATTGATTAAAATCCTTCTTGCACTCGCATTAAGTTTAGTCATCGGTGTAGAAAGGGAAATAAAGAAGAAGCCTATTGGTTTGAAGACGAGTGCAGTTATCGCAACTTTTAGCTGTCTTCTAACAGTTGTTTCTATCGAAGCCGCTTATCTAGTGCCTGCACGCAATGATATTAACGTGACGATGGACCCTCTTCGTCTTGCTGCACAAATCGTAAGTGGGATTGGTTTCCTTGGAGCCGGTGCTATATTACGTAGGGATAACGATAATATTACCGGGCTAACTACAGCTGCAATGATTTGGGGCGCTGCGAGTATTGGGATTGCAGTCGGCGCTGGTTTTTATATTGAAGCCGCATTTACAGTCCTAAGTGTGATGTTTGTTATTGAAGTAATTGCACCTGCTCTTGGCAAATTCGGACCTAAAAGACTTAGAACGAAGGAGGCTGCATTCATTTTTGTTTTATCGGACAAATCAAAGATTGACGATCTCATTGCCTATTTGAAATCAGAAGGCATGATGATTGAAAATTTACGGATTCGACAAGTCACGACCAGTAGCAAACAGTTGCATCATGAACTTGATTTTCGACTTTCTGCACTGCCCAAAAAAACGACAACAAAATTGTATATCGAACTCACTACACTTTCTTATATCGAATCGGTTGAAATAGAAATCTTTCCATAATGGAGGAATATCATGAAAGAAATACTGACACTTATAAAAGAAGGTAACAAACCTTCCTTACTTGCGGCTATCGTCAATACCGTCATCGCCATTCTGAAAGCTATTGCATTCTTGCTAACTGGCAACATTGCAATGTTTGCAGAAATGTTACATTCGCTCGGCGATGCGGCCAACCAATTTTTTGTCTACATCGGGTCGGCTTTATCAAAAAAAGCACCCACACCTAAATTTCCGAACGGATTTGGTCGAGTTGTCAACTTAGTTTGTCTTGGCGCTGTCATCGTTGTTGCCATTATGTCATACGAAGCGATTATCGGCGGATGGCATCATATTTTAAATCCAGTTGAATCGGGCGGATTTGTACTCAATCTTTCTGTTCTCGGAATTGCAATCGCTCTTGAATTTTTTGTTTTATACAAGGCTGGAAAGGAAGTTCTTCATGAGGCCGGGATTCAAAATGGTGGACTCGCCGCACCTATTACGGTAAGTTTCAGGCATCTCAATCGTGCTAAACCAGCGACAAAACTTGTATTCATGGAAGACTTAGTTGCAACAATGGGCGGGATCCTCGCATTTGTCGCTGTGCTATTGGCCCATTTTCTCGGATTACTTGTCGCCGAAGGAATCGCTTCTATCCTTATCGGACTCATGATGTTTTACGTGGTCGGCAAAGTATTTTTGGAAAACGCAAAGGGGGCAATCGGAGAAACCGACGAAGAAATGCTCAATCACATCGCTCACCTTGTCGCGCAAGACCCCGATGTGAAGGATATTCAACGCGTTGAGGTCTTGAAAGAAGGGGAATTTCTCCATGTTGAAGTGGTTGCAGAAGTTGACTCTTCCCACACTGTCGCATATGTCGATGATGTACGTGATCGATTGTTAGACCTTATCCTCCAGCAAAAAGGAGTGCGAGAGGTTCTTATTTCTTTTGATGAAGACGATGGCGTATCGACTTGGAAAAAAGCCAATTCATCTGAAACAATTCAACAATTCAGTTCTAAGCTACCAGAATAACAAGAAACGCCACGGTCAAGGAGATCCTCAGACGTGGCGTTTTCATTTCTCTTATAACGACGCTTTCAAAATCGTTAACACATCTTTTTTATCTAAACGTGCAAAATTACCTAACGCACCGTTTACGGTTGCTTTTTCAGCCATGAGATCCAACTTCGAATCATCAATGTTATAATCCCCAAGTGTTTCTGGCGCCCCAATAGATGTCCAGAATGTTCTCAGGTTATCAATCCCTTCGAGCGCAATTTCCTCCTCAGTCTTACCATCTGGGTTCACACCAAAGACATTGACTGCCAGTTTAACAAATCGTGCTGGGTTGACTTTAACATTATGGCGCATCCAGTGAGGGAATAGTATCGCAAGCCCCCCCGCATGCGGGATATCATAGACTGCAGATACCGCATGCTCGATATCATGTGATGCCCAGTCACCGTTATAGCCCATCTGAAGAAAACCGTTCAACCCCCATGTCCCTGCGAATAAAATCGTTTCCCGCAGATCATAATCATCCAGGTTTTCAACAAGCTTTGGTCCTGCCTCAATAACTGCACGCAAAACACCTTCACATAGTTCATCTTGAACAGGTGTATTAGTAGCGTTATTAAAATATTGCTCAAATACATGAGACATCATATCCACAATTCCATAAACCGTGTGATTTCTCGGTACTGAAAGGGTATAAGTTGGATCTAAAATAGAAAACTTAGGATAACTAAATAAACTACCCCAGCCATACTTTTCCTGCGTTTCCTCATTTGTAATGACCGAGCCTTTATTCATTTCAGATCCTGTTGCTGCAAGTGTCAAAATTGTACCGAATGGGAGACCATCTGTGGGAGTAGCTTTTTTTGCAACGAAATCCCAAGGATCCCCGTCGTATTTAGCCGCAACTGCAATCAGCTTTGTACAATCAATGACCGATCCGCCTCCAACAGCCAAGATAACCTCAATTCCATGTTCCTTACAAATCGCTGCCCCTTTCCGAGCCGTTGACACACGTGGATTAGGTTCCACTCCCGATAGTTCATGTACTTCCATATCATTATCTTTCAGCATCGCCATAACCTCATCGTACAAACCATTATGCTTAATGCTACCACCGCCATATACGACGAGCACCTTTTTTCCATAGTTCGAAAGTTCCGTCGGTAGTTTTTGCAATTGATCTTTTCCAAAAATCAGCTTTACTGGATTATAAAATTCAAATTTATTCATAAATACTATTCCTCCTCCTTGGTCTTTTCATTATCCGAAACAAGAGCCTGTTTTGCAAAAATAAAGGAGCACGTATGAAAAAAAGACTACTGGGAATAGTAATTTTAGGAGGTGTGAATAGATGGGAGTTGTACAAAAAATAGCATTAGCCATCACAATTATCGGTGCACTTAACTGGGGTGTCGCAGGGATTTTCCGGTTCGATGTTGTCGCACAAATGGCCGGTGGCTCTGCCGAACCGCTCGCACGCTTTGTTTACCTAGTCATTGGTGTTTCGGGACTTATCAATCTTGGAATACTGTTTGATTATCAACGAAGTCGACACGAGGTTCACGTGCCTACACCTAAAGAAATATAAAAGGCATCTCCCGCGAGTAACGGGAGATGCCTTTTTGTTGGTTCGATTACGCCCAACCACGGAAACGTGATGCTTCCGCTGTTTTACGTACACCAATCATATAAGCTGCAAGGCGCATATCAATATTACGCGTTTCAGCGACTGTATAAACATTATCAAATGCCTCTACCATTTTTTTCGTCATTTTTTCACGAACTTCTTCTTCAGTCCAGTAATAACCCATGTTATTTTGAACCCATTCGAAGTAAGAAACTGTTACTCCACCTGCGCTAGCAAGAACATCCGGAACGAGAAGAATACCGCGTTCAGTAAGGATTCTTGTCCCTTCAGTAGTCGTTGGCCCATTAGCTGCCTCAACAACAATCTTAGCTTTGACATTATGTGCGTTTTTCTCAGTAATTTGGTTTGCAATTGCTGCCGGCACAAGAATATCACAATCAAGCTCAAGCAATTCTTGATTCGTAATTGTATTATCGAACAGTGTTGTTACTGTTCCGAAGCTATCACGACGATCTAGAAGATAATCGATATCTAGTCCAGCAGGATCATGCAAAGCACCATAAGCATCGGAAATTCCAATTACTTTTGCACCTGCATCATTCAAGAACTTAGACAGGAAGCTTCCCGCATTACCAAACCCTTGAATCACGATACGCGCACCTTTCATATCAATTCCACGACGTTTTGCCGCTTCTTCGATAATGATTGTAACACCTTCCGCAGTAGCACGGTCACGTCCTTGTGATCCACCAAGAACAATCGGTTTTCCTGTAATGAAGCCAGGTGAATTGAACTCATCAATTCGACTATATTCATCCATCATCCATGCCATAATTTGCGCATTTGTGAAGACGTCTGGAGCTGGAATATCTTTGTTCGGCCCCATTACTTGGCTTAGCGCACGGACATATCCGCGGCTTAGACGCTCAAGTTCGCCCATCGACATTTCGCGCGGGTCACAGATGATTGCACCTTTACCGCCGCCGTATGGTAGGTCAACGATACCCGCTTTCAAAGTCATCCACATAGAAAGTGCTTTTACTTCCTCAGCTGTAACTTCTGGGTGGTATCGAACGCCACCTTTTGTTGGTCCTACAGCATCATTATGTTGTCCACGGTAACCCGTGAAAACTTTTATTTTGCCATCATCCATACGGATTGGAATACGGACCTCAACCATACGAAGTGGTTCTTTTAAAAGTTCGTACATTCCTTCATCATAGCCTAATTTCTCAAGTGCATCCTTAATGACATCTTGTGTAGACGTAAATAGATTCAGGTTTTCAGTCATTTTAATGGTTCGCCTCTTTGATTCATAATGTGTTTTCTTCGTATACATTGTAACATATTAGACATAAAGTTTGCAGATATTATTTTAATTTACTTCAGTAAAGCTGAAGTAAATTAAAGCCTCAGTAGGATATCACTGATTTTATGCAAAAACTTTTTTGATTCTTTCGAGTGCCCAATCCAATTCTTCCTTTGCAATAACCAGTGGTGGTGCAAAACGGATTACTGTGTCATGTGTTTCTTTACAAAGTAGGCCAAGTTCTTTGAGCGCCTCACAGTATGGACGTGCCTCTTCCGTTAGTTCAACACCAATAAATAATCCGCGTCCTCTTACTTCTTTAATCGACGGATGAGCAATTTTCTTTAGCTCTTCCATGAAATAGTTTCCTAGATCAAGTGAATTCTTAGCTAATTCCTCATCTTCTAGTACTTCTAAAGAAGCGATAGATACGGCACATGCCATTGGGTTACCACCGAATGTCGATCCGTGCGATCCAGGATTGAAGACGCCAAGAATCTCTTTGTCTGCTACTACACAAGAAATCGGGAATACGCCGCCCCCCAAAGCTTTACCAAGGATGTACATATCTGGCTCTATGTCTTCCCATTCACAAGCAAACATTTTCCCAGTACGGCATAGACCCGCCTGAATTTCGTCTGCAATGAATAAAACATTATGTTGTTTACAAAGTTCGCGTGCAGCTTTCATGAAGCCCGCTGGAGGAATAATGATTCCCGCTTCCCCTTGAATCGGTTCGATTAAGAATGCCGCTGTGTTCGGAGTGATTGCTGCCTCAAGTGCCGCGATATCACCGTATGGAATCAAATCAATGCCCGGAAGCATCGGACCAAATCCACGCTTGTATTCAGCTTCAGAAGAAAGTGATACAGCCGTCATTGTACGACCATGGAAGTTACCGATACAAGCAATGATTTCTGCCTGCCCATCTGCAACTCCTTTGACATCATAAGCCCAACGGCGTGCCGCTTTGACAGCGGTTTCAACAGCTTCCGCACCAGTGTTCATTGGAAGGGCCATTTCTTTACCGGATAGTTGACAAATTTTTTCATACCATGGACCAAGCTGGTCGTTATGGAAAGCGCGTGATGTGAGTGTTACTTTATCCGCTTGGTCTTTTAATGCTTGAATAATTTTCGGATGTCGATGGCCTTGGTTAACAGCTGAATAAGCAGATAGCATATCCATATATTTATTACCTTCTGGATCTTTCACCCAAACCCCTTGTGCTTCTGAAATAACGATTGGTAGCGGATGATAGTTATTCGCCCCAAATTTATCCGTCTGTACAATCACTTTTTCTGATACTGACATACATTTTCCTCCCTTTGTTTAGCTATGTAATTGCCAGACCTACCGCATGGATAGGTCTGGTTTTTTTATGAAATTAAATCTGTGACATCCGCCGGAGGCTTTTAATTTGAAACGGCAGGTACTTCTGCTGTTTCAAATTAAAATGTTTCTGATGTTGTTTTACCTTGCATATGAAGTTGCAAGTAATCTGGTCCGCCCGCTTTTGAGTCTGTACCGGACATGTTGAAGCCACCAAATGGTTGGTAACCAACGATTGCACCTGTGCAATTACGATTGAAATACAGATTTCCTACATGGAAATCTTCACGTGCTTGTTCGATATGGAAACGGTTATTTGTAATGACCGCACCTGTTAGACCGTAGTCTGTGTTGTTCGCAATTTCAAGCGCTTCTGTGAAGTTTTTCGCTTTTGTTAAGCCGACAACTGGGCCAAAGATTTCTTCTTGCATCACGCGTGCTTTTGGATCAAGATCCGCAATAACTGTTGGTGCAACGAAGAATCCTTTTGAATTATCGCCTGTTCCACCCGCGATTACACGTCCTTCTTGTTTACCAATTTCAATGTAGCTCATAACTTTATCGAATGAAGCTTGGTCGATAACTGGACCAGTAAAGTTTGACTGATCCGCTGGGTCACCGTATGTCAATTCTTTTGTCAATTCCTCAACACGTGCTACAACTTGGTCGTAGACGTCTTCGTGAATCACTGCACGTGAACAAGCTGAACATTTCTGTCCGCTAAAGCCGAATGCAGATTTAACGATAGATTGTGCTGCAAGCTCAAGATCTGCTTCGTTATCAACAACAATCGTATCTTTACCGCCCATTTCAGCGATAACACGTTTCAACCAGATTTGGCCTTCATTAACAATTGCTGCACGTTCGTAAATGCGTGTTCCAACTTCACGTGAACCCGTGAATGAGATGAAACGCGTTCTTGGGTGATCAACAAGATAGTCACCCACTTCAGCGCCGGATCCTGGAATATAGTTCACAACTCCAGCAGGCATACCCGCCTCTTCAAGTACTTCGATGAATTTATAAGCAACAACTGGTGTTGTCGATGCCGGTTTCAGAAGAACTGTGTTACCTGTTACAAGCGCTGCCACTGCTGTTCCAGCCATGATTGCAAATGCGAAGTTCCAAGGAGAGATGACAACACCTACACCAAGTGGAATGTAGTCAAAACGGTTGTACTCGCCTGGACGGCTTTCAACAGGAATACCATCTTTCAATTTAAGCATTTGACGCGCATAGAATTCTAGGAAGTCAATCGCTTCAGCTGTATCCGCATCCGCTTCATTCCAAGGCTTTCCAGCTTCTTTTGTTAGTAGCGCTGAGAATTCGTGTTTACGACGACGAATGATTGCAGCTGCTTTGAATAGGACATCTGCACGGAATTCAGGTTTTACTTTTTTCCAAGTGTTGAATGTTTCATCAGCAACTGACATTGCTTTTTCAGCTAGCTCTCTGCTTGCTTTAGAAACTGATCCAATGATTTCTGCTTTATTTGCAGGGTTTGTTGAAACTAATTTTTCTTCCGTCATGATGCGCTCTCCACCAATAATAAGTGGATAGTCTTGACCAAGATAGCCTTCAACTGTTTTTAGTCCC
Organism: Sporosarcina sp. FSL K6-2383; assembly: GCF_038618305.1. Lineage (NCBI taxonomy): Bacteria > Bacillati > Bacillota > Bacilli > Caryophanales > Caryophanaceae > Sporosarcina > Sporosarcina sp. FSL K6-2383. The sequence goes on from NZ_CP152017.1 coordinate 3,082,826, forward strand.
TCAAGAAAAGCTTGTTTGTTCTCTTCTACGGTAAAATCTGTGAATGGTTCGTGTTTATATGGAATCATGTTGTTCCTCCTTTATTGTAGTGAAACGCAAAAATTATTTGCACTTATTAATTGATTACATATATAATAATGCAAAAGATTGTTGCAGATTTCAAGTGTTATTCATTATTTGTTCACAAAAAATTTATTGGACGGTGATTATTTTGAAAAATATTGATAAATCACTCCTTCCCTTTTATACGTTTGCAGTCGGTCATGCCGGTGTTGGCATCCATGCTGTTGACCAAAATGGCCGTACTGTCATTTATAATAATAAGATGAAAGAAATTGAAGGTCTTGCCCTTGAAGATGTGGGCGACCGTTCTATTTTAGAGCTATTCAATTTTAATCAGCAGGAGAGTACGTTGCTGAAAGTATTACAAAGCGGCAAGGAACAGTTGAATGTCAAACAGACATATTGGAACAGAAATGGTACAGAAATTACAACCATCAATGATACATACCCGGTTTACAATGGGACAAATCTCATTGGTGCCATTGAACTTGTCCGTGATGTGACAGCTCTTGAGAAATTTGTCCTGCAGCCCTTTCGAAAAAATAGTGATCCCGTTACATTCAATCAGGTCATCGCTGTCTCCCCTCCAATGAAAGCCGTCATTTCAACGGCTAAAAAAGCTGTTCGTACAAAGTTGCCTGTTTTGTTGATTGGAGAATCCGGGACAGGCAAAGATCTTATCGCAGAAAGCATACATAATGAATTGTCGCCTTCCAACGGCCTATTCTATACCCTCTTTTGCCATAGTTCAGATCCGATTTTGATTGAACGCTTGAACGAGGACTTGAATGATCCGGAGCCTTTCACGCTATTCTGTGAGCGTATTGATCTGCTTTCAATTGCATTGCAGCAAAAATTATTGGCACTTCTTAGAAAAACACCCGCCGGCAACCGCCAATTCATCGCTAGTATCGGCGATGACCCGGTAGAATTGATTGCTTCGGGAGCTCTTTTGAAGGATTTATATTATTTCTTTGCTTCATTTACGATTCGTATTCCGCCGCTGCGGAAGCGTAAAGAAGATATCGTGCCATTCATTTCCGCTTATTTTATGCGGCGTAGTGAACGTTATGGTTCCACACTCCAAGGTGTTGAATCTGAAGTAGAACAGCTTTTCCATGGTTATGATTGGCCAGGTAATATGCGTGAGCTTGAGTTTCTTCTTGATGAGATTTCCTCGCTCGCTACACTAGAAACGGTTGTCACATTCGATATGCTACCGCTTCATTTCCGAATGAAGAGCAATGCCATTGCGGATGAACCCGTGCAAGCTACGGATTTTATTGTTCAACCAAATAAAGAACTGCTACCCCTTGACCAATTTTTACGTGAGGCGGAAGTGTATTACTTACAAAAGGCCATGAAGCTCAATGAGGAAAACATTACAAAAACTGCGAGCGCACTTGGTATGAGCCGGCAAAACTTGCAATATCGTTTAAAGAAAATAAAAAAATGAGGAACTAGGCTTGGCTGCCTGTTCCTCATTTTTTTAGTGACCCGATTTCTCAATCCAATCTTGAAGTTTGTCTTTCAATGAGTTAAATCCATCTGCGTCACGTTCATTGACGCGTGCTTGTAATGATTTACGCGGATTGTCGTCCCTCCGTGTAGATGGCGGTGCTTCTAGTAACGCACGAATTGATAGACTAATTTTCCCGGCATCTTCATCTACTTCTAGCACTTTCACATTAACTTCCTGACCTACAGTTAGAAATTCATTAATATCCTTCACAAAGCCATATGTTATTTCAGAAATGTGGACAAGTCCTTGTGTTTCTTCGTCAAGTGCAACAAATGCACCATACGGTTGAATTCCTGTTACTTTGCCGGAAAGCTCTTCTCCAGCTTCATATTTTCTCGCCATTTGAAACAGCTCCCATCTATTTTTATAGTATATCTGCCGCCACAAGGGCCATCAAAATTATACCATATTTAGAGGGGGTGGGCAAAATCGTTTGGCGATTCATAAGCTTCCTTCTTCGATAATGATTGATTCTACTTGCCACACTTCATCTTCCGCGTAAGTCATCCAGACGTTATAACAGTAACGTCCATCCAGTTCTCGAATGCAACGAAAACACTCCTTATCAATCACACAACAATTACCTTATTCAAATTTCAGCATATCTGAATTAATAAAACTTATTTTCCAATTAGTAGTTTCATCCACTAACATTTCAGCCGCATAACGACCAATATCCCCCTTTTGAAGGATAATAGAGCCGCCTAATGATTCCCTTGCATCGAAAAAAAGTCCATCCACTTCATTAAGATGAAAATCCTCTTGTTGCCAATTCATAAGATAATCTTCCAGTGTTTGCGGATTATCCCTTTGTGTAGATAAATGCCACATCGTTACCGGATCATCATTGTCATTTGCTAAATAATACATGGCGAAAGTAACGAAGGGATGCACATCATTCAACACAGTCGCATCATGGTTTGATGAGTAGAGATTATACGTTTCATCCACTAACTTCTCAAAAGAGGGATCAGGGAAAGTGACAATATCAAATCCTTGATCTGGTTGTAAAATGCCATTCATTTCAAATGAATGGAGCTTACCTGCTTTAGCCAATCCTATTGCATAATTCAAATGATAGTAGGTAAAACGACTTTGCATGTCTGATTCTGTCCACTCACTCGCCTCCATTTCGCGAATAATGGTTCTCATAATATGAGCTGATGGAGACTCCTTGCCACCTGACGCGATTTTCTTCCAAGACGACTTTACCTCTTCTGTTATTTTTCCGTCGGAACCGAATATCCGATTCGTTTCAGAGTCAGTGATGAGTACATAAAAGAGAGTAGAGTAATAGTCTCTGAGCGATAAGTAAGGTATTTCAAGTTGAATATCCCCCTCCGCCAATAACGTCCTTTCTATTTCTAGTAGATTATCAACGGGTTCATCATAAGCATTAAACAACTTCGGTTGAGCGATATACGATGAAGATTCTAGCAGTGCTATATAACCAGCAAAATCCTCGTGGATCGAAGCTTTAACCTTGGCACTTAACTCATTCCTTTCGAAAGAAGGAACCAATGCTGCCCATTCTGAAACAGAATCAAGATACAAGTTTTGTTTCTCCATACTATTTAGCGCAATTTGTAATTCTTCAGGATACGTTTCTTTCTTTTCAAGAAATTTTTCGATTTGAAATAGCCCGTCAGCCATCGCAGCTTCAATAAGCTGTTGGTGCTGATAAATAGATGCCATGTAGGATTGCTGAATGTCATTGATTTGCTTTACATATTTACTAATAAATTCCCTACTTTTTTCTTTATCATTTGCTAGTGGACGTTTAATGAGTTGCTCAACCATTTCAGACGGTAACTCCATCGAGTTTATAATTACGTCATAGTTATTTTTAATCGTTTTTTTGTTGATTTCCCCATTGTTCTCAATACTTTTTTCTTCCTCTTGGAACATTGTTTCGAAATCCTCTCGTGCTTGTTTGCCGTACGGGGTAAAGTAGTAATAATTTTGCTGATCTTCTTCAGTACTTTCTTTCAACCCCAATTGTGCATAACGACTCGCTAGTTCTTCTTCAAAAGATATTTTCAGTTGCTCCATAAAGTCTACTGCTGAATTCTTTTGATCCTCTTCACCTGTAAAGACCGGAACGATTACAAGAACAGCCAAAGTCAGTATCCCAACAATCCATGGAATTAGGACCTTCTTCGAGATCGGTTGTTTCTTTATATCCGACTGCCTTATTTCTTCTTTCACCGTTGCAAAGACTTGATCTTTCCGGAATGAAGAACTGATTCTTCCATACGATTTTTGTAGAAACTCTAACCTTTTATCCAAATGAGCATTATCGATTTCAATAGTGAGTTGCTGGATTGCATGTCTGATAGCCTCTCCGACAGCCTCCTCGGAAATCCCCAAAACCATCGCAATCTCTGCCTCACTCATATTATGAAATTGTGAAAGGATTAAGGCCAGCTTTGCTTTTTCTTCTAGTCTACTAATCTTTTCATGCAATTGTTGATCCTCTTCAAATGGCAAAACTGTATCTTGCCCGAGACTCGTCTGCTGTGCATGCCGAAACTTATGTAGCGCAACTTTATAAATAAATTGTTTTCTTTCATCCATATTTTCTAAATCAGTATAAATTTCACGGAATGTTTCCACCGTCAGTTGTGCAGCTTGTTCTGGTGAATATCCGTATTGAAATGCGTAACGTTCGATCTGATGTGCATATAGGTCAATCCATTCTTCAAATTCAGTACTCTCTTCCTTCATCCCAGCTCCCCCTAACACAACATATCCCACCACTTCCAAGTATACCAAACAAATAAAAAGAAGGTTATCCCGGGGACAGGATAACCTTCTTCTACGCGCCCTATGGCAATGGCTCTAGCCAATCCGTAAATAATTGCCATTCACGACTGTCTTCCCATATAAAATAAGCATCCTCGGAAGTTCCATCTTCTCGAACAACTTGAACGGTAGCGGAAACTGCATTAGCAACAATATGTTTGACCGAGTCTGCGGAAAACACAATTTGCTGCGCATTATCAAAAAGCGACACGCCTTTTCGCCAATCTGCAACATATTCCTCTACCGTATAGTCTCTGCCTTGCTGAATGTTAATGGTCATATCATCACTATGAGTTAAATAGTAAATCGTTTCAGGATCTTCCATATCATTGGCATAATGAAAGACGCCGACAATATAAACGAGTGAGTATCCTTTAAAAATGGTTTTATCATGCGCTACTTTGAATTGCTCATACAAAGATTTTACTTGTTGTTCAAAATCATGATTCGGCAATGTGATGGTCTTGTCGGTTACTTCTGCCCTTCCGTCAAAGTCATTCACTATTGGCTGCCCAGTTCTCGTCAGTGCCAATATGACATAACCGCGCGTATCTGGATGAAAATTAGACTTTACCTTCTCAGCAAGCCTTGGCGCATAATAGTGCACCATTATCTCCCCAGTATCCCTATTCATAGTCAGCTCGATATACTGCTCGCTCATCGTATCAATCATATTTTGGAGCCCCTTGGGAAATGTATCCGGACTTAGCATCATCACTGCCGCTTTATCAATGGATGGGTCCATTTTAAAATCTTCTATCACCTGTTGATTTTCCACCAATATTTCATCATAGACGATAATAAGGCTTTTAATTTTCTCAAAAAACGTATCAAGATAATCAATACTCGCCTGCTCATCCTCAACTAAAGATTGGTCTGCGATAACCTGCATCAGATCGGATGGTAATCTTAGGCTCGACAGCGCGCGTTTATAATTCACTTCTGCTTGCTCCCTATCGTCAGCAATGTTTTCAATAATCCTATCCGCCTCAGCGACGAACACCAGCTTGCTGAATTTGTCCTCCTCCAATTTCAAGACATCGCGCTGCTTCTCACGTTCAACCGCATAGTCATGTTGGAGTTTTTCAACATATTCGTCACTCGCTAGTTTTTCTTTATGTTCTGTGATAAACAAAGCCGTAATGAAACCGAACAAAAATATGCTGGCAACACTAACAGCCAAAACAGTTACCTTATACCGAAACGTTCTTTTTCTCCTGACAGTAGACTCCTTCTGTTCTGGTTTATTCGTTTCCCCTTCAATTTTCTGAAGCACCTCCTCTGGATTAAATGAAGTTGGCAGACGGTCATAGGACTTTTTAAGAAATTCCATTCGCTTGTCGAAATCATTATTCGCCATGACGCACACCTCCATTATTGTCCATTGCTTTTTTCAAACTATCTTTCGCTCGGTGTAGACGTGTTTTAACAACTGAGAGTGTGATGTTTAAGACGTCGGCAATTTGCTGATAGGATAAGTCTTGGAAATAATACAGAATCAGTGGCAATCGATATTTTTCATCTAATTGCATAATGGCTACATGCAGTTCGCGGTCTTCTTCGAATAAAAGAACTTGCGCCTCCACGGAATGCTGTACGGTCATTTGTGTATCATTGCCCACTTTTTGTTTCTTATCTCGCTCTCGATTTTCTTTCCGGTAATAATCACGTGCTGTGTTTAACGTAATTTTATACAGCCATGTCGTAAAGCGTTCTTGATTGAATTGATGTAAAAACCTGTGCAATTTGATGAATACTTCCTGCGTCACGTCTGGTATATCATCTAGCCTGACACCACATTGGTAGGCGAATTTCTCTACCGTCCGATAATAAAGCTTCATCAACTTTCCGTAAGCAGCCTGATCTCCTTGCTGCGCTTTTGCAATTAAGTCGATATTGTTCATACTTCCCCCTCGCCCTCTTGCTTCTGTAGATGATACGAAACTTTCATGTAAATTGTTTCACTTAATTTATCAGCCGTCGCAAAAATAGAAAGATTCTGGACTTGTATACTTATGTAAAACTGCTTTGGCATTCAAGTTAATTCGTGTACAATTAATACGTTCTTATATACGAAAGAGTGGTTATTTTATGAAACAACGTGATCAATGGACGTCGAAAATTGGCTTCGTTCTCGCTGCCGCTGGTAGTGCGATTGGACTTGGTGCCATTTGGAAATTCCCTTATATGGTAGGAACGAATGGTGGTAGTGTCTTCGTCCTGCTATTCATTATTTGTACAGTTGCAATTGGGCTGCCAATCTTGCTTGCAGAATTCGTCATCGGACGGAAAGGTCAGGCAGATGTCGTTACTTCTCTAAAAAAACTAGCGCCTGGTCGCCTATGGTATATGCTTGGCTGGATGGGACTTGCAGTATCTTTTATTCTGTTATCGTTTTACAGCGTTGTTGGTGGATGGATTCTATCATACTTGGCACGCGCTATAACCTTACGACTCGATGTCGCTGATCATAGTGAATACTTCAATTCTATCATTTCCAATCCACTGGAGGTTCTACTCGCTCAGGCGGTCTTTATGGGACTAACGATTTGGATTGTACAAAGTGGTATTCGAGGTGGCATTGAGCGGGCGAGTAGATGGATGATGCCGCTATTATTCATATTCTTCATCATCCTAGCGATTCGTTCATTGACATTAGACGGGGCTATGGAAGGTGTCCGCTTCTTGTTTGTACCGGATTGGTCTTACTTTACAGGCACCACACTGTTACTGGCACTTGGGCAAGCGTTCTTCTCTTTGAGTGTCGGGGTAACTGCCATGATGACATATGCATCTTATTTGCCAAAAGAAGAACAGTTGGGGCAATCTGCCGTCAACGTTTCCATCTTAAATATTGTCATTTCGTTATTAGCCGGACTTGTCATTTTCCCAGCGGTGTTCGCACTTGGGCAATCACCCGCTGAAGGACCAGGACTTATTTTTGTCATCCTGCCTGCGATTTTTAGCCAAATCCCATTTGGCAATGTGTTCATGATTGTATTCTTCATCTTAATGCTGTTTGCGACACTAACATCATCAATTTCCATGCTAGAAATTGTTGTATCTACGGGTATTCGCCAGAGGCATGAGCGTAGAAAAAGTGCTGCTTGGGTATTCGGTATTCTGATCTTCATCGTCGGTATACCGAGCGCTTTGTCATTCGGCGCACTGTCTGATGTACAAATTTTTGGCGGATCCATTTTCGACTTTGCTGACACATTGACAAGTAAAATTGGGATGCCACTCGGCGCACTTTGTATTTCACTGTTCGCAGGTTTTGTCCTTACGAAAGCACAAACAGACGCGGAACTACGTATGCATCCTATCATGAATGCACTGTGGAAATTCCTTGTTCGATTTGTAGTACCTGCTGCGATTATTGTTATTTTTATTACATGGATTATTGAACTTTCCGCTTAACAAAAACGTCCGATGAATTCCCTATGGAATCAATCGGACGTTTTATTATTTTCAGTAGCTGAGTGGCACCATTGCGCTCTATTCAAGGCTTGTACTAACGCATAGAAAATTAATACAAAAAGATTACAGACACTCGGAAGCTAGTTCAATTTAAATTGCTTCACTGTCTCTTGTAGATCCTCTGCCATTTTGGATAAAGTAGTAGCAGATGCTGTGATTTCTTCCATAGAAGCAAGTTGTTCTTCTGATGCAGAAGCAACATTTTGTGTATTATCAGCAGAATGTTGCGCAATATTTGCCATTTCTCCAATAGAAGCGTTAACCTCTTCTGTACTTGCGGACATTTCTTCAGAAATAGCCGTAACTTCTTGAATTTGGGCAGTAACTTGTTCAATTGAGATTAATATCTTTTCAAATCGTTTTCCTGTTTCATCTATGATTAGTTTACCAGTTGCAACTTCTGTCGTACCGACTTCCATAACATGTACCGCTTCATTCGTATCATCTTGTATTTGAGTGATTAATCCAGCTATTTGACCAGCTGATTCTCTGGATTGTTCTGCAAGTTTTCTAACTTCATCTGCTACGACAGCAAACCCTTTTCCATGCTCACCTGCACGAGCAGCTTCAATCGCTGCATTTAAAGCCAATAAATTAGTTTGATCAGCTATTCCAGTTATGACTCCAATAATATTACCAATCTCATTGGATAGCTCTCCTAATTTTTTGATACCCAAAGCAGAATCCGCTACTGCATCATGAATGGTGTTCATTTGATGAATCATTTTTTGAAGAGATTCATTCCCCAAGTTAGCTTCCTTGTTTGTTTCAATTGCTGATTCTGAAACAGAAGAAGATGTTTCAGCTATTTGTTGTATGCCAATTGCCATTTCATTCATGGCTGTAGAGGAATCATTGGCTGAATCAACTTGCGTCTCCGTACCACTTGCAATTTCCTGAATAGATGTTGCAATCTGCTCCGTCGCTCGGGCTGTTTGTTCCGCACTTGCAGTTAACTCTTCTGCAGAGGATGCTGTATGGCTTGAGTTAATACTAACTTTTTCAATTACTATCCGAAGGTTTTTAGCCATCAGATTGAATGAATTGACCAAATCTCCAATCTCATCTTTGTTTTTCACTTTTACAGGTTTAACAGAAAGATCCCCTTCTGCCATTTTTATAGCCGAATTAGCTAAAGCAATTACCGGTGTTGAAATAAGTCGTCCCATAATAAGCGCGATAACAATTCCAACTAAAACGGCAACAATTCCTACTGCTAGGACAAGTATAACTGTACTTTGTACCTTTTTAGCATTTTGCGTACTACCTGTAACCAACAAATTATGCTGACTATCTGAGAGCTCTTTTACTGCTTCATCTAGTCTGAGTACGATACCTATTCCTTCTGAAGAAACGAGCGCTTGGTATTCTGCATTTCTATTCTTCTTTTTTAAATCAAATACTTTTTCTGTGAATCGAGCATACTCAGCTTCTATTTCGTTAACTTCTTCCAACATCTTAATAAATTCTGGTCCTTTGAATTTTGGATGTAAGGCATCATAGACTTCTCTATACTTCGAAGCAGCGTCAGTATGGGCTTGAAGTGACTTACTATCCCCAGATAATAAATATCCCCTCATTGTAATCATTTCTTGTTTTACCGCCACTTGTAATTCTTTGATTTCCACCGCTTTCATTGCCTTATCGTCTATTAAATCAGTATATGAATCTCTCAAACTTGTAATTTGGGTAAAACTTATGCCAATTGATATGATTAGTAATAATAAAACGGCAGTGAATCCACCTAATAACTTTTTGTTAATTGTCCATCTCATAATAAAACTCCTCGACTTTCTTCTCTTTGTTTATACGAACATGCTGCACTACTGGTTCAATAATTTACTGCGCGATGATCTAGTCACTTATCGCACACATTGTGGATAGAATTGATTCACTCTTCATGATTACGGAAATACTATATACAACCAATAGAATGACCACAAAATAGCGAGTGAAAATGCCAATCATAATTTGCATTTTCTCCATCTGTTTTATATTCCTAAGCGTGACTTTTTTCCATTTTCTCGGTTAACCTGAATTTAATAATTAGGTTTTCTCCTGTTACAGGCTTGCTGAAAAGATACCCCTGCCCCTCATTACAGTGATGCAGCTTTAAAAATTGAAGATGCTCCTCTGTCTCAATCCCTTCAGCTATCACGCGTATATTCAAACTATGAGCTAGGGTAATAATCATTTTTACGATTTCCCTGTCTTTTGAACTATGCACTAAATCATTCACAAATGACCTATCGATTTTAATAATATCTACAGGAAATTCCTTTAAATAGGTCAACGTATTATAGCCCGTCCCGAAATCATCGAGACTTATTAAAATGCCAAGTTCTCTCAATTGCTTCATCATACTAATCGCCTTGGGAATATCGATTGTTATCCCTTCAGTAATTTCAAGCTCTAGATAGCACGGGGAAAGACCTGTTTCCTTTAATACTTGAGAAACAGTCTTAAAGAGGTCCTGCTCGAGTAGTTGACAAGGAGAAAGATTAACGGACATGATAATCGGAGAAAAACCATCGTCTTGCCATTTCTTATTTTGTTTACATGCATTGTATAATACCCATTTTCCAATTCGAGTAATTTCACCTATTTCCTCCGCTATAGGTATAAAATCACCTGGTGCAATTAGCCCAATTTCGGGATGCTGCCATCTGATTAAAGCTTCGACGCCCACTACTTTCTCAGTTTTCAAGTTCACCTTTGGTTGAAAATGCAAGAATAACTCATTACGCTCAATTGCTTTCAGCAAATCCGTTTCAAGCACTTTAGAATGATTCATAACTTCCTCCCTCGTACTAATAAACTAAACCAGCTAGCTTTATTATCTACAATTCGACATTAAACGACAATCACCAATAGTTCTTATTATTCATTGATGTTTAAGGTATAAAAGACTTAAGTATAGGAATCATATCCTACTCTAGCCTTATCTCTACAAAAAAAGAACCTGCAACGATATAAAATGTACCCTATGAGATAGACACTTTAAAAAAGTCTCTCTTATGGGGTACTTTTCTTTATAATGAAAGAACAACGATTATATGTTGGCATGAAGAACCTTATCAACAACGCTTGGCGCTTGGGGATGCCTCCCGCGATAAGCCTAATAGAAGACCACTATTAGTCTCATCGCTTCGGCTACCCCAGTAAGGCGCCTACGCTGGAGATTATTACAAGGAAAATATAAATCCAACATATATAGATAGAGCGGAGCAGAATTTATGTCAAAGAAATTATTTACTGATCAAGAACAAAAAATACTGGTGAAACATCCTTATGTAAAAGCTGTTAGTGAAAAGGGAATTACATATACAGATGAATTTAAAGCAATAGCTATTAAGGGATATGAAGATGGTAAAAGTTCACGGGAAATCTTTGAAGATGCAGGGTTCGATATTGATATCGTGGGGATTCAACGGGCGCTTTCGGCTTTAAAACGCTGGCGTGCAGCCTATAAAGAGAATGGCGTGTCTGGGCTAGAAGATACACGTAAATATCATTCAGGACGCCCATTAAAGCGTCAATTAAGCGTAGATGAAAAGTATGCCAGATTAGAAGCGCAAAATGAACTACTAAAAAAGATAGGGCTAGCAGAAAGGATGTTGGGGAAGAACAAGTAAAACTCACAGAGGCACGACAATTCCAATTGATACACACCGTCATCGAAATGCATGATTTAAAACAAATGGTACGCTACCTTTGTCGATTAATAGGGGTATCCCGTTCGGGATATTATCGCTATTTTTCAGATGAGGCAGTGGCAAAACGACAAACAGATCATCAAGCAGATGAAACAGTCAAGGACATCATTTTAAAGGCTATTCATTTTCGGCGTCGTCCTACCAAGGGGGCTCGTCAGATAAAAATGACATTGGAACGCCATTATCAAATTACGTATAATTTAAAACGAATTCGTCGCATTATGAAAAAGTTTGAAATCGTATGTCCGATTCGAAAAGCGAATCCTTATCGTAGAATGGCAAAAGCAACAAAAGAACATCGCACATTACCAAACCTTTTAAATCGCGAGTTTAAGCAAGGGATTTCCGGAAAAGTATTATTGACGGACATTACCTATTTAAGTTATGGAAAAGGAAAACGTGCCTATCTATCGACCATTAAAGATGCGGAAACCAATGAAATTCTAGCCTATGAAACATCCGATAAAATAACGCTAGATATCGCTCTAAGTACAGTAAAGAAATTAAAGAAGAATGGTAAAAAACTAGCTGAAGGTGCTTTCATTCACTCGGATCAAGGGGTTCACTATACCAGTCCCCACTTCCAAAAGCTTGTGAAGAAAATGGGTTTAGGTCAGTCCATGTCACGTCGTGGGAACTGTTGGGATAACGCTCCCCAAGAATCATTCTTTGGTCATTTTAAAGATGAAATAGATATGAAATCATGTGAAGCTTTGGAAGATGTAAAACGAGAGATAAAGAGCTATATGACTTATTACAATCATTATCGTGGTCAGTGGAATTTAAAAAGGATGACGCCTGTAGAATACAGACATCATCTTCTTCAAGTTTCCTAAATATGTTGAATGTATAATTCTTACTCACTTCAGCTGATTGGAGTGCAGAGCGGCGACTCCAGCGGGAACAGCACAAGCCGAAGACCCCGCAGGAACGAAGTGACGAGGAGGCTGAGGCTGTGCCCGCGGAAAGCGTCCGCTCGGAACGGAAATCAACGGTTAGTTACATTCTTCAGTTCAACTTATATAGGGCTTTTTTTAATTGTCCTTTACAAAGGGTACATTTTAATATGCAAGTTCTTACTTTACTGGGCTATACCCCATTTGATATATTTTAGCAATTGCCTGAGAACGGTCTGAAACGTCCAATTTACTTAAGATATGCGTCATATGGTTTTTAACAGTGTGCTCACTAATATAGAGAAGTTGAGCAATCTCTTTATTGCTGCAGCCTTGAATAACGTGATTCAGAACTTCTTTTTCTCTCGTTGATAAATTCAGACTAAGAAATGTTTCTTCTTGAATTTCAGTAGCTACAGATTGTCTTCGATTCAAACTTCCCTCAAGTACAATTTCTCTCACATTTATTTCCCTTTGATTGACGAATAAAATAAATCGTTTTCGCATATTCTCGTTTTCAATTTTCAATGTAGCAATCGATTTGATTGAGCTATTATCGGAATGATAGGTCTGAATGATTGCTATGAACTCAGCCAATAAATTGCCATCACTTTTCCCATCAAGTACTTCCCCTATTTTTCCCAATAACGAAATCAATTCTTGATCGTCTATTATTCCTTCCACCAAAATAGGGTCAATAACTGAAAAAAAGCTTAGTCTTTCAATCATAATCGAATCACTAATGCCAACTTCCAGTGCAAACTCTAAGGCAGTTTCTTTTATATCTTCTGCCAATTTATATTTTTCGGGCTCATAAACTTGCAAGAGCTTGCGTGGCAATTCCATCATATTTAAATTCCCACGAAATCTATCCTGGGTCTTAAGAAAGTGAATTGCTATTCCGCCTGCTATGGCCAAATTGGAAATAACAGTTATATACTTATCCATTTCTGTCTTTGAACGAATCCCAACAGAAAGTGAGCCATATACATAATCATCAAAAACGAGCGGAAATTCCATGATTCTTATTCCACACGGGGTTTCATTCATTAAAGGATTTCTCCATTTCTTGACGACAAGAGTTGAAGAAAAGAGCTTCTGTGCTGCTTCCTGAAGGTGGTTATAGACGACCTCTTCCAAAATCCCCTTTGACAGCAGCTTCGCATTATTTTCAGTTACATCACTTCTATAGACAATTGAAGTGAAGGTTTCCCGTGTAAAGTTCATACTAATATCAATCAAAATTAATAATACCTTTTCAAGATCCTTTACTGTCATCAGCACCTTAATAATCTCTTCGAAGGTAGCGATTTCCATTGATTGATTTTTAATTTTGTCGACCAAATCCAGCGTATTTAAGTGATTCATCATAAGAGAAGCACACGTAGAAAGTTTGTCATAAATTGATATTTCATCAATTTCTCGCTCAGTGCTTCCTCCAAATAACAATCCAATTACTTGATTGTCCCCCACAAGAGGGAAACAAAATAAGCTTTTCACATCCATATTCAATTTAGTAAATAACCAGAGTCGTGCATCATTTTCAATATTCTCATAAAACTGAGGTTGTTTTGTAGCAATTGAATAGCCCAGTAAACCTTCTCCAACTGAAAATGTATAATCTCTCAAAGCCTCTGAGTATTCGCCAACACTCGTTTTAACCCTATACAGATCGCCTGTTGAGTGGAAAGCAAGTGCTATAAAATCGACATCATTCAAAAAAATTGCTGTTTGTAAAATTGATTCAACCGTTGCCGTTTTGTTATTAATCGAGGTTATTTGTTCTGACACAAGGCTCGAAAATTTTTGGGTGTTATTATATTCTTCACGTCTTGCTACATATGAAGCGATAACCTCTGTCATATTTTTTATATGCTCAACTTTATTGAATACTTCACTTTCTGAGAGTGCCTCGAATTCAACGACTTCCTTAGATAAATAACTATTCATTGCAAAATAATTATCAATCATTTCATTTGTTTTCTCGTCAATAATATAACCAGAAATAATAAAATAAGTCGCTCTCTTATTCAAAAGTACAGGCGATATGATTACCTTATTTCCCAGCTCAGTGTCGAGTAAGATTGTTTTATTGATCGAATGTAAGGGCTGAATAAAGCTTTCGAGATTTTCTTTTGTTATATATTTCCTATATAATTCTTCCGTTTGTCGATTTCCCCAAGATATTTCGGTAAGAAATTCACCTTCCAGGCTATAAATAATAATCGCTAACCCAGTCCAGCTGGCATATGAATCCTGTAATCTTTGCAAAAATAATAAATCCTCTTTCATATCTGATACCACAGTCTTTTTTTTAGATACTTTTTCATCGTCTCTTATCCCCTTTGGTAAATCTATAGCGCTTTTCATTACAAAATTGCCCGAGTAGTCTTATTCTCATATATTAGCACTGATTTGAGATAATAGTAATATTTTGATCTTCCAATTATTACTAATTTCCAACATCAAAAAACACATCCTTATTTTTTTAAGGGATGCGTTTTTTCTTTTTAGACGATACATTTCGCCTCATATTTAATTGCTAATAACTTGTAAGAAATTTTCATGCATTTTTCAATTGGAATCCATAGTTTATAGGAGTGTTCATAAATCTCACGAATGCGTTTAGCAAGGTCTGTCGGGTGATCGAGGCGATGCAATTCTGAGATAACATCAACAATTTCGAGTTCATATGCTTTAGCTCCCGCTTCAAACGGATCCCATTGTTCTAGAAGCGCAATAGCCTTTTTATTAATTTCGATTGATTCCACGATAAGCCACCTTATTTTTCTTTAGTCTTATTTATGATAGCATAGTAGAGAAAAAAGGAAAGTAGGGATACTCATGAGTGTATTTGAAAAAGTCATTGAACGACGAGAAACCCGTTCTGTAAAATGGGACATGATGGAGAAAATTTATAATATTGAAGACGCATCAGATATTTTACCGATGTGGGTCGCTGATATGGATTTTGCTGCACCTGAAGCCGTCATTCAAGCGATGAAGGAACGGCTTGACCACCCTGTCTTCGGCTACTCGTATGCTTGTGAAGGCTGTAAAAATGCTGTTCGGACATGGTTATCTGAGCGTCATGAATGGGAAACTAAAAACGAATGGATGCTATTTCATCAGGGAGTTGTCCCTGCAATTGCCTCCGTTGTTGAAACATTCACGACGGCGGGTGACGGAATTCTTGTCACCTCTCCTGTCTATCCACCATTTTTTCAAATTCCACAACGACAACAACGAAACATCGTTGAATGCGTTATGCTTGAAGAAAATGGAGCTTATTCCATCGACTTTGAAGAATTCGAAAAATGCCTACAGCAAAATGTAAAACTGTTTATCTTATGTAATCCGCATAACCCTGGAGGCATCGTCTGGAAAGAAAGCGAGTTAAAAGAAATGCTAAGACTTTGTACAAAATATGATGTTCTTATTTTAGCGGATGAAATTCACGCTGATCTCGTCTTCCCGGGACATAAACATATTCCACTAGTCACATTGGCGGGCGAAGAAGCTGACCGTATCATCACTTGTGTCGCACCTACAAAAACCTTTAACATCGCAGGTGTCCAAGCGGCGTTAATGATCGCGACAGACGAAGGTGTACGGGAGAAACTGACGTTGAATGCGATGGCTCACGGCCAGATGGATTTGAGTCCATTTGCAGCTGCCGCACTAACTGCTGCCTATAAAGAAGGCGGCCCATGGTTAGACGAATTACTCGAAATCATTTCTTCGAATATGGACTATGTCATTCATGAGCTGACGTCAGCAATCTCTGGCTTAAAAATTGCGAAGCCACATGGTACGTATCTACTTTGGATTGACTATCGTGGTACGGGGTTAACTGAAGATGAAATGATGGACAGGTTGTTGAATAAAGGGAAGCTTGCACTTGAACCAGGGACAAAATACGGAGAGGCAGGACGCGGCTTCCTACGGATGAATGTCGCGACACCACGTTCACTTGTCGAAGAAGGCGTTAACCGATTTGTGACTGCACTGACTGACTGATAAACAAAAGAAAAACAGCACCTCAATGTTGAGAGTGCTGTTTTTCTTTTGCTTCGCGGCGTTCGCGTAAAATACGTTCTTCTAATTCTTTTGTTTCGAGCTCTTGCTTCTTCGAATTGTTTCGAATCCAGCGTAAAGCAAAATACATGAGAATCATGAAGAATAGAAACGAAAATGCCGCCGGAATGTATTCTGATTTATCTTCTGGAAAGTAAAGGAACGGCATTAATAAAACGTTCACTTGCTACACTTCCTCACTTTAGTTATTTCACATGACTAGTCTTATTTTTGAAGAATTTCAATAGATTCGATAGAAACGTCTTCAACAGGCTTATCTTGTGCACCTTTTTTCACGTCGGCAATTTTGTTAACAACGTCCATGCCTTCGATCACTTGTCCGAATACTGTATGCTTTTGGTCAAGATGTGGTGTACCGCCTGTTTCTTCATAAGCTTTTGCAATTTCTGCTGGCCAGCCGCCTTCTTCCATTTGCTTAGCTGTTGCAGGTGCTTGTGGTTTCTGAACGATGAAGAACTGGCTACCATTTGTTCCAGGTCCAGCATTTGCCATTGACAATGCACCATTGATGTTGAATAGATTCATTGTGAATTCATCTTCAAACGTATCACCATAGATGCTTTCTCCACCCATTCCAGTACCTGTTGGGTCTCCACCTTGAATCATGAAATCTTTAATAACACGGTGGAAAATGATACCATCATAATAGCCATTCTCAGCGTGTGTCAAAAAGTTTTCGACTGTTTTTGGAGCCTGTTCTGGGAAAAGCTTGATTTTAATCGGACCGAGTGTTGTGTTCATGACGACAAGCGCCTCGTTTGCTGCTACTTCTTTTGATAACTGTGGATACATAATTGTTGCCTCCTCTTGATCTTTTGCACTATTTCCTTCAGCTGGCACTTGGTCAGCGGGTTTTTCTTTCTCTAAGACTGGTTCTTTATCAGCAGCTGTTCCGCAAGCAGTTAACAGAACAATGACAAGGATTGATAGTAGAGAGAAATAATATTTTTTCATTTTCACGTTCACCCCGAACTAGTTTACCATATCGAAACATTTTTTTCGACGAATAAGCACGTTACTTCCTTCGTATCTCGAAGTGTTTTATACTAACGGAAGAGCACGATGCAGAAAGTGGGTCTTTATATGAACGTGCAAAAACGAAATTTTATCATTATCTTAATTTCTAACTTCCTCGTCGCTGGCACAATGACGATGATTATGCCTTTCCTTTCCCTCTATATTGAAACTTTCGGAGACCATTCCGATGCTTACGTTCAAAAATGGTCAGGTCTTATTTTTGGTGCATCCTTTGTAACAGCTTTCATTATGTCGCCTATTTGGGGACGTGTCGCTGACAAATATGGCTTCAAGCCGATTTTGCTCATTAACGGTTTCGGGATTGCGACATCCGTCTTTCTAATGGGCTTCGTTGATTCAGTAGAAGTATTTTTCCTCTTACGCTTACTCAACGGTGTTGTCACAGGATTTATTCCCACGTCACTTGCATTTGTATCCTCACAAACCTCCAAAGAAGAAGCAGGTAAAATGCTCGGCACTTTACAAATGGGGAGCGTGACGGGGACTTTGTTTGGCCCTGCTTTAGGTGGATTACTCGCGGATACATTCGGATTTCAATATACCTTTATCATCACTTCAATTTCTGTCGTAATAGCTGCGATCATCGTACTTTTCGGCATTCAAGAGCAACGACGTGCGAAAAGTGACCGGACGAATCGCTATTCTCGCAAAGCCATTTTAAGCGGACTACTGCACCATCGACTCATGTTGAATGTAATGATTGTCACTGCACTTATTCAAATTGGTAATTTCAGCATCCAACCACTATTGTCACTTTATGTTGCTCAATTATCTGATGCCAAGGATGTCGCTTTCCTCGCAGGTATCACCTTTAGTGCAGCTGGCTTAGGTAATCTATTATTTGCCCGTCATTGGGGAAAGCTTGGTGATGATATCGGTTACGAAAAGGTATTATCAATGTTACTGTTGCTATCCTTTGTGTTCATCATCCCACAAGCGTTTGTCACTGAGTTATGGCAACTCATTATTTGTCGACTACTCTTCGGTATTGCAATTGGGGGAATGATTCCTATTACAACCGCGCTTGTTAGGCGCGAAGCTCCTGTGGATATCCAAGGCGAGGTTATGGGGTATAACACCAGCTTCCGCTTTCTAGGCAATATTATCGGCCCCATGTTCGGCGGAATCATTAGTGGTTTTATCGGCATCTCGTCCGTTTTTCTTTTAACAGGTGTATTATTCCTTGTCGGCTTTGCCTTTCTTTATTATGCGAAAAGAAAACCTGGTCAAGATTTTGAAGATTTCCTAGCACTAAAAGAACAACAATCATGAAATTATGCTATTCTTTTGTCAGTACTTATTTTTGAACGGAGGTCCGGTGTTGAAACGGTTCATCGGCATAGTCATTATTCTTTTCTTCATACCTATTTTAATCATTGTTCAAGAGGCGATTGCTGTTGAATTAACGACGGCTAACACGTTCAATGAGCAAATGACTCACTCCATCGAGCTATCCGCTCCGTCCATCAATGTTCCTGTTTCGCTGGTGGATCGTAACGGCGCTATTTTTGCGGAAGAGTATGTAGAGTGGCGTGATCCACTTGCACTTGACTCTATTCCTACATTCGTTCGTCAACTGTTTCTTGAAAGTGAAGATCAGAGTTTTTTTGAACACCGTGGCTATGATGTAGCGGCGATCGTCCGTGCGTTTGCTATCAACACAGCAACAGACGATTTGAAGCAAGGTGCATCGACGATTACACAACAAGTCGTGCGTATGCGCTTTTTATCGACAGAAAAAACGTATGAACGTAAGCTGACAGAGCTTTTTTATGCGACTGAGCTGGAGAAGCAAACGACAAAAGATGATATTTTAGAAATATATTTGAATGAAATGTATTTCGGCAATCAAGTGTATGGGATTGGCGCAGCTGCTTCCTATTACTTCAGCAAACCTATTTATGAGTTGAATGAAGCACAGCAGGCGTTCATTGCGGCGATTCCGAACAACCCTTCATTGTACGATCCATTAGTCCATTTCGATCAAACGAAAAAAAGACAGGAGCGTTTACTAGACATCCTTGCCAAAAACAACGTGATCACTATGGAGGAAGCCGAAACATATAAAAATATACCGATTACATTACAGCTAAAAAAGAAAGAAAGTAATTTCCCAGCGTACAGCACATATGTCCTTTCAGAGCTGTCGGAACTCATTGCTCAATCGGAAGGCTTAGCGGATCAGATTGCCGAAGCAACGGATGAAGCTGCTAAGTTAGCCCTTAAGGTACAAGTTCAGCAACGAACAGCGGAAGTACTGGCAACAGGTCTTGTCATTGAAACCGCACTAGATCCTCGGAAGCAACAACAAGACGAACAGGCGGTTACTGCGCTCTTAAAACCTGAAGGATTGCAGGCTGGCGCCGCCGTTATCGACAATGAAACCCGGGAAATCATTAGTCTATTTGCCGGAAAAAACTATAAAAAAGCAGATTTCCATAGAGCCTTCCAAGCCGTTCGACAGCCGGGATCTGCCATCAAACCAATTTTAGTCTATGCTCCTTATTTTGAAAGTGGACCGTACACGGCGAATAGTCGCGTCAATAGCGGTAACATTTGCATCGGCTCCTATTGCCCAACTAATGTCGGTGGTTATGTGTACGGGACAACCACTGTGAAAGAAGCGTTTCGACATAGCCATAATACGGCAGCTGTCCGATTATTACAGACTGTTAGTATCGACAAGGCATTTTCCTTTATCGAGCCTTTTCACTTCAAATCGCTTACACAGCAGGATCACAGCTATGCAGCCGCGCTTGGAGGTCTGTCCAAAGGGATGACACCCCTTGAGCTTGCGGGGGCATATACAGGATTCATCAACGGGACCTATATGCCCGTCCATGCGATTCGTACCGTGAAGGATACAAAGGGTAACATTTTATATGAATGGGCAAATCAAAAAATAGAGGTATGGTCACCAACTACAGTTGCGACAATGAGAAGCTTACTATCAGATGTTGTGACAAATGGGAGCGGACGCGGAATTCCTTATACGACAGCGTATACAGGGGCAAAAACAGGTACTACAGACTATTACAAAGATTTATGGGTAGGTGGTCTAAACGAACACTATACAACGGCTGTTTGGGTAGGATATGACAAGCCTCAGCCTATGAAGCGTTTGAGTGACCAGAAAATCCATTTGCGACTCTTTTCCACACTACTTAAAGACTAGCCTTTTTATAGGGCTAGTCTTTTTCACGCCAAAAACGGCAAACTCGCTATCACGCCGTTATAAAGCTTGAGTAAGACATAGACAATTGTGGAAATGAGCACGCTCCAAACGAT
The DNA here is from genome assembly GCF_038618305.1 of Sporosarcina sp. FSL K6-2383. Lineage (NCBI taxonomy): Bacteria > Bacillati > Bacillota > Bacilli > Caryophanales > Caryophanaceae > Sporosarcina > Sporosarcina sp. FSL K6-2383. The sequence goes on from NZ_CP152017.1 coordinate 3,103,732, forward strand.
GATTTCAAAAATAATCAACCCTACAGTCCTACTAATTGTCATGAACTTACTCAACTTATACACAACATAAACGAAATAAATAAATGTTGTCAGCAGAAATATAACCGCCAGCACATTTATCGAACTAATCCCTCCTGCTGAAACAAGAGAACCGAAAAAGTAAATGACATTACCGCCCCTTGCCTCGCTATATGACTCTCCTTTCACATCCTTTGAAAAGAATAACATCGCCGTTTCGTGAATCGTTCCGGCGATTAATTTCAACGCGGAAAAGACCATGAAAAATAGAAGTGCATAAATAACTAGTAAGAATATACGAAGTTGCATATCTGTTAAAAACTCACGCATCCCTGCATACAAACCAATTTCCTTAAACAGTTCTACAGACAAACCGACTGTATACACACCAAACGTCAAGCTGAATAAGACAATTGTCACAAAAGGTAAATAACCAAATATGTATGGATTTTTCATAAGACACCTCTATAATTTCAAATTACTTTAATTGCATACATTTCATGATATCGGAAGTATGTCTCAGTTAGCAACATTGTCTATTAAATTTCCACCTTTTCCCCTTGTGCAAGGCTCGTGTCCTATGGTATAGTAACGACAATCAAATAACCGAACGTACTTGGAGGAGTCTGTCAACAAGGGGTACCTATACCCTTTTGTGACGGACTCCTTTTCGTTAAAAAGGAGGATTTACTTGGAATTTGTTTTATTGATTTTTCTACCAATCTTAGCTGCCCTTGTTGTTCCGCTGCTGTTTAAGCGTGTAAAAAGTATACATACAGGATGGTTCGTGTTACTTGTCCCATTGTCTTTATTCATTTTCTACATTGGCTTTATCGCCACGACAATGGATGGTGGATATGCCGTTTCGGAGTTACAATGGGTTCCATCCCTTGGGATCTCATTTGTTTCCTATATTGATGGTCTAAGCCTATTATTTACATTGCTTATCACAGGTATTGGTGCACTTGTCGTACTGTACTCCATCTTTTATCTCGATAAAGATAAGGAAAAGCTCGGCAATTTTTACGTCTATCTACTGCTATTCATGACAGCCATGCTAGGTGTCGTACAGTCGGATAATGTCATTACCCTGTATTTATTCTGGGAATTAACATCTATTTCTTCATTCCTACTCATTGGTTACTGGCATACGCGGGATCGCTCACGCTTTGGTGCGTTAAAATCCATGATGATTACGGTATTTGGTGGTTTAATGATGCTCGGTGGATTTGTCTTACTTGGCATTATGGGTAATTCATTCTCCATCCGTGAACTGATTGCAAACGGTTCCACTTTTGTTGGACATGAATTCTTTGTACTAGCGCTTGTTCTTGTTCTACTCGGTGCATTTACAAAGTCTGCCCAGTTCCCGTTTTACGTTTGGTTGCCAGATGCTATGGAAGCGCCTACACCGGTTAGTGCGTATCTCCACTCAGCAACAATGGTAAAAGCCGGACTTTATCTAGTTGCACGCTTTACACCTATTTTTGCCGTTTCGGAAGTATGGGTGTGGCTCGTTACCGGCATTGGGTTACTAACGCTGTTCTGGGGCTCATTCTTCGCCGTGAAACAAACGGACTTGAAAGCGATTCTCGCCTTTTCAACCGTCAGTCAGCTAGGCCTCATCATGTCGCTGCTCGGTGCGAGTGCAGTTGCTTATCATACAAATGATGCGATTTTTAAATTTGCGGCATTTGCAGCGATCTTTCATTTGATTAACCATGCGACCTTTAAAGGTAGTTTGTTCATGATTGCGGGCATTGTGGATCATGAAACGGGGACGCGAGATATTCGCAAACTTGGTGGCTTGATGAGCATTATGCCGATCAGCTTTACTGTGGCGTTCATCGGCTCGATGTCTATGGCAGGGTTGCCGCCATTTAACGGCTTCCTCAGTAAAGAAATGTTCCTGGAATCTATGCTAGCCTTGCGCCATTTTGAGTTATTCAACTTTGGCACATGGGGCATTATCTTCCCAGTTGTTGCATGGATTGCAAGTGTCTTTACATTCGTTTATAGCTTTTACTTTGTCTTCAAAACGTTTATTGGAAAACGGAAAAGTGAACCGCTTCCGAATGCGCCGCATGAAGCACCGATTGGGATGCTACTATCTCCAGTCATTTTAGCAACACTTGTTGTCGGGATTTTCTTCATTCCTAATTTGATAGGAAAATGGTTGGTCAAGCCGGCAGTTTTGGCGGTTCAGCCTGGATTATACAACCATCCATCCGAGGTCGACGTACACGTTGCTGCTTGGCATGGTTTTGATTCACCAGCATTATGGATGACGATTGCCATTGTTGGGGTCGGTGCAATTTTGTACGTGACGATGAAAAGATGGCAGAAGTTATACGATATTCAGCCCCAATATTTGTCGTTGAATGCCTTGTATGATTCAGCAATGCTGTTTGGAGAATCCGGCATGAATCGTCTATCTCGTTTTTATATGACCGGGTTAATCCGGACGTATTTGCTGTATATGTTTGCTTTCATTGCTGCCATTACAACGGCTGCGCTTTTCATCAAAGAAGCTTTTATTGTCGATATGGCCAGTTTTTCAGCGGTCAGTGTTTATGGTGTGTTGACAGCGATTATTCTCGTCATTGCTGTGGCGATGATTTTGTTAGCGAAAACGCGCTTGTCGGCCATTATTGCGCTAGGTGCTGTTGGTTATTCAGTCGCTTTGTTCTTTGTGATTTTCAAGGCTCCAGACTTAGCGCTTACGCAGCTGGTCATTGAAACCATTTCCGTTGCATTGTTCCTATTAGCATTTCAGCGTTTACCAAAGTTGAACAATCATGGTGAAACAAAGCCTAATAAGCTGATGAACTTGATTATTTCAGCTGGTGTCGGCATTACTGTGATGCTCGTTGCGATATCAGCGCACTCACAAAAACTGATTCCATCTATCTCACAATATTACAAAGATACAGTTGCGACGGAAGCAGGCGGCGGTAATATCGTCAACGTGATTCTAGTCGATTACCGTGGCTTTGATACGCTATTTGAAATTGCTGTACTGTCGATTGCAGGTATCGGTGTACTTGCGATGATTAAACTGCGACTAGCAAGAAAGGAGGATACGGATGAAAACAAATGATGTGATTTTACAAACGACCACCAAAATTGTATTTTTCATCATCTTCCTTTTTTCCATCCATATTTTCTTTGCGGGTCACTATACACCCGGCGGCGGCTTCGTCGGGGGCTTGCTGACAACGGGTGCCATTGTCCTTTTATTGTTGGCCTTTGATTTGAAAACAGTTCAAAAAGCATTGCCTTTCAACTTCACCATTGTGACAGGCATTGGCTTACTGCTAGCACTTGGCACAGCAGCCGGTTCTATTTTCTTCAATGTACCGTTCTTTACACATGCGTTCGATGATTTCACCTTGCCTTTGTTCGGGACAACTTCCTTGCATACGGCGATGATTTTCGATGCAGGTGTCTATCTGGTCGTTGTTGGTGCGGCAATTACGATGATTCAATCGATTGGAGGAGATGCCTAAATGGAACTGATTATGATAATTGTCATCGGAATTCTATTCATGGCGGCTACCTACCTAATCCTTTCTAGAAGTATCCTTAAAATTATTTTGGGGACTGGTTTACTGAGTCACGGTGCGCATTTGCTCATTTTGACGATGGGTGGACTAGGTGGTATTTCGCCGCCGGTTATTGCTGATGGAGTAACTAACTATGCAGACCCATTGCCGCAAGCGCTTATTTTGACGGCCATCGTGATTAGTTTTGGTGTGACAGCCTTCATTTTGGTATTAGCTTACCGGACGTATGCTGAACATCAAACAGATAATATGAATTTGATGAGAGGAAATGACGAACATGATTAACTTACCCTTATTTCCGATCCTCTTGCCATTCCTGTTCGCGATTATCCTCCTGTTTTTTAAAGAGAATATTCGTGTGCAACGCGCATTAACTGCTATTGGGCTCGTTGTCAGCTTAGTTGCCGCCTTATTCCTAGTGGCGAAGGTGAAAACTGACGGTATTCAAGCCCTAACATTAGGTAGCTGGCCGGCACCCTTCGGCATTTCAATGGTGTCTGACATGTTTTCCGCGGTGCTTGTGACCACAACGATTATACTGACACTATGCGTTGTCATTTATAGCTTCACAGCCATTGGTAAAGAACGAGAACGTTACTTCTACTATCCAGCCATTTTATTCATGATAACCGGCGTCAATGGTGCCTTTACGACAGGCGATATTTTCAATATGTTTGTCTTCTTCGAAGTGCTACTCATCGCCTCTTACGTGTTAATCGTATTAGGAGGAGAGAAAAAACAGCTTCGCGAATCGATCAAATATGTACTTGTCAACGTTATTTCATCGGCATTGTTTGTCATTACGGTTGCCTTTTTATACTCGGTCATCGGGACATTGAATATGGCGGATATTTCAGTGAAGATTGCAGAAATTGGACAACCCGGTATCATTACCGTCATTGCGATTTTGATGCTCGTTGTCTTTGGTGTTAAAGGGTCCATTTTCCCACTGTACTTCTGGTTACCTGGCTCTTATGCAGCTCCACCAATCCCGGTCCTCGCACTCTTTGGGGCACTACTGACGAAGGTCGGGGTCTATGCCATCATGAGGACGTACACATTGTTTTTCGTCCATGATATCGGCTTTACACATGAAATTTTGTCTGTATTGGCGATTTTGACGATTATTGCAGGCTGTATCGGAGCTCTTGCCTACTTTGATTTGAAACAAATTATCATTTATAACATCGTGATTGCTGTTGGCGTCATTTTATTTGGCGCAGCGCAGATGAATGAAGCTGGCTTAACAGGTGCCATTTTCTATCTCATTCACGACATGCTCATTAAGGGAGCATTGTTCTTACTCATCGGCATTATCATCTACGTCACGGGCACATCGAACTTACGTAAAATGGGTGGGCTGATGAAAACACATGCCCCACTTGGTTGGTTCTATATTATTGCTGCGTTTGGGCTGGCAGGTATTCCACCTCTTAGTGGTTTCATTGGTAAAATGCTTATTGTGCAAGGGGCATTTGAAGCAGGTCATGTTTGGGGAAGTATTATTCTTCTGTTATCGAGCCTGGTCGTTCTGTTGTCCGTTATCCGGATTTTCGTTTACGCATTCTGGGGTGAGCCTGTTGAATTGCCAAAAACCACTCATCGTCCATACCGAAACATGATGATTCCAGCGGTCGCATTGGTCGTCCTGTCGGTATTATACGGTGTGGGTACTGAATGGCTGATGCCATACATGACGGATGCCTCGAACGTATTACTACAACCGTCCATCTATATTGATGCGGTGTTAAAGGAGTAGATGAGAGATGGCTTTCCAACTATTATTGAACGTTTTCATCGCCTTTGTCTGGATGTTTATGAGCACTTCACTAACAGCCTCAACATTCATCATCGGCTACTTGATTGGTCTGATTTTAATCATTATGATGAGACGATTTTTCAAGGATAGACTGTATATTTGGCGACTATGGGCAACTTTTAAATTGGCGCTATTGTTTTTCAAAGAGTTAATACTATCGAATATTTCCGTTCTCCGGGTTGTCTTGCGTCCAAAGTTAGCTATCCAACCAATGATTTTCGCATTACCAACAGATCTTGAGCATGATTGGGAAATTACGTTGTTATCCAGTTTGATTACATTAACACCTGGAACGATTGTGTTGAACGTTTCAGATGATCAACGCACACTCTATATTCATGCAATCGACGTGGATGATGTCGATGATGCCATTGATTCCATAAAAAATACTTTTGAAAAAGCAATTAAGGAGGTAAGCCGACCATGATGACTTTCATTTGGATTTGTCTCATACTTGTCATCTTGTCTATTTTCGGCTTACTGTATCGCGTGTACTTTGGTCCATCTACACCGGATCGGCTAATTGCACTCGATGCGATTGGCGTCATGTTGATTTCTGCTATTGCCTTGTTATCGATTTTATTCGATACTGGATTCTTTATCGAAGTCATTTTACTCATTGCGATCCTGTCATTTATCGGGACTGTATCATTCTCCAAATTCATAGAGAAAGGAGAGATCATCGAACGTGACCGTAATCGCTAATATACTTATTGTTTCTACGATTGTTGTCGGTATCATTTTCACGATTGTGACAGTCATCGGCATCTTACGCTTACCTGACGTCTATACACGAGCACATGCTGCTTCTAAAAGTGCCACGCTCGGTGTACTCAGTATTTTATTAGGCGTATTTCTTCACTTTTGGTTAATCAAAGGCGTCTTTAGCATTCAACTTATTCTTGCGATCGCCTTCATGTTCATCACTTCTCCTATTGGAGGACACCTTATGAGCCGTGCTGCTTATATGTCTGGTGTCAAGCCGACTCAGCTCACGGTTGGGGATGATTTAGCTAAAGTTGTAAAGAATGCAAAGAATAAGCAGGAGGAAGTTTAAAAAACACGCATGGCAATCGGACTGTCCGACTGTCATGCGTGTTTTATTAATAAAATGCCCCGTAGGGTGGATAACCATAACCATACGGCGGGTAACCATATGGAGGATAGCCATAGGGAGGGTAACCGTAGGGTGGATAACCACCATATCCACCGCCATACCCTGGAGTTAGCGCCGACCCTAACAGACCTCCAGCAAGGCCCCCGAGAAAGGGTACCCCAAACCCACCAAAGCCATCAAAGCCACGTCCAAAACCACCACGTCTTCCACCGTCAAAACCGCGACCAAATCCGCCGCGACCACCATCAAAACCTCTAGACATTTCCATCCCCCTTCCCACCTATCCTATTCAAATAGGGTGACTGGGAAAGAGACAATTGCCTATTAGTCCTCTAGTTCAGTATCCGCTAATCGTTCGACCAACGTAGCTAACGTTCGTACCATTACACCGGTTGCCCCTTTTGGTCCCAAATCATGCGCAGCAGCCGCGTCTGACGTTCCTGCGATGTCTAAGTGGATCCAAGGAGTCGTTCCCGCGAATTCCCCTACAAAGCCGCCACCGAAGATCATGTGACCATCACGACCTGGAGAATTGTTCAAGTCAGCTACATCACTTTTACGAATTCTTTTTTTATCACTTTCCGTTAGCGGCAATCTCCAAACAAATTCACCTGTCTCTATAGAGGCTTGCATGAATTCTTCGAAGAACGCTTCATCATTTGTGAGTGCTCCCGTTTTATCGTTACCGAGTGCGATGATAACGCCTCCTGTTAGTGTTGCAACGTCAATCAGATAATCTGCCCCCGCTTGTTTCGCGTAAGTCACAGCATCTGCTAGCACAAGTCGCCCTTCCGCATCCGTATTGAGCACTTCAATTGTTTTACCACTCAATGACGTAATGACATCATCCGGCTTAAAGGCGTCTCCTGACACCATATTATCCGTTGAACCAATAACCGCAATGACATTTTTCTGCGGGCGTAACTCACCAATGATAGCCATGGCACCAAGAACAGCAGCTGCACCACCCATATCGCCCTTCATACCGACCATTCCATCTTTCGGTTTCAATGAATAGCCGCCTGTATCATACGTAACACCCTTACCAACTAGGCCGATGACATCCTCCCATTGCTCTGTCGCTGCATATTTTAGAACAATGAGCCTTGGCTCTTCAACTGATCCTTGATTGACCGCTAGGATAGCTCCCATGCCGAGTTCTTCCATTTCTTTTTTACCAAGTACTTCGATATCAAAATCATATTTTTCCGCGAGCTCGCGTGCGTATTCCGCCATTTTAGTTGCCGTTAAAATATTTGGAGGCATATTGACTAAATTACGTGCTTCATTTACTGAATCCGCATACACTTTACCCACTTCACACGCCGCTTTCAATTCATCCTCATCTGATGAAGATAAAATAGTCAGCGCTTCAATGGCCACATCACGCTCATTAGAGTCAGTACGGTAGCCTGCAAACTTATACGTTCCCATGCCAATGCCCTCTGCTGCTGCAAACGCGACATCCTCACATGTTAGCTTGTCATTCGTAAAAGGAGCTGTCCAAACAGCGACAGAAACCGCTTTGACACTGGCAAGTTCTTTACCGATTGCCGCAAATGCTTGACGCAGTAAATCTTCCGTCAACGCCTTCTGCGCACCGAGTCCAATAAAGAATACACGCTTATAGCCATGCTCTTCGATTGCTGGCATTGAAACGATTTTATTAAATGCTGTTTTAACATCTCCTGATTTAAGCCATTCTGGTAAACGTGAACTAAAAGTTCTAACGAATCCATCCCATCCTACAGTATTTTCTGGATGTTCCGGGACACCAATGACTAGGACATCTGCTTCTACTTGGTTGAAATCTGGTTCCATAATAATTGTTTTCATTTAATTAACCTCCAATTTTTCATACATCTATTATTATATACCAAGTTTTCAACCGCTTACATTAATTCGTTCGGTATCCGTAGTATGTTGTTTTTATAACGAGGCTTTGTGGTATACTAATAATACAATTTTCAAATTATCAATTACGCCTAGGCGTAATTGCGTCGAGATTTTGAATTGAGCTTGCTCAATTAACTCCTTTCAAAATCTCTGACATCCGCCGGAGGCTTAACTTGAATCAGCAGGGAGTTGATTCAAATACTTTTCTGGCATTCATCCCTCCACTTATAGAAGTGGAGGACTTCTGCTGAATCAAGTTAAAGGAGTGGAACCCCCCAATGGCCATATTCCAAAACATTCCGCTCCTCGCGGCATTATTCGGGATTATCTTTGCACAAATCGTAAAAATCCCTATTTATTTTCTACTTAGCGGAAAGCTCGACTGGAAACTGATGACATCAACAGGTGGTATGCCTAGCTCTCACTCAGCGGCAGTAACAGCATTGACGACGGCAATTGCCTACGAATCTGGACTCGATTCCCCTCTTTTTGCGGTTTCTGCTATTTTCGCCGTTATCGTGATGTTTGATGCGACAGGAATCCGTTACCAGGCAGGGCAGCAAGCCTTGATTATCAACCAAATGCGATTAGACTTCCAAACATTTGTGCAAGAAGCAAAAGGCTGGCAACAAAAAGATGGCCAGCAAAAAATTCAAGAGCTTAAAACATTGCTTGGTCACAAACCGAGTGAAGTATTTATGGGCGCCCTAACAGGTATCCTCATCTCCGTTATTATTTATTCATTTATTGTATGACTAAAAAACCACTTGCTTCCCCGAAGTTTCATAGGGGAACAAGTGGTTTTTAATGAATTTGATTCAAAACGGATTCTGTTGTTAGAACATTTGATAACCTTGTTTTCTCAAAATCTTCATAACGAATCCTGAAATAATAGCACCTACTAAACCACTTGCCAATATAATAATATCCGCTGTGTGCAGTGCCACTAATTTCTCGCCAAGAAGCTGAAATGCATAATTTGGCTTTGTAAAGTATTCATAGACCTTTACTTCATCAATAATCAATACGACGACGATTGGATAAATGATAGCCATTAACCACGTCATGCGAAGAAGCATATTTAATAGAAATCCAATACCAAAAAACATCACCATGAAAATCAGTACGGATAAGACGACGTGCGTCAGTGAAATGGTTCCCAAAGTAATTACCTCCGTTTTCCACTCATTATTTTACATGAATGAGAGATCGCTTTCAACAAATCACAACCAGTTTGGTAATTTATCATATTTGACAAGTAAATCGCTCTCAGATAAAAAGCACCTGCTGTCGGTAGACAGGCAGATGCTTTTTATTTTTTAAAATTAAAATCGACTTACAGGAAATTGAATTTCCCTTTTTTAATCGTAAGACCTACTCCACCAATAAGGAATAGGGAGCGGTTATCAACCACTTTTTTCATGAATGAAGCTTTTGCTCCTGTCATTTTCTTACCGAATACTAGACCGATTGCATCGTCCTCACCAAGAGAACAAACGCTACCTTTCAAGTCAGGTACGAACTCAGAAGTTTGGTTACCCTTCATAAGTGCGATGATATTGTTTGCACACATATCACCTTGTTGCATCGCAATTTGTGCTGTTGGTGGGTATGGACGATTAGCTTCTTCGTTAATCATCAACGCACAGTCTCCAACGATAAACACGTCATCATGACCTGGGGCACGAAGATCTTTGTCAACTTTAACACGCGCACGCATATTTTCGATGCCAGAAGATTCGATTAGACGGTTACCACGGACACCTGCAGCCCAAATGACTGTACCCGCTTTGATGAATTCAAATTCATCTTCGCCTTTTTTAATATTGACACCTTCTTCAGTCGCTTCTACAACCGGCGTACCGATAGAGAACTCAATACCTTTAGATTCCAATTTAGCCACAGCATATTGGACAAGCTCTGGATCGAATCCTGGAAGGACCATTGGAGCCGCTTCTACACAAAGTACGCGTACTTTGTCAGCTGGCACATCGAACTCTTTACAAAGTTCAGGCACACGGTTTCCAAGTTCACCAAGTAACTCGATACCAGAGAATCCTGCTCCACCAACAACGATTGTTAGGCGGCTATCATCTTTCTCTTCTTCAAGTGACCATGTAGCGAATTGGTATTCGATATGCTCACGAATTTGACGAGCCGCTTTGACGTTTGCCATTGATAGCGCATACTTGTCAAGTCCAGGAATTCCGAACGTTTCACCTTCGAAACCAAGAGAAATGACAAGATAATCGTATGTATGTGTACCAACGTTTGTCGTTACAACTTTGCCAGCAACATCGATTGCTTGTACTTCTGCTTTGATAAACTCCACTTTTTGACTGTTAATAACACTTTTAATATCATAACGAACTTGTTCAGGAGACAATGTTCCAGCAGCTGCCTCATGAAGCCATGTGGATTCATAGTGATAATCATTTTTGTTAATGAGGACAACATCTGCCTCGTCTGTTCCAAGTGATTTTTGCAAATTAACGACTGTTGATAAACCGCCGTACCCTGCACCTAACACCAAAATTGTCGGTCTTTTCACGAAGATCGAAACCACCTTTGAATTTTTATGTGCCCGGCCCTCGTGAAATCAAATACACCGACGATTTACACAGTCCCGGCCTTTGTCATTTTTTCGACAAACTTCTATCTCCTATAGTAGCCCTTTTGATACGGTATTTCAATACTATAATTGAAATAGGAAATGTTCGAAAACATAGAATAGTACATAAAGAAAAAATAGCCTCTTACACATTGTCGTAAGAGGCTTAAAGATGTATTAGCAATCTGCTGGTGTTCCAGCTTTCTTAGCCGTTCTAAATGAAGTTCCACACCCACATGAAGCAATCGCATTGGGATTTGTTATGGTAAATCCGCCCCCCATGAGGGACTCTTTATAATCGACTTGCGTGCCATTAAGAATTCCGGCATCTTCGCTTGAAACAAGAATTTGTAAGCCATGCTGGACTAACAGCTGGTCTTCTTCTGACTTTTCAGCCTCAAAGCCCATACCGTACGTCAATCCGCTACAGCCGCCACCATTGACAGCAACACGTAAGAATGAACCCTCTTCCCCATTATGTTGCATCATTTCTTTTACATGAAATGCCGCCGCCTCAGTAACTTCAACAACCTGTGTCATATATGTTCACCTTCCCTTTGTTTTCTATTATCTATCATAGCAAGAATTTTATACATAACGCAATCATAATTACTCGTCTATCAGAGGATTTACGCTATAATGAGATTGATAGTACGAAAGGATGATTCAGATGGAAATTACCCCTTATTATGATAAAAAAATGGCATGTATCAATTGTAAAAAAAGTTTTGTAACAACAAGAGTCCGTTCAAGATTTGTTCGAGTCACATCCCATGAAAGCGATTTTAAACCCGTTTATTCAAATCCTGAGATCAAGCCACTCCTTTATAATGTTGCGGTCTGCCCTCATTGCGGCTTTTCGTTCACAGATGATTTTGCTCCTTACTTTGCTCCTGGAACTAAGGAAGATATAGACAAAAAAATTACAGCACAATGGAATGGACGCTCATATGGGGCTGAACGTGATATCGATGAAGCCATTGAAGCGTATAAACTTGCTTACCTAAGTGCTATGTTGAAAAAAGAAAAAGCACTTTCCATTGCAGGACTCACTTTGCGAATTGCTTGGTTATACCGTGACAAAGGTGAAAAGGATAAAGAACAGCGCTTTATGAAAATTGCTAGAGACTTATATATTAATTCATATTCTGAAGGTGATTATGCAGGCACCCAAATGTCTGAATCGAGGGTTCTTTATATCATTGCAGAACTTTCTTGGAAAATCGGGGATAAGGAAGAAGCCATTCGTCACTTCTCTCGCGTGATTGAAGGACAACGTAGCTCGACCGAACCACATATTATTCAAATGGCCAAAGATCGTTGGCAGGATATTCGAGAAGTGTAATACAAAAGCGGACCCAAGTTCGGTCCGCTTTCGTGGTATTTACTAAATCAGAATACTTGCTCCACTTCGACAACACCTGGAACTTCTTCAAGAAGAGCACGTTCAATACCTGCTTTTAATGTGATTGTTGAGCTTGGGCATGTTCCACAAGCACCAAGAAGGCGAAGTTTCACGATGCCGTCTTCAATATCAACCAATTCACAGTCGCCTCCATCACGTAATAGGAATGGGCGTAATTTATCTAATACTTCTTGTACCGGTTCAGTTAACATTGTATCTGTCATTGTTTTTAAACTCCCCTTTCATTATACTTATTATAAACTGCAATCAGGAAAAAATCCAATGAATGCGCCGAGAGGAGATCATAAAATTGAAAAAAGACAAACTTAGCATTGAAATTTATGGAGCTGAGGTCATTTGCGCCAGCTGTGTCAACGCCCCTTCATCCAAAGATACCTATGAATGGTTACAGGCTGCCATCGACAGAAAGTACCCGAATCAGCCATATGACATCCATTATATCGACATCGATGCGGAGAACATTGTAGATGCTAAACAAAGTGAACTTGCAGAGCAAGTGCGCAATGACGAATTTTTCTATCCGCTCGTCATGATTGAAGATGAAATGATTGGTGAAGGGTATATTCAATTAAAACCAGTCTTCGCTAAACTTGAAGAGCATGGCTTTGTAGCACAAGCTTAAAAAAATCCTTTATTCACAATGAACTGCCCCGTAAATGTTAGACACCAACTAACATTTACGGGGTGTTTTCATGTCTAAATATACAGTAGAAGTTAAATTACAAGCCGTCGAACGCTATTTAACTGGAAACGAAAGCTATAAAGTCATTGCTGAAAGTATTGCTGCAGATAAATCACTTGTTATTACTTGGGTAAAACTATTTGAAGCACAAGATGAAAATGGTTTTAAGAAAAGCTATACAAGCTACTCTGTGAGGTTTAAACTAGACGTACTCAATTTTATGAACGAAACGGGTGCGTCTCTTCGAGAAACGGCAAGCACATTTAACATTTCTTCCCCTAGTATTGTTTATCAGTGGAAGCAGTTGCTTATTACGAAAGGATTGGACGCGCTAGAATCAAAGAAAAAGGGGCGTCCATCCATGAAAAAAGAAGTAAAGAAAGTTGAATCTAAAAAAACAATCTCATCCGAAGGCTCGGTAGAAGCCTTACAGGCGAAAATCGAACTTTTAGAAATGGAGAATGCTTATTTAAAAAAGTTGAACGCTTTAGTTCTGGAACAAGAAAAATTACAAACAAAATCAAAGCGCAAGTAATTTTTGAACTAAAGGAACAATACGAGGTCGTGGATTTAGTCAAAGTCGCAGGCATTCCACGCAGCACATACTACTACTGGGAAAACCGATTGGATCCAGTCGATAAATATGAATCAGTTAAAGAAGCGATTAAACACATTTTTCACGAACATAAAGGGCGATATGGTTATCGTCGCATCACAAAAGAACTAAGGAAATATGGCTTTAGGCATGACCCAAAGACCATCAATCGCTTGATGAATGAAATCGGCTTAAAATGTATGGTCCGTATGAAAAAGTATCGCTCTTATAAAGGAAACGTTGGAAATATCGCTCCTAATGTATTACAGCGTGATTTTAAGGCAGATAAAATGAATCAAAAATGGGTAACAGACGTAACCGAATTCCATCTCTTTGGGGAAAAACGTTATTTGTCACCTGTTCTTGACTTGTGTAACGGTGAAATTATCGCATATAAGGTCATGAATCGACCCCTCTATCTACTTGTAGGTGATATGTTAGACGAAGCTGTTCAGCGCCTTCAACCAGGAGACGAAGTCATTCTTCATTCTGATCAAGGCTGGCATTATCAGATGAGAAAGTATCAAAAAACATTGCAAGAACACCAGATAACGCAAAGTATGTCCCGTAAGGGCAACTGCTTGGATAACGCAGTCATCGAAAATTTCTTTGGCTTATTAAAATCAGAACTGCTTTATTTACAAGAGTTTGAGAGCATGGTGCATTTTGAAAAGGAATTAGAAGAATACCTAGAGTATTATAATCACAAGCGAATGAAGGCAAAACTAAAAGACCTGAGTCCGGTAGAATACCGAACTCAGATCTTAGAAGCTGCTTAAAATATTTGTCTAACTTTATTGGGTCAGTTCACAAGTCACTTGTGAATAAAGGATTTTTTTATCTGATTTCAGCCGAAAACCCCGGCTGAAATCAGATAAAGCCTCCGGCGGATGTCAGGGATTTTGAAAGGAGTCAATTGAGCAAGCTCAATTCAAAATCCCGACGCAATTACGCCAAGGCGTAATTGTTATTAACCGTTATGCCATTTGTAAGAGTCCTAAAATGCGATGTGTTTTGTCCTTGATTGAACCGACTCATAATGCGGATGTGACGTAGGTGATTACTTGCAGATTTCGAAGTTTATAGTGTTTGGTTTTGGTGTCATGTGAATCTAAAGTGACATTTCGTGTGACAATTTTCACTAAAACAGCCACTCCTCTATTAATATAGAAGGTGGCTGTTTTTTCATTTAATGCTCACTATAGAATTAATGTTGATTTTAATCTCTTCATAACCCACTCGCATAGTTAATTTACCTGTTTGGCCATCCGCGTTCGTTACAACACCTTTCGCAGAATCAAACTGCTTTTGGTGATACGTTGTGATCTCGACCTCGTTACTAAATTCCAGTGCTTCGTTTATTTTCTCTCCGATTTCCTCAAAGTCTTCTTCGGTCAGTTTTGGTGCATCCGAACTCTTATGCACTTTCTTCGGCTTTGGTACTGCTGTCATTATAAACACCCTCCCTATTTTTCATTCTCTGATTTGAGAACCGATAATATCATTTATATCAATCTTGTTCCCTCCGAACGGATCATCAAGAAAGATGAACATAGACTGCACATTGATTTCTTTTATGACTCCGCCTTTCGGTATGATTTTTCCGTCTTTCCATGTCGCAATGAGTATTAAACATTTCCGCTTGTATGCAACTTCAATTTCTTCTTGGATGGATTGTAAATCAAAGTCGTCTAGTTCTGGTCGTTCCTCATATCCATCCTCAGCATACCAACTCTTCAATTTTTCTACATGTTCTGTGAGCATCATTGCCATAGACCATTTCTTCTTACCTCTATCACGCACTTTATCTAACATTCAACATAGCTCCTTTTCTCAACATTCCACCATCGCAAAGTATACACTGATTAATTCTTCTGTACGGTTTCGCAAACGAAGGTTCATATAACGCCTGTGTTCCTCATAGCCGCCATGCATGAATGTATACTCCGTGAATGTACCATCGTTCTGCCTTTTGATAACTTTCATCCTGTTTCTTGTTAAATAGATATTTGTTTGCTTTGATTCTACACGGATGAGCTTCAATGCATCTTCAATTATTTTTAAATATGGAGCTTTCAGTTTGAATGGGCCACTCTCAATTATTTTTCTATCGTTTTCTAAGATAGTTATCATCATGGGAAAGTAAATCGCATTTTCAAACATCGGCAATGCCTCATCAGGTATTAGTGGCATTAGATTACAGACCTCTCTCTGTGGACGACAGGAACGAGTGCCAGCACATTATCAATAGTAAACGTCCGTCTGGTACTTCTTAGATGACAGTAAGCGCGAAATGATTTATCACCCACCATTAATACTTTAATACGTCGTTTACTTACTTTACCCTTGCCATCCACATACATCATATCCAAGACTTGATTACGCTCGACCGATTTCAATAGGTTAGCACGCACACTCGTTCCCTCCTTTTTTTATAAGTATATCGAACGATTGTTCTTATTGCAAGTAAATAAAAAAGGCGCCCACTCAATTAAGAGTAGACACCTTTTTGCCAACTTATTTGTTTGTCGCAACAGTATACTTAACCGCTAATCCCAGCACATCAGCATCTGTGAGTGTCTTATTAGCCAACTTGTCGAGCCACGATGCATGTGCTCCTGCTTTAACAGCTGCATCCACTACAATTTGACGATGCGCTTTGCTTAATAAAGATGTTTCGGTTTCTTTTTGCAAAGTTGGACTGCTAAACTTCAATCCTTTGTCCTCCACAATCTTATCTGTGGAAGGCTTACTCAATCTAGCACGTACAGCAGCCATATTTACGCCTGGGCAATTAGTAGACTGCTCGGGAAACTCGTTATGCCCTTTAACAGCACTTGCAGGTAAACCTAGCTTGTCCATCCAGTAACGCGCTCTCTCATCAAAGACACGCTCCTGCTCCGCTGTAAACGAGCCATTGCCAACCAGACAGATATTGTAGATATACGAGTTTTGACCGCCCACGCCATTCGTAATTTCAGTTGGATCATAGCAAAGCTCTACAGTCCCATCACGCAAGATGATTTCATGGTATCCACCTGTTCCCCAGCCTTTCGTTCCCTTCCAATACTTCCAAAAGGATGCCCAATTGCCGCTAGAAGTAGCCGAGTGGTGACGTGCGATATTCTTAATCGCTGATAATGCACGTGTACCGTTTGTACGTGGTGTGATTGACCTTAAATCTTTGATGTTGACCATATCATTTCAATCCTTTCTTCTTCAGCTCCGCTTCTTGCTTCTTCGCCCTTTCACTCAATCGATACGAGTTCTTGTATACGCCGTAGATTGCGACTGCAAACGGTACTGATGCCATCAACACAACTTCGAACGCTCCGATTGACTCCTGATTAAACCAGTCAAATTTCACATTCAGCGTACCCAAAAATAAAAGGACAGCTGATAGCCATCCTCCAAATAACCCGATGTATTGTTTTAGTTTGTCTGCATTCATGATTTAATTACTCCCTTTCCATAGTAGCGCGATAAGCGCAATAATGACCGTGCCGACAATTGTTGTCCCTGCCCAAAATACAATCCTGTCTAGCTTATCAATACGGTGATGCGCTGACTTGGCAGATTGAGATGCTTCCATCGCTGTGTCATTCGTCTTGTTCATCGTTGACAGCAAAGTCTTGATGCTAGCAATATCTTCTTTCATTTCGATGATCATTTTCATATCGTCTTCCGCCACATGATCACTCCTATTTTTTATTTTTGGGTAAAGAAAAAGAACGCCCCATACGGACATTCAACGTGTCATTTCTGTACGCATACCACTTAATTGTTCCTTGATTTTCGAAATCAACGTTGGACGACTATTTCCGAAGGTCAATTCAATACCTGTATTGCCAGGCTCATAGATTTCTTTGACTTCCGTGATTCTTACATCAGTCGTCACGCCCCAGTCACGTTTTTGCAAAGTCACCAAGTCGCCTAAATCGTAATCAATACCGTATACCAATTTAGACTTCGACAACACTTGACCCTCTAGATATAGCTCTTGTCGATGTTCAGCGAGTTTTTGTAAACCCCGATTACGCAACTTTTCCTCGATTACCTCTGGCGGTAAAGGGACTGGGTTTCTACCATCAGTCTTCTCGGAAATATCGCGAGCATCCACAAATAGGACATGCCTATCGAGTCCTGCGGCGTCCAAATCCCCTGCCAATACAATACGTCTATCAATTCCTTCGCCCTGTCCTGCGACCACCGCAACGTTCTTATAGTTCAGAGAGGATTCGACAAATGACAACTCTTTCAGTGTTTTGAAATCCGTGCTAAATATTGCAGGAGGATAGATGTCTTGATTTGCCGTTAGATCCCGACCTTCGTAAGTGTTGAACACAAATTCTTCATTTTCTGTGTCGATATCAATATTCCAACCGATGCCGCTTAGCGTGCTGACTTCTGTCATTTCTCCCGCTAGGTTTTTGTATCGTGACTGCCATTCCACCTGCATTCCTCTCCCCAAATTTGAACCTTCAACGATTGGCAACTTGTTATTTGGGTCCGCAGGGTTAATAGCTTGCGATACAGCATAATGGTGCATTACAGACTCGGCGTCACCCGAAAATGAGTCTTCAGCAAAGTCTTCTGGTGGCATAGTTATATTTTGTCCAAACCAAGACTTTAACGGTAATGCGGTGATTATCCAATCCTCTGTAGCCTTACCATTTTCATCGACAGCGACTTTTCGTTCTTTTATTTCACAGCCTTTATTAAGTCGGTTATGTGGAAATATAATGTACCCAGACTTTAATTTGTCGGCATTTTCTATATACCGATTGATGTGCAGTTCCATGATTCCTATACCATGCCAGGAGTTTGTGATTTGCAAACTGGAATACTTTTTAATTTCGCATACTAACTGAAAATCTCGTGTCATGATTCGGATTGGCAATGTCATTTAGTCACCTTCTTTCAAATGAAAAAGAGCACCCGGATTGGATGCTCTCTACATTAATATTTGATTTTCACTACGACACCTAATGGTCCAAAGGTAAGGCATTAAAAAACGCCCGATGACAGGACGTTCTCAATAAATATTATTCGTTTGACTTCACTGAATCAATTACCTGTTTTTCTCCATCGATGTACAAACTATCGACATCCAACACTTTAGCTTTAACTTCCTCGTTGAAATCTTGCCAATTATGCTTATGACCTTCTCGGTATTCGTCATCGCGATTGAATCTCAATCGTTTATCGACAAAATTCCAACCCACGTCACCTTTTATAAAGGATGAAATAGAATCCCACAGATCACCGCCAATAACCTCGCGGTATTTCGAACCATATATCACGAAATAATCTCCGTCTTCGTGTTCAATTAAGTAGCATTTTTCTTTTCTTCTTCGATTAGTAACATCTCGTAATGATATTTTCATTTACTCATCCCCTTTTCCTTACCATACTACATAAGAGAAAAGGAGTCCTTCTATTTACTTATTTCAGGCATAAAAAATAACGCTAGCTTATGCTGCGTTTACTCACCATCAACCAAAAAACCAAGCCCACTGTCATCAAGAATCTCCTTAACTCCCGGTTGAAGCGTAGAAGGTACTTCATTCCACTCTGTCTTCCCAAGGATTACACGCTGTGCAAAAAACATCGCCATCATAGTATCACCTCCCCCCAATTTCAATAAAAGCCAAAACAAAAAGCGGGTAATCATTGATAGACCTGTACAGCCATTTCGGCAATTACGTCTTCAATGAAATCCGCTCTTTCGGATAATGCGTTATTTTGTGCTTTTAGTAGCATGTTTTCTTGTTTGAGTTCATCCACTTCAATAGACAGTGGTGGTCTAAATTCCGGCTCTGTTTCCGGTTCATTCGGGTCTGGATAACTAAATAACAATGTTCCTGTATCCACGTCAACTTTTACCCCTGTCATTTCAGCAAAGTCTTGTCGATACTCGCCGTATTCTAACTCTATCGCATCAAACGAATCACGGTTTCTTTCGGAGAGTGCAGAATAAGTTGATACGTGTTCATCTATGGTCTTTTTTCGTACGGCGTCGCTCCACTCTCCCGTATCTATGATAACGCTTCCCGTTGCTATGTCGTAAAATAAACATCTTCCTAATTCCATGCTATCACTTCCTTTCATAAGCTACCCAATCTAAAGTAGTATCGGTGGCGATAGAAGCAATAGGCAATGATACCACACCATTGGAGTAGGGAACTCTAAGATAATATTGACCATTGTATGCGTTAGCCCCATCACCAGTTGTTTGTATGAAATCATATTTCCATAGACCGCCTGCATACGTGCCATGAACTTTATCAGAACGGAAAAAAGTAATTATTTCGGGAATAAAGGGTAGTTGAGAAAAATCAAAATTTACATAGTCGGAAAGAACCGTACCGTCACTTGCCCATCCACGAGGGAATGATTTTCTCAAAAGGGGAGCGTAAATCTGACCACTCACCCGCCTCACACCCGTGCTAATCCCGTTTACACCTGTTACGAGATGTGAAAAATCCGGTGGGTTCCCGCCGCCGACAGTACCACCTTTTGCCAAGATAGCCGATTTTACGCTATTCTTGCCGTCAACGACTGACTGAAAAGGGTCTACGCTCCAGGGAACCCAAACACCTTGATAAAAATGACGCACCCGGAATTGAGGCACACTACCACTGTATGAAATGGCTTGTTGTGCGCGATTGCTTGTTTTACTAGAATAAAAAAATGTTTGGATGTGCCAATATAAACCCCCGCCCGGACTATTAGCGTGATTAGTAAGGATATATGCTTCTTCCGTAGTGTTAGGGTCTACAGTAGTCGCGCCAATATTAATTGAGTTTACGCTATTGTTCCATTTTGCTTTTTCTACCGCAGTGGTATGCCTTACATCATCCGCCTCATGTATCGTAACTCGAGCATCGACCGCCTCAACAGATGCGACTGTCGCAAACCCTTCATCCTCTATTGACTCCATAAATTCATCCCATTGTTCTTGGAATTGCGACGTTGGAACTTTTGGTGTCCATGTCACGAGTCCGCACAGGTCGTCAATGAGTCTTTCGTCGATTAAATCGGCAGGAAGCAGTTGGACAGTGTTTTGACGAACCCTAATTTGAGCCAAAGAAATTTCATGGATAAAATTGTCTCGCTGCAATACAGGAGCAACAGGTGTAGCTGCTGGGTCACCTTCTTTGACAATAGCTTTGATGTATCTTGATTGATTACGTACATCAAGACGCAACACGATGCGGTCGATGCGGTCCAGAGTCGCTTCTGGAATGGAATGTGTTAGGGTCAACGGCGTTGTGTTTTCATAGAAATGCCCTTTTAACAGCGCCTTTCCCATACTGACAACAGTATTCAGTGTGCCGTTTTCCACACTGACGACCACCCCGGGGCTTTCATCCGAATTAATTATCCCCGATGATAATACTGAGCCAAAGTAAATCGCAAAATCCGACTCTAGATATTCACGATCAAATACTCCTGGCGAAGTTTCGACAGCGTTAAAAAATAATGAGCGTTCGGCCATAAATTTTAGCCCCTTTCCTATATTGCTGTGTAAAGCTTGCTATAGCTGATATTGACGATAGTCCCTTGAATGTCTGAGTCCGCTGTATATTCGATATCATTCTCTCCAATTTGTAAATAGAAGAATGTTGATGATAAATCAATCCAAGGGAATACATTACGTTTAGTACCTGCCGGGTCAATGAAATATACCGTTGAGTCAGTGGTATCTATTATCATCCGCTCGTCTTCGAGCAGTTCTTGGTTGATCTTGATGTATTCGCCAGTCGTCTGATTGATTATTTTGGGATTCAAAGCAGGACCAAAAAATTCAACTTGAACCGGAGCAGGCGCATCGCCATCGTTTATGATTACCCGCCTATCTCTTTGTATTCCCATGATAAATGGTCCACGCGTTGGAAACCTGAACCTCGGTTCGAATGCAGGTTCTTCCGTGATTGATGGGGAACGCCAATGTGGACTTGGACATATTAAATATAGTAACGCCTTTTGAAACGTATCTTTTCTATTTGTCTGGCCATCTGGAAAGAATGGTACAGATTCAGCTACCGCATTGATTATCTTCACTTCGTTATCACGGATATATTTCAGTGTTCCTATTCCCAATTTCGGATTGAAAATAGACGCAAACAAACGCCGTTTAGATTCAGTATCTGCCGCGTCTTTCCCGTGAATTTTAAGCTCTATTGTCATTTGCCTTGATTCTAGCGTTGTATCAATTAGAGTTGAACCATCTTGATACGGCGCTTTCTGCATTTGAATATCAGCACCAACATCACCGAGCCCTTCAACCGTCGAAAGCCGGAAGGGACGGTCATACAATTCTATTTTTTGACCTCTTGAATTTTCAAACTGTAATTTGAATAACATTGTGTCCCCTCCTCATAGATGCATACCAAGTTCAACAAGCATTCTACTTTGTTGTCTAGCATGTTCGGATGGTGTTGATTGCGCAGGCGTAAAATGATTCGTGATTTGGTGTGAGTACGATTTTCTATTATCATTGGATGACGAAACACCTTGTCCTCCGGCGAAATTAGGATTGAAAGTTTTAAAATTAACATTAGGCACTATTACATCGACCATTTTAGGCTTCATGAATTCTGCGAATCTATCAGCTGCATTAACGACCTTCGACTGATTGGCGTCAACA
Organism: Sporosarcina sp. FSL K6-2383; assembly: GCF_038618305.1. NCBI lineage: Bacteria > Bacillati > Bacillota > Bacilli > Caryophanales > Caryophanaceae > Sporosarcina > Sporosarcina sp. FSL K6-2383. Next base: position 3,126,115 of record NZ_CP152017.1, read on the forward strand.
CCATCGATAAACCCAAGTGCCATATTCCCTGCGATATAATCGCGCATCCAACGTGATGGGCTGTTGATGTCAAGTGCAGAAGCCATAGCTGCTTTAACCGCGTTCGCAATAGATGTAGCTTTAGCAACTAAAGCCCCCTCCATGCTAGATAACCCGTCCATTAAACCTTTACCAGCGTTCCTACCAATCTCTTTCAAGCCCTTCAATTCATCGTCAGTCGCCTTCTTGATAGACTCAACACTCTTTACCCATTCATCTTTTAACACTTCTAGTTCTTCGTTTGCAGTAACGCGCATCTCGTTGATTCGCATATGTGCATCTACCTGCATTTGAGCGATTTCCATATCAGCCGCTTGCCTCATTGCGGATATGTGAATTTGAGTATCATATTGCAGTTGAGATAGTTCTGCATTAGCGATTGCTCTCATTTCTTGCAGACGTTTCTCGGTATCGGCTTTAAGACCTTCGTTTTCCTTCTCGGCAAGCTCCCTAGCTTTAGCGGACTTCTCTTGGTAAATGGCAGAATACGTTTCGAGTTGATCTTCCGTCATGTTGTTGAATGCCATGAGTTCAGGCAATGCCTCTGGACCCATCTTGCGAAGTTCTTCGAGCAACCCTTCGTCGATAGCTTTACCAGATAGCTCCTCCATCTGTTTCTCCCACTCTTTGAGTCCGTTAAGTTGAGATTCAAGAATAGTGGTTAAATCATCGCCACTTTCTGCTGGTAACATTTCGAAGTAATTAAACAAACCGCCGTTGAAATTGTTCAGTCGGTTATAGCCTTCTTCAACAGATTTCAGATAGTTGTCCATTTCACGTTGTTGGTCAGCAAGTAGCTTTTCGTTGATATCTTTGGTCTTGCTGGCAAGATTCTCTTCCGCTTTCAGTATTTCTTTATTCGCATTGTCTTTAATGGACGCAATACCTTTAGCAAGATCTTCGTTTACTTTCAACTCGTCAGCAACCAATTTCTTGCTAATGTCGCTCATTTTCTTGCTGTATGACTCGTTCAATGCAATGAGTTGATCGTTAATCTCTTTCTTCACACGATAGACATTTCTGTCTGCTTCTTCACGTTCTTTGGTGCCATCGAGATATTTTGCTTGAATCTTTTCCCAAGCCGCCAATTCTTCGGTTAGGGACAATTGGTTGTAATATTTCCTTGTATCTATTGCGTCTTTCGCAGCGTCAAACTCAGCTTTTGCAAGTTCGATGCGAACCTTAGCAACATTTTTCTCGGCGTCAATCCGCTCTTTCGTACCTGCCTTGTAACGATCCTGCACTCTTAACCAAGCATTGAGTTCAGCGCTTAATGATATTTCACCGTCGCGTTTCCTCTTCTCGATGAAGTTCTTCGAATGCTCGTAACTATCTTTAATCACTTGTTGCTCGGCTTTAGCAGATGCCTTTTGAACATTGGCGATTTCCAGATTTACTTTTCTTACCTGTTCTGGTGTTTTTGCATATGCTTTTCTAACCTTTTCAAGTGACACGATATATGCCGCCGAATCAATTTCACCCATTTTAAATTTATACTTAGATACATCCAAGGCCTCTTTGTACCTTGCCGCCGCTGCTTGTCCCGCTTTCTTAGCTTCTCCTATCGCTGTTTTAGTCCCCGAAACTGCCGCTTTAGCCGACTTCTTAGAAGCCTTCTCTATTTCTTTTTCCGCGCCTTTCAAGCCCTTTAAGAATCCAGCGCCAGTCTGACTACCAATCTTAGTCGTAACACGAGAAGGGGAATGAATATCTAACTCCTTGCGCATAGTCGCCGCGACATTGTTAGCAAGCCCTCTAGCGGTCGCCATCACCTTGACTTGACCAGCTATCAACCCTTGATTCAACCCTGCCGTTGTATCGTTACCAATTTTCACAAAGTCGGAATAGATGTCTTTGAATTGATCCTTCATGGATTTAACAAGATTCTGCATTGTCAAGATTATAGGAGGTGTGCCGTTCTTGATTCCTTTGTCTGCGCCTTCTGTAATATTAATGCCGAACTTTTCGAATACGCCGGACGGGCTATTGATGTCCAATGCACCCTTGAAAGCCTTTTCGGTTTCGCCAGCCATTTTTTCAGCCGCTTCCGCAACATCTTTTGTGCCGGATTCGATACCTTTTACTGTGCCTTCTGGTACTGCTTGACCTAATGCGCCAAAATCAGCACTTTGGATAGCTTGCGATAAAGCCTGTTCAGTATCAACTACCAGATGACCTACGGCTCCCATGACTCCTGAATCCTCAATGCCCATCGACTTAACTAACGCTTGTGTCGCCACATCGCCACCGTTCGCGAACGCTTCACTTAGCTTAGCTAACTCTGCATCAGAAGATGATACAAGGTTGTTTACAAGCCCCGCCGCTTCTGGACCCGCACTTCTTAGCGTGTCTAGTAAACCTTCATCAATGCCACGTTCAGCAAGCGTAGCTACGTTGTCTGCCCATTCGCCAATGATGCGTTGGTTTTCTTCGAGATTTTTCGTCATATCTCCAACGGATACTTTCGACTTTTCGCTTAGAGTGTCGAACATATCAGTCGCTGAACTTGCATAGTCATCCCAAGATGATTTCATGCCTTCTACCGCTTCTTTTTGGTGGTCTTTTAACTCATCGAACATTTTCGCTTGTCTACCTGTGTCTTGTTCTGTTGCCGCTGCTACTGCCGCGGATGACTCGATTATTTGGTTATCAACTTCTACACGCGCGTCTCCGGCTACTTTTCCAGCTTCTTTGAGTGCGTTCTCTTGCGCTTCTAACTCTTCAAGTGCTGTTTTATGTTCGCCGCTTTTCACTGTGCCATCAGCCAACTTCTGATTCCACTCTTCACGAAGCGCATTGACCTCTACTAGTTGTTTTTGTACTTCATTTTGCTCTTTCATTATTTCAGTCATTCGTGTTTGAGCAACCTGGAGTTTTTCTTCCTCTTTCATGAGATTGATTCGGTTCAACATCTGCTCGGAAGTCATGCTTAACGCTTTCGATTCTTCGCCATAAACCAGATTCATTCCGGTGACATTTTTGTTCAATTGGTCAATATAAGAGTTGAGTTCTTTCTTCTGCTCGCCGGATAGCTTTTCTATTGCTGCCAATTCTTCGATTTTAGCGATTGATTCCGCGTAAACTTCCGCGTTAGTTGTTAGTTTTTCCTGTTGCTTTTCATACGCCTTAGTAGAATCTTTGACAGCGGAATTTAACGTGTCTGTCGAACTCGCCAACTCTTCGTTTTGCTTATTTAACCGTTCTCCTTCTTCGGAGGACTTTTTGAACCACTTGACCATCGCGATAATGCCCGTGACTAATGCTCCGACGGCTAACGTCACCCAACCAATCGGACCTGCAAAGAGTTTTATTGCCGCGCCCCATGCACTTGTTGCTGTTGCAGCTATGATCTGTGCTGCGGTCGATAACTTAATAGCTCCAGTCATCACTCCGAGCGCGAATGTCTTTAATGTGATAGCGCTCGTTTGCGCAACCGTTATCGCTGCCCCTGTTCTATCTGTGGTGTTCGCTACTACTTGAGATGCTACGCGCGCGTTAGTTGCAATCGTGAGCGTTAGTGTAGTTGCCCTTGCTGCATCGATTGCTATTTTCGCCGCACTAATAGCTGCTGACGCTTTGCTGTAGACCGTATAAGCAGCGAATGCAGCCACAAGCCCGATAATCGCAGGCGATAGTGCCTTAACTACTGGAATAGCCGAATCAACGGCACCCGCGAATGCAATGACTACCGGAACCGCACCTTCAATGACCTTACCAATGACTTTAAATGCCGAACCTACAACGACTTTCAATCCATCTAAATTTTGGGCGATGGTTTTTCCTGTTGTTGCTTGGGACAAGTTATCGAATGACGTGACAATATTAGCTACACCAACGACCACGGCGTTCTTTAAATTTCCGAATGATGTCTTAATACCAGCGCTACCTGTTGCCGCCATATCAGCAAAGCCGCCTACACCCTCGTTTAGCTCGATCAATTTTGCGTTAAATTCATCAAAAACAATCTCGCCACCTTTTAGTGCATCGTACAAATCGTTTTGCGCTGAGCGTCCGGTAAATCCGAACTCCGCCGCTGTTTCTTTAAGCGCATAACCCATGGTTTCTTGCAACGTACGCCACGACATGATGTCGACCGAGCCTTTTGATAACATTTGGACGTACTGAGTGAGTCCGCGTTCGGCGTCACTAGCACTTGCTCCCGATGCCAAGAAAGCATTGTTTAACGATAGCGCCGTATCTGTAGCTGTATCCAAGTCACCCGTTAACACGGCAATTCTTTGTGTACTAGCTACGATTCCGTCTAGTGTCGTTGGTAACCCTTGGATGCCGGCTGACAATTTGGAAATGGAATCATGCGCCTGTTCACTACTGAATCCCATTCGCTCCATGACCACTGGGAAACCTCTCAACGTGTCAAAACGCGATATAGCACCGTCCAATGATGCTTTCAGTGTTTTGAGTGCTGCTGACGCTATTTCGACAAGTCCGAGCGACATTGCTAAATCTTTAATGCTCATAGACGCTCTCGCGGTCTGTTGCCCCATTGCTTCAGTTTGTCCACCAACACTTCTAGCGCTACTAGCCATGCGGTCTAAGCTTGTGGATGCTGCCGTCACCTGTCTACCATCGACCTCTACTCCAATACTAATCTGACCATCATTCGCCATATTATTATTCCACCTCCTCGTCTAGTGAGTATGTTTTCTGTAAATCTCGCATAGCTTGCTTGTATTCGCTGGATTCGCCTTTTGATGGTTCCCACAGTCTTATCTGAATGATCCTCTGCATGATGGTATCGCTTGGCAAACCGCTTAAAAGAGCCTTAAATTCCGACCATTGCAACTTTCCTTGCATCTGAAAAAGATTCATTCCATAGGCCTGTTGGAATGAAGCGAAAATATATTCGGCATCTTTTTCAAAGTCGATAGACTTCTTATTTTCCTTTTGGACAGGCATCGGGTTTCCTTTACGGTCATATTCAATCGACTGTTTATTTTCGACGTGGATAAACTCCGAGTAGACGTGATTCCATAGTTCGAGCGTGGGGATGACCTCCGCGCCTAATAGCAGCGCCAAGCATATTTCCGCCTTTTCATAACTCCTTAAACTTTCATCCTCAAACACATCGAATACATCGAGAACGTTGTCAAACGCCAAATCTATCGAATATGTTTCTTCTTCGAATGAAAAAGAGGTAACTAACGGGTCATTCAACCTCATGTTAGTCACCTACTTCTTTAATAGTTTTTTAGTTAAGTATTCCGCTTTCTTGGCGTTCGTTTGCTTGGAGCGTTCCGCTTCTAGTTCTTCTAACTTCTTACCAATGGCGACGCCGACAATTTCCAGTGTTTGTTCCAGTGCCAAAATATCCGGGTATTTCTTGTAAACTTTCGCGAATGTACCGTCTCCGAACACGATGTCATATTGTGCTGCGATAAAATCTTTATTCACGTCCATTGCTGCATCCACCATATTTACATCCAACGTTTCGATATCTACTTTCTCCGGAAACACTAGCTTGTCTGCCTTTTCTTGTGCTTCTTTCAGCTTTTCCTGTGCTAATTCTTCAACCTTGAAAAACCGTCTTAGATTCTCTAGCGAACTATCAAACCAAAGTTCCACTGTCCCAATTTTGATTGGGAAACCAGTGCGCTGAATATCGATGTTTAATGCATTTGTCATTGCAATTCCTCCTTGTACAAATGAAAAAGGATGTCAATTAAGACATCCTCCCACTTTAAATTATTGTGATAATAGCCCCGTCAGTCGTCGGCGTTACGCTGATGTCTGTTGGTTGGGGCACATTAGGGCGTAGGTACTCCCTCTGTCGGGATTGTATCAAAGCGAATATTACAAGAGAACGTTTCATAAGCAGATGCGTCACCAGAACCAGCGACGATTGCCGTCACAGTCGCGCGAGCCATCCATTCTTTCGTTCCATCAGCAGATACAATCTTGTGATAGACTTTACGTCCTTCGCCAGTCTTGTATTTCAGCCCTGCGATAAGTTCCTGTGCTTCGTCTGTTGGGTCGTATTGACCTTCAACGGAATAAGCACCAGCGACTGAAATTACAGACGTTTCCGGTGTCCCGTCACCATCATAGAACGCAGTATCTTCCGTTTCTTCCTGTGTGTCATCACTGATTGACGAAATGTATTTAGCCAACTCCAACCAATCAGTGTCTACCGGCGTATCAACCCCTGGTACATAAGCTTGAACATAATGCCCTCGTAGTGCGTTCTTTTCTCTAGCCATCTATTTTTCCTCCTTGAATACAGTAATTTTTGCTTGAACGTTCAATAAAAAAACGAACCACCCTTGTTCATCAATCTGGTTGATAAATGGTTTGTTCGTTATGATTAATTCATCAAATTCAAATGATCTGTTATCGCTTGTTAATACTTTTAACTTTTCTAGCTCCGTCTGCACCGACCATAGTGTGCCGTTTACTTTGCTTTGTGATTTGGATTTTAGGGCAATTTCATAATTCAACTGTTGGTCTGACGTGCCATCCATGTACTCTTGCGTCACTCGGGAACCTGGTAACGGATACAACACGAATGATTCTCCCACGCCTAAATAACCCAACTTACAGGTTTCCGCGTTTCCAGGAATAGCGTTTATTGCATCGCACAATCGTTCCATGAAATCCATTACCATTCAGCCCCTTTCGTGAACGCCCGAATCCAATCGGACATAAACGCAGACTTCGCTTTTAAATCCCAACGTGGTCCCGTACCAGGTGTCGTGTAATTGTACATATACATGTAAAACATCCTACCAGCGTACGGCATGTTGTAATTAATCGCGCTACCGTCAATGTCGATGCTTGCCGATAATCGCAATATACCTTCATCCATCGGTACAAATTGATTCATATCGGCCAGCGCTTGATTGGCTAATGCATATTTACCGCGTCTTACCGCTTCGGCACTCAATTTTCTCTTAGCGCCTTCAAGATTTATAGTCACACGCGTCATCAGACCACCTCTAATTCGTATGAGTAGATGGTCGTACTGTAGGCTTCGCAGATAGTAATAACCTTCGTTACTACATGTTCCTGCTCATCGTATACAAGTACGGATTGTGCTTTAAATACAGGCAACGGCGTTGTCATACCTTCATAACAAAAAACAACCGCATTATATAGCAGCTGCTTTCCGGACGTTGTGGATGTGTATGCCGCCCCTCTATCAATACGACAATGTTCAATAGTGATAGGACTTGCGTATTCCGGTTCTGAATATCTATTTGTACCCGTGTACTCCTTGTAGACGAATGAATCAACAAGAAAGTCAATTGGTGGCTTTGGCATTACCATGTTGAAACACCTGCATAAAGCAACCCTGTCCCTTCGAGGTAAATAAACACATCCTCCGCCAATAATGACTTACTTTCATTAGCGCCGGATGGATTGTATCTACTTGAATTGCTAACGCTTGTACGACCTGCCGAGAACGTCTGAGGCGTTTTGTTAATTTCTTCAAAAGTCGAAGCGCCTAAAACGTTAAAATAATCAATTTGACTACACAAAGCCAGTTTGAATTGACGCACTCGCCACGTGTTATCTTTTTCGATATCATGACGACTGTAAAAATGACTAGTAACGTTGTCCAAGACCGCTGACGATTTCACTAACAGTTCATCAAACTTAGTTTCTTCAATTGTTTTCTTCGTTAAATCTTCGTACTCGTCATGCGTAAGATATGCCATACATACTCACCACTTTCTTATGGTGTCGTTAACGTCAATACATGTGTATCTGTCTTGCTGCCATCAGTGGTTGTCACAGTTGTGGTATATACTCCATCAACAACCGTGTCATCCCACTCGATTAAGCCAGTACCACTCACTGATAGCCCGGTAGTTGACGGTGCGATTGAATACGTTACAGCTTTGTTCGTAGCATCAGCAGGCGCGACAGCTGCCGCCAGTTGACGACTCCCCGCCGTACCGCTTTCAGCACTCGATGTTTTCGGCGTTAAGGTCACGCCTGTGACGGTAATTGGTAGAGTGGTAAACGCAGGGATGTCCACCTTCACAGATTCATTACCGTCTACCACTCTAGTAGCTTGGTAATCACCATTTGCTACCGCTGTATTTGGTGCCACGCCAGTGATGGAGAGGGGACTATCCCCCTCGACCACCAATGTAGCACCTTTGTAAACTCTGAATGATTCAGCCATTCTAACCCTCCTTAAGTCAAACTAACAATAGCCCCATCAGTCGTAGCTGTTACGCTTCCGATGATTGGTAGGGGCGCATTAGGGCGTTACCACCTTAATGACTGCTTTTTTGTTAGCTGGCAAAATGAACTCTCCGGCTTTACCTGCACCTTGGAACGCCACTCCATCGAAGTCTTCTGACGGAATTGTGCGTGCTGTATTGATGCCTGTAAATTGTTTACCAACACCAACGATAGATGTATAAGCTACTTCACCGGTTTGGAATTTAGCCTCCGGAACTTCTTTGATTGCGAATCCTTTGAAACTGATGATTCCGTTCGTGTCGACGTTTGCACCAGAATGTTTAGCTGATGAAGTGATTGGGTGGTCGACGATAGCGTTGTATAGCTCCGGTTTAACCCATGCCATTTTAGTGCCAATTGCTTCCATGTTTACATAAGCGTTAGACAAGTCGTTGAACAACTTCAGCACAGCGTCGTTTGAGAAGTCCGCCAAGTTAAGAGTCTGGTCAGCAACAGTAGAGATGAACAACCCACCCTTGTTGTCGAACAATTGGACTTTAGCTTGCGCTTGTAGCTCCGAACGATCAGCAACAGTAGCATCGAAGTTATTGTTGACCGTGTGCTTGTCAATACCCTCGTGCCAAGTCCACTCCCAGTCATAAAGCACATCCGTGTCCGTGTAGATGATTTCTTTTCGTTCGCCGAAACGGTTAGTGTTGCTTGTGCCTGTTCCGAATGCAACATTAGGATCTTTGTTGTATTCCACTCCGATAACTACTGGAATATCACTTGTTTTGATAGAAAACGCTGTCGTGTTGTGCGTAACTCCGTCTAGTGCTTCGATTCCGCCGCCGAAAAACTCCGAAAAGTAAGCTTGTTTCTTATAAACTACTTGCAACAGTTCTTTGAATTGTTTCTGGTAACTACGCACCGCTAAATTATTGTTTTCTCCTGCCATTTTACATTACCTCTTCCTATTAGTTGTATTTCGCCAGTTTAGCCGCGAACGGATCGCTCGGAGTATTCTCTCCGCCATTCGGATTGCCCGGCGTGACGATTGCCGGTGAATTGGGTGGTGCTTCTTCCGTGTCAAATAGATACGAGTCAGATTCTTTCAATGTTGTTAATTGATCTTCTAGGTTCAACAGCGTTTCACCGTCTAGCTTGATTTTCTCAGTGTCCAGCAACGCTTTGAGCGCTTTCGGATTGCGAACCTTCGCACCTGTCAATGCTTTTTCAAGAGCGAAGTCGAATGCTTGACCATCCAATTTAGCTTGTAGGTCAGTAGTAGCAGTGGCGTTTTCGCCTTTCAGACGGTCGATTTCAGCGGTTAAGTCGTCGTTATCTTTAACCTTGGCTGATAAGTCATTTAACTGCGTATCACGTTCAGTCAATTGCCCTTTTAAGTCGTCGCGTTCGGTCGTCATTGCAGCAAGCTCGCCTTTTGTTGCATTTACCACGGAACCATGACTAGCCATCACTTTATCAATTTGTTCATCGGTCAATCCCATTTCTTTCAACGCTTCTCTATTCATCTTCATTCCTCCTACATTTGGTTACGCAGTCTTGTCTGCGATGGATTTGCGCATTTACGTTGCGCGAACGACAAATAAGCCTGTTTAATGACTATTGCCAAAGTCAGGTGCAATAAAGGATGCACGAACCTAGATATGGATCACTTCCTTTCAGTCATTGTCGTGTTCAACAATTTCATAGGTAGCTTCAAAAATATCTGGTTTACATGGATAAAACTCACCTTTAATCCCTTTAATTACATAATCGCCATGAGAAACTAACATGTCACCTTCAAGCGTTTTGATGTATAACTTCGATTGAGTTGAATTCATATCAGTGTTTTCAAATCCGGCAAAATCTACTATCTCTTCAACCGTTCCGTTATACTGAACAGCCTCAATTTCTACTGGTTTCTTTCGGTATTTAGGCATTGTACAATCACCCCTTTCAGTTATCATAAGAAAAGTCGCCTAACAGCGTTTTCAAAGGCGTATAAACCTTTTCTCGCTTATAGTTACGCCTCAAATACTCTGGATTAGCCGCTAAATGTGAACGCATAGCCATTTGTCTACGACTAACCATCATTCTCCAATGAGCAGCAGTATCACTTTTCATCGCTTCAGCAACTATGAGGTTCTTTTTGTATTTCAGTATCTCGCGTTCAATTCGACGTTGAGTATCACGCGCGTTTGCTATTTCTTCATTCGATTTCGGGTCAATCTTAGGTTGATTGTTGGTATTGACTCCTGGGATAAACGGAACATGTAGATGCCGGCAGTTAACACCTCTGTGTCCTCCCGCCTCTCCGTAATCAGCTTGCCAAATAGAGTCATAGATGCTCTTGTATTCGCTATCTGGTGGCAATTCACTTGTCTCTCGTAAATCCACAACATTACCTTGTATCCTTACACAACGACTTGCTGAGCCTATCATGCTAGTAACGACTACAGTATGCACCCCATATTCGTCCATGCGATCTTTTCGCAAAGTATCGTACGTATTACCGAGTGTAGATTTCATGACTGTTCTCATATAGCCTTCAAGACTCCAATGATTGCCGCCTTTGTCTACGAATGTGCTCTTGATACCCTTCTGCGCTAAATCAGTGATAGCACGTTCAACCGACTGTTCCATCGTATATAACCCTGTATTAAACGCCGCCGATGTCTTATTAAGCACATCCACATAAGCCCTCTGCGCTGTTCCTGCTCCATATTGAGTTGTAACAAGTGTCTGATTAACATAGTTGTCAATCTCGCCCCACGCTTGATTGTGATAGGCTCTCATGACGTTATCGAGATTAGTTGGCACAGGCTTAGTAGGATACGGCATAGCGTTGTCAATATCCTCTACAATGCCCCGTCCAACCTCTTCAAACATGCGTCTGATCTCTGGTTCAGCAACGTTAGTAACCTCTGCTAATAGCCTGGTGACGTCATTGTTAAACAGATGCAAGTCCGCTAGTTTCTCAGCTTGCCAGTATGCTATATCACGATAACCAGTGTTCAGACGCTTGATAATGATACGGATGATATCACCTTCAAGAGATTGATATAGGTCTGACATGTTGCCGGACCATAAATCGAGTTGATGCGGAGTGATTTTGGGTTTCATTCAATCACTCCTCCTTCCCGAATAACTCCTCTGATTTACGATTACTAATCATCATCGGGTCCATCTCCACCTGTTCCGATTGAATAACCTTCAACCATTCCTCAGCTGTTGCTTTCGGCACCTTAAACACACGCTGTATGACCTCTACAGTAGGAATTAATCCGAATGCCTTGGCTTGTCCATAGAATTTCAACAATGCCGAACGATCTTGAAACACTCCATCGTCAAAATCAACGCCGATATGCTCAAACGTCGGTATTTCACCATCAAACAGCTTCTTACCGTTGAAGGTAGTAGCCTTTGCCAGTTCAAGTACCGATACTATCAGTCCTTTAATAAACTTCTCTACCTCATTCACATGATCGTTGCGAGTCCTAAAAGTTAAATCGTTCTCGCTCACAATCTCAGTAGCCGTCTTCATCGACCGACCATCAAATGAAAATGTGCCGACCGACAACTTTAATTCCATTTCAAGCGTTCTCAATGATTGATTAATAGCTGAAACATATTGATCCGTTCGAATATCACTCGTAACATCCTTGACCATTTCCTCGTCCTGCGCCATCCTCATAGATTTATATACGTTAGTATCCGCATCAAATATCTGTTTAGGTGGCATTCCATCCTCTGACGGCAATGTTTGCAACATGAAATCACTCACGAACACCGTGCGCTGCCCCATCTTAATCTCCCACCAGAATTGGTCGTAGGTGTCGTTAATCTTTCTGAGCGTCGACTTGGAGTTATCAGCAATCCCTAACCCTAACGGCGAATGAGGATTGATGTTGTTAAATCCATTCGGCGTGACGTAATTAAATAACGGTCTAGTCAATCCCGTAATGGTCGCTGTCTCTTTTAAATCACCGTATATGTCACTCAGTGGCACTTGCTTACCAACTTCGCCTTTGTTATCAGACTTGTACAGTTCGTTGGTGATAACATAGTTACCTTCTCGCCACTCATGAAACTCTAGCAACGTGTAATAGACCGCCTTACCACCGACCATCTTCATGGTTACCGACTTCATAACACCTTCACTGATTCCGCTACTGTTATTTCTAAGAGGATAGAATGCATTTGCCAATGCCCATGAGAATTCCACTTGCCCACTAGCCATATCTACATACGGTCTAGCTGTCAATCCGCCAGTCGCATACATCGGTTCCAGATACTTCGCTAAATTCTTTTTGAAGTCGTTATGTTCGAACACATGTTGAATGAAGTCGTTAGCTGATTCAAAAGTATTTGTCGCGTCATCTTCGTCCTTTGCATCCGATACAACGATTTCACACTGCTCATTAAAGGCGAGTCCAGACAACAGACTTGAACTCAACTTCATCATGTTAAGACTCATGTAGTCCCGCTCTTTCTTGTCTCCAGCCGAGTTGATGTACTCTACTTGCGGATAATTCCCTTTGTAAATATTAAAGTTTGATTCAATCCTAGCCAATTCCATAGGATCTATATTGATTTTAGGATGGTCATTAATAGATTTCAGTGTTTGCCCTGACAATGCATATCCTCCCCTCTTAAATAGATTTTTGATGCTTTGTATAATGCTCACGGATTCACCTCCTAGACCTTTTTACAAATGCGGGATCTCGTAATTAAATTTCCTTTAGTCGATTTCTCAATTCGGTCAACTCGTCTCTTAACACGTCCAACACTTTGTTTTTTATTTCTGTATTCATGAAATAATCCGCTTCATGAAACATGCCGTAAGCGCTCGACCTAAAGATGTATTTAGAAGTTTTCTTTATTAATTTTCCTGTCCATACTTTTTCAGCGGATAAGAGAAATCTCTCTAATTCCCTTATATCCTTTTTGATTTCATTAGCTAAATTTAAGTCGGCATCAGTCACTTTCGCACCTCCTAGACTTTCAATCTGAAGTCTCTTGCATTCGACAAACATAGGTATATGAATTGGTCACACGTATGATCATCAACCTCAATGACTTTCGGGTTATCTGTGTGCAACGTCTTTTCGTCCCATGAAAACTTTTTATGTTCCTCTATAAATATTTCATTACTGTCAGCATGCGGCATATTTATTGGATATGGATTTTCAAGATAATAAAAACGGCCTTGCGCTAACAAGTCCGTAGGATAGTCAATCATATCTACTTTATTTTTCTTTGCTACTGGCATTAGATGTTGTCCATAATCTGCATAATACTGATTACGTAGCGCTGCTTCCGCACTGTCAATCGTTCGCTTCATGATACGTGAACCTTTCCAGAACTGTTGCGTAGACGTTTTGGTTATAAATTCGTTCAAGTCTTTGGACAATACACTAGGCGCCTTTTTATTAGCCTTACCAGCAGGACTATAATAATAAGTGTTTAGCAAAATAACGTTACCTTTGGCAGTTAGTCCATAAAAGCCATAAGTCGTTGCTGACTGCGCATGACCACCATCAATCGAATAATAAAGCCCGATGATCCTGTCGTCGCTCGGCAATTCCTTCAATGGCTTGAAAAGATTAATGTTATAAACGTTGTTTCCGAGTCCTACAGGCTCGCCCAGATAGATATAACGGTAATAATCAAAGTCATTCTTCTTTATCCGCTCAATGTCTGCAAGCATCTGTTCAGTAACGAATCCGAGTTCATCATCTTTATAACTTGAGTGATGCACCAGATAATCATCTTCACCAACCATTCCGTCAGACCACTCATTGATCCAGTGGTATGGATTCCTTGGTGGGTTATATGACCAGAAAATAGCAACAAAGCTGGCTAATTCGTGTTTCTGCCTCATAAATGTAACATTCGTCTGGTCAAACTCTTCTGGACCGCCGAACTCTGCCGCTTCTTCATACCAGACAGCAATGATGTTGCCGATGTCGTTTGATTTCAGCTTTGCGAAGTCATCTGAGCCGTAGAAATAAAATGTCGAACCTGTACCAATGTGAGTAATCTTGAATGGAGCCACAGTGCATTTGAATTGATTCAGTATATCGAACTTACCCAACGCCCATTGCATCTTTAGATAGACCGAATCACGTATCGTGTTCCCTACCTTACGGATAACAACGACATTAGCCTTTTCGCCTTTTCGAATATACCCCAACATCATGTAAACAAGCTGCAATGCAATAACAGATGACTTAAATGAGTTACGACCACCGCGTAATATGTTGTATGGCTTCTTCGTCTTCCACACAGGCTTAAAGTGAGGATTGACATTCTTCTGTATATCAATCGTAACCTTACTCATCGTCATCACTCCAAGCGTCAACGATCGTGATTGTTGGTGGAGCGACTTGTTTGTTTTCGTTAGTAATCTTGTGGACTTCCGCTTTGGATTTCGCTGTATCTGCTTTCAACTTCTCTTCCTGCAAGCGCTTCTTATCGCCATCAGATAGAAGGTCGGTGAACTTAGCCAACATTTCTAAAGCCTTCATCTTGTCAGCTAACTTAACGGACACGCCATCTTTGCCTTTTTTAACCTCTGTAATGATGGTTCCATCAACATCATCCGATTCATTAAAATTCACATATGAATACAAATAAGTTATAGGTTTACCGTTTTCATCGAGGAGAACGTTTCCGTCTTCATCCAATTCATTTCTTTCTTCTGAACCAAACTCAACAAAGTTAGTAATGTCAGCAAAGGCGATGTCGATGTACTTCTGCAAAATGTCATCAGCACTTATCTTCTTCTCACTTAGTGCTTCGTTGCGCATCCTGTCTATTTCAGCAGAAACCTTATCATTTCTAATCATCCTGTTCCCGTTGGACATCGCAGATACGTAGTCGCACTCGTAAGCCTTCTGGTAAGCCTTAGTAGCATTGAAGTACTTAATGTAGTAAATACAAAAAAGCCTCTGCTTATCGGTTAAATCATCCGACTCTACAAAGACTTCTTTTATGGTTGCAACCTTCTTTACGGATGCATCTTTTTTCGGTTGTTTGGTTGCATCTTTTTTAATGGCATCCTTCGACCACTTGTCACGACTTTTCCTACTCTTCAACGTACCAAGTTTCACATCATGCTTTTCAGCCAATGCAGCAAGCGTTATTTTTGTCGTTTCCCATTCTCTCTGAATCTCTTCCCAGTTAGACACATCACATCACCGTCCACCTCCGTTATTTTTAGGCGTGAAAAAAGCACCCCGTAGGGTGCTTATCTTTCGAGATACTTATCAACAACCCTTGCCATACTCCCGATTCTCCCGCTGAATTCATGACTAAACAAAATTGGTTCATCATTCAGAAAGTCTGGATGAGACATTAATGATTCTAACAATCTTGCCGCTTCGCCCTCGGCTTTTCCGCTAGATTCAATCGACTTTATCTGCGACTTATAGAATTCGAAAATCCTGGTAAACTCTCCACCCTGATCTTGCTTGAAATGAAATCCGCTATTCATCGCTGTCAGCGTCTTCCTTTCGATATCTCGGATCATAGTTTCAACTTCATTTTTATTCATTCCACTCAACTCCTTCATGACATCATTCGCCAAGAAAGGTGTAAATCCTTTATATTCTCAAAACTACACACCATATCCAGTCCTTATGCATTCTGTAGGTAGCCGTTTACCTATCAGTGCTCGATTTTTTTATGACTGTATGATGCATAGTTTTCAAAGTATAAAAAAACATCTGACAAGCTTTCCACGGCTCACCAGATGCTTTCCTTCATGTCGAGAACATGCGCGCCAATCACATCTTACGCTAATCCTTAACTATAGATTAGCCACCAGTGCCAACACGTCCTTACTACCCGTATTCAGGGAGCCAGTAGCCAAAGTGTACTCTCGCACCCAAAGACCACCCAACTCCCCGAACCTGCCTTTAAGTATACAGAATGGAATATATATCCGTCATTTCTCCGACCTATCCGACATATGCGACATTTACGACATCCTGCGTATTACCGTATCCTTGATTCTCCCGATATGCCTGTCCGATAATCCCATGTGACTACCAATCCAACGCATGCTTTTTCCTTCAAGTAACCAGTGGAGCACTTCAATTTCTCTATCAATCGTAATCAAATGGATCTTATCCTGCACCATCTTAATTTTCCGTTCGTAGTCGCTAATCTTCTTCCACCGTTTTTCCCTTCTGTTAAACTCCTGGTAGATTGGATCACTATGCCCGCCCGCCGCTTTTGGCATAGCTGCTTCCAATCCGTATTGAGCTGTAAAACTACCACCGACTTCTTTTAACCCCTCACGCATCATTGCCACGCTGTTGATCATCCAATGATAATCTTTGAGCAACTGCTCAATCTTCTTTTCGTTATCCAACAGGACCCCTCCTATGTGGTATAATATCCTTGCCTAGAGGACTGGAGGAATCCGGTTCTTTTTTTCTTACTCAAAAACAATTTCCATAACTTCATTAGCGCCTTTTTCGCTTAATTCGAATACCGCTGCATTTGCATCATGTTCTTTGCAGTGATTGGACAAAAACTCATCTAACGCCCGCCTAAAATCGTTATCATCAGTACGTATTACATAAGTGTTTTTCAATTCCACGTTCACACCCCCAATCCCATCCGCCGTTGCTTGATAAAATCTTCTTCCGCCTGATCTTGTATGAGCAAGCCAATACTCCGCTGATTCGTCTTCAACGCTTTAGCAATCACATTAATTGGTTCGCCCGCATTCCACATGTCTCTGAATCGGATTAACTCCCACTCTTTCCACACCCATTTAACCGCGGCGTTTTCAAACAGCACGTATTTATTTTCCTGCGCCGCTATCATTTTGATTGCTCCAATATCCGCCGCACTTCTTTAGTTTTTTCCTCGGCTGGGCGCTCCGTGTTCATGGCTGCCGTGATATCGTCGCAACACTTCTTGTACTTTTGCATGCTTTTAAATGCTAGTTGATAATGGGCCTGCATAGCATTTTCTTGGATGACCAATTCCTTGTGGACTTCAATCAATCGCTTATATTTATCCCTCAACTTAACCAATTCATTCTCGCTATCACCAGCCACCATCGCTAGCGTTTCAATTTCTTTTTGCAACCTCTTAACCTCGTCAAACAAATCAACGTTTATCTGTTCTTGGCTTAAAGTCATACCTCTTCCTCCTTGTGTGTCTGAAAGTCAGCACCTAACAAACGAGCTGTTCAACAACTCACTCTCGTATAAATCGATATCTAAAATATTTTCGAATAAATGAAACTTCTTATCGCTTCAATTCGTATTAATAACAAATAAATTATTTTCGGAGGTTAAAATGGAAAACTTTATCAAAGGCATTTGGAATGACATAGGAGCGCCAGTTATTGCGTTAGCTTGTGGCGCATTATTTCTATTCGCAGTCGCTTACGTCGCAGATCATCTTTTATGATGATCTTTTTTATGTCTATTTATGATCGGAATGTGAATTAATTTAATACCTTGGACCATCTATATTTAGGTACAGTTGGGTGCTTATCGATTCTAGGGCGACTATGACTATCCCATGTACCTCCTGGAGATCTTGCTTCACGTTTAAAGCCTGCACCTTTCATTGAGACGCCGTTTTCTTCGCACAATGTATATGTGATTACTTTACTGTAACCCATTGCTTTAGCTGCATTAACGATTGCAGCGTATAGCTTTGAAACAGCATTTTTAAATCCAGGTAGCACACAGCATCTAGTGACCTCTATCGTAATACCATCGTCGAGATGACGACTTACAGGACGACCTGCTATTGCTACTCCTATGACTGAATCACCATCTGTTAAAGCTATTGAATATTTATGTCCTTGTGGCGCTTTATGATGTCTATGATGTTTAGTAACAAACTCTTTGGCCGATTTGAATGAAATAGGCTTTACTTTGTAATATAGCTTTTCAGAACATGGATACATTTCTTTCATATAAGTGTCCACAGTGCCTTTTAACACGCTATCGGCAATTAAATCATAGCCTTGTCCTTCTAATTGCCATCTCAGTTCTTCTGTCATTTGAGTTTCGGGAAAGGCCATATATTCAGTTGTACTTTCTTTCATAAATATCCAAAAAAAGTCTGGATTTTTGACAGTAGGAACTAATTCAATTCTTTTCCCAATATACGTTTCACCACTTGCTTGTTCATCAGTTAATTGACGAGTAATACTAGGGACCGTTTCACCTTCTGCTATCGTCTTCCCGGTTATTAAATTGACAGCTACATATGCCATTTATGTTCACCCTCTCTGTATTGCTTAATGAGTCGTACTGCATATTAAATTAATTTAATATCTTTAAAATCTACAAGTTCATTTTCTCCGTCAATGTAGTCTACTTTTGCGACTTCGTTCGGTGGGTCAATATAGATAACGACCCCCTTTTTCCCTTTGCACTCGACTTCTTCGCCCTCAAACTCTGCCATTAAATCGGCAAGTTCGCTCTCTTTAACATCAATCTCATGCCATAATTCATTTATCCTTTTAAGCTTTTCCATAAATATCACTCCTTCGCTTTATGTGTCTTATACGACTTACTCCCGACTCTGCCCAGCCTTCAGCCCCAGCCAATAACACCCTACCGCGATCAATCCTGCCGTAAATATAAATGTAAACCCTTCAAACAACGTGATTTCCGTCATTTGCTTTCACGCTCTCTTAACTTGGGTATCTCGCTTCCACCGAGCTTCTTGCACTTACTACCCATCCGACTTTCACAATGCTTGTACAACCGACATCTGGTCATACAAGCCATCTGCTCGTCCTCTTTAATCATCCAAGGCGTGCGACTGTCAACAATGACAGCGTTCATGCGTGGACCCTCGTGTTCTTTCTGCGTAAAACAGCTACGTATTTATGTGTCGTGAAATCATTAGCGAACTTTTTCTTTGGGCCTCGCGAATCTGGATTCAAATCAAACATTTTCCGCGTTTCAGATTCGTTATGAACGCCTACTACTTCGAAACCGTCTGCTACAAGCTCCGCGACTCGTTTGTCGAGATCTTCCTTGCTCCCACGCTTTACCCTCGTTGTAAAATACTCGCCCATCTCCTCATCCCCTTAAACTGATTTAAGATAATGCAGAACGTATCCCTTGTCCGATTTGATTAAGTCGCACTCTGTAACAAAAACAACATAAGGAATTGACTTCCTGCCGCCATTTCTAGCATCCTCCCAGTAGAGTTGTAGGAGCTTTGCAGGCAACAGGTATACTTCATCCAATTTAGTAAAAGAAACGAGTAGGAACGATTGTGCACCTTTCTCATGCCACGAATTCAATATTTCATACTGATGCTCTGAAATATTATCTAATGGGAAACTTGTTCTATTGGACGTTTCCTTGGCATCGAATACGATTGTTTTTCCGTCGCGAACACCTACATAATCAACCCATTCACCTTTTGTCGTGTATCCCGTGACTGTCCGACCATTGTGTTTGGTAATCTGCACCGGCGTCGGGATTTTGCGAATGTCCGCAACCCCCTTATTGCGATACTGCTGATTCGTCATGTCTATTAATCTTTCAAGAACCGCCCCACGGTTAGCGTGTGATCGGCTGTAAGTTTTCCTCATCTCGCCACCTTCTCCTGATAAGCGATTTCCTCGTCAATTGTCACTTGCTTTTTCAGAAATTCCGCTTCGGCCTCTTCGTGTTTCTTTTGGCATACTGGACCGAATCCATTCTTAATCGATTGCTGCGTTTTGAGTTCTCGTCCACAACGATTACATGCGTTCATCAGTATCCCTCCGCTTGTCTGACGTGGTTGATTGCATTTTTCTCATAATAACTTTCTTCAACTTGCTCCCAAGAAAAGTCGAAGTGGGTTCCGAGTAGAAGGAAACGTAAGAACAAATCCGTGTACTCTTCGCATGCCGCCGTATATCTGTTGTGAATTACGTTTAATTCAAGATCATTTACATGCGTAAATACGTTGTTAATCGTTTGCACATCCGTCCTGGCGACGCATCCGAATTCCTTAGTTGCCACTTCTAAATCTTTGATGCTTACTTGTAATTCCAAGCCAATTGACAAGATGAAATGCAGACAATCGACATATTCAACCAGCGCTTTTTCATTATCATTTTTCTTGTTGGACCAGAATTTAAACGTTTGAGGCATCTCATTTGCAAACTCTCCTAATTCGGTACGCAAAGCCAAAAACTTTTCCGGCAACAGATTACGCCCCTCGAGTCGCTTTCTAGCGATAACTCGAGCATCGAACGTCTCCTGCATTTCAAACAATTTCCCTAAGTTCATATCGTCCCCTCCAATACTTCAATAAGCGCATCCTCAACCGAGTTGTACCGATGAGTCAGCTTGTAAACTTTGTGGTAATTCAGCCCGTTATCTTTCATAAATGCCGTCTGCTGCTTGGTGAATATTTGTTTATCCGACGCTTTTCTCTCGCCTATTTCACCCACTAAGCAGGTTGCTAGTTTCCTTTTCAATTCCGCATTTTCTTTCCGTAACTTCGCGTTTTCCTGCTGCCATTGCCATTCGTCGTTATCCACTTTGACCCCTCACTTTCAAAGTTTCATAGATTAAAACGGTAATGAATCGTCCCCGTAGCTTGGTGGTGTATCAAATGGGTCATTCTGCGTTGTTTCCTGTCGATTCTGACCGCCCTGCTGATAGTTTGGTGTATTCGTATTCCCGTACTGTTGACCGCCGTTAGATTGATTGGTAGGCGTATTCCCTGTATTACTATTTCTCGGTTCGAGAAATTGGACCGAGTCTGCTAGAATTTCCGTGGTATAAACCCGAACACCATCTTTTTCATAACTTCCTGTTTGAATTCTCCCGTCGATTCCAACCAATGAACCTTTATGAAGATGATTTGCTACGTTTTCCGCCGTCTTGCGAAACGTTAGAATGCTAGGGAAGTCGGCTTCTTGCTCTCCATTCGCATTTTTGAAAGTTCGATTGACCGCTAGATTGAAACGGCAAACCGCAACGCCAGATTGCGAATATTTGAGTTCTAAGTCCTTGGTGATTCTGCCAACTAAAACGACACGGTTAATCATGTCGTCACCTCTTCTTTCAACTTCGCCCCATCAAGCCACTCTTCAAAAACATCTATACGGACACCTGTTACCCTTTTCCTTCTGATGTCTGTTTTGGTTTGGTAAAAAACTATGATGCCGTCACTGGATAATCCCCTGAACAACCTTTCGTTATTCCCTTTCACGAATACGTCACCAACGTTGAGTTTGCTCATCTTCATTCCGCCACCTCCAGCAACTCTGGATTTTCGAAATGATCTCCCACGACCACGTAATCAAGCTTGTGGTAATTATTCATCCCGTAACTCGCGTGAGAGCCGAATAATCTGTATCCACAATATCTATCCGACCAAGCGACTCGATGACGACTGCCACTAAACTTAACAATGTCCTTCTCGTAAATCCCGCGACCGTTCCTGTCCTTTAAACCAATGAATTGCCCGACTGATTCTGGTTCAACAGCAACCCAAAATTCATGATTTAAATATTCATCTGTTGCTTCTTCGATATCACCGACAATATAAGGTTTTCCGCTGTTGGCTATCAAATTTCCATACACCCAGCCTTTGTTGTGACGAATCCCTAAGTAATCCAATTCGGTTGGTGTCATGATTGCCTTCCCACGAAAATTACTCTCCCTCACGCCATTCCCTCCACTTCGTCATACCAGGTAGTCCAGAAAACAACCCCAGACTCCAACATTTCACTAGCAATTCCAAGTCCAACGTCATCAAACAAGCAATCGGAGGAACAATATGTGTCGTCCCCTATATCGTGTAAGTAACCCTCATTCATGCCTTTTCCGCACTTGTCGCACGTTCGAGCGTATTGACCGGTTTATGTTGTGTTTCGTAAACGTAAAAGCTTTCAGTCATACCAATCCCTCCAACGCTAACCCCTCAACAACTTCTCGCGGATCCTCATCATCGCAATAACATGCGCCATGTTCTTCGAATTCCTCGCATTTATTGCAATACTTGTCCACTTCGAAACCAAGAAATTGATATTGTGGTCGTACGTAGTACTTTCTGCCGCACAATCTGTTTGTGCAATGGTGAGAATCTCCTTCCTCATCCCAAATACTGTTGTTCGGTTCCTCTACATGACCGCAATAAGGGCATGTTTGATTTTTCGTCATTCCGCCACCGCCCTTTTAACCGCTAGAAAACTGACAAGAGATTGATAGTCCATGTCGATAAACGAATCGCCGTTAGGTCCCTCCGTGACGCCATGCACCGTTATTAATTCGTGATGGTTATATAATATTTCTCGCATTTTCATACCGTTTTCTCTCCTCTCAACTCCTGTAGTAGTTGCTGTCGTTCACGTTCGATGTCAATGTCTGATACTCGCGCAACAGGGACGGCGCGTTCCTCTTTCCCGAACCATTCGGGTGTAATTTCTTCTCGTGTAGATTTTCTTGATTTGTTCTGCGCAGGGAAATGTCGGTCAAGAATAAATCCAACGCAATACGACAACGAGTGAATCCGATCCCTTGCGTGTCGAGGGTTGTAATTCCTGAACGATTCTTCCAAGCTGCTAATAGCTTCCAAGAGCGGAACGCCTGCAGCTTGAATTTCTTTTGCGGCATTCAAGTCAGCGGGTTTGAAATCAAATCCGAATGCACGCAATTCTACAAAACGATTTAATAACTTACGAAGATAATTTTCTGATGAATCATCTTCAACGGCGTCTTTCTTTTCCTCTGTCTTTATATCTTTATTTAGTATTTCTTTAACCTTTCTTTCTTGGGTATCAATTTGTACACTAGTGACAGTAACGTCTTGTACACTAGTGGTAGTTTCATTTTGTACACCATTACTAGTATCAATTTGTACACTAGTGACAGTAACGTCTTGTACACTAGTAAACGATGCATATTTTTCGATTCCCCAAGTGTTATAGTGTTTGTTGAATTTGTAAGAATTGGTACGCTTCGCATCCCCGTATTCCACTTTTTTAAGCACATTATCCTCAATTAATTTCTTTAAAGAAGCATTTATCCGACTCCTACTCAAACCTGTATGATTTTCAAGAAAAGATAGTGACATTGCATGGGATTTACGATTGAATCCATATGTGAATCTCCATACGCACATAATTATTTTCATTTCATTTAACGAAAATTTGTACTTCTGAACCGCTTCCAATATTTCATTAGCTATTCCTGTAAAACCATTTTCTTTTTGCGGGCTTGCCACTCACCTCACATCCTTTTGCATGACTAGTGTTAAGGTACTATTACAAGCTTTCCAGTCGCTTGTTGCACCGTTCTTTTGAATAGTTCTTCATCGCTGTTGGTGTCACTTAAGTGAAGCAAATGAATCTCTTGGACTCGCGATAAATCGTTAGCTTTCAGAAATTCCAAAACGTTTTCTAAGCTGAAATGTGAAGCTCTTATTCGTCTGCTTAGGAACTCATGTACTCGACCGCTCGACACGTTCCGCTCGAGAAGAGCATCGGAATAGTTGCACTCAATCATCAAATGAGTGACGTTTTTGAACCTATACTTGACGTAATAAGTGTCAGTAGCGAAGAGTAAGCGAGCGCCTGCATCACTTTGAATCAGAAAGCCGTGATTCTCGACATCGTGCTTCACATCAAAAGGTAAAATAGTAAACGTTCCAACTCTGAACTGCTTCTTGTTTTCAAACCGCCTAATTCGGTTATGCTCTATCCCTATTTCGTTCTTAGTTGCCTCTGACACGTAAACATCCATCGAAGCATCAAGTGCACCCTGCACACCTTTACAATGGTCTTGGTGACTGTGACTGATTAAAGATGCTGCTATTTTCGTAGTTTCATAGTTTAATGCCCGTTGAATCTTTTTAAACTGGATCCCCAGCTCAATTAAGAGCCGGGTTTGTCCATCGTCAATTAAGTAGCAGTTTCCTGTGGATCCTGTAGCGATTGTTCGGATGTTCATCAGAAGCCTGGTCCGTTTGTTGTTGGTTGTGTTGGCTGTTCGAATATAGTTTGTTGTTCTGATTCTTCCTGCTTCTGCACCGGTTCCTTTTTAGGATTTTTAACTGGCATTTCGATAACCTGTGGTTCTGGCTGAATATCTAACTCCTCGGTATTAGCATTCTGTCGAATTTCGTACTCAGGGTTAACCTCTTTACGCTCATTCTCGAACTCATTTTCAGTAGTACGATTAATTGCACCGATAAACAGATCGCTATCGTCCGAAGTGTTTATGAATGCCTTGGATGCCCGGTTAATGACAGTTCTCTTCGCCATTTCCTGCGGGTATTTGTTTTGTACTGTTGCCATGCTTGATTGCGACCATGATGTTTTAATTTCATCCATCGTCATAACTGTTAGGAACTGTACGCCGTCGTCCCGTTCGATGATGCAGTAAGCGCCTTCGATATCATCCTTGTTGCCTGTAGCCGCCTTCCAATCTACTTGGTGAGCTTTAAAGGCTAGTTGTCCACGCTCGTTGTATTCAACGTCAAACGTTTCACCCTTCCAAATGACGTTCGCCCAGATGTCTTTAACGCCACTCATTCGCTTAATGACTGCTTGTGTTCCGTGATAAGATCGAGTGAATTGCATTTTGTCGCCGTAAACGATGAAGTAACCTTGATTCTTTGCGACACTCAATGCTTGGATTGCCATGTCTTGCAAAGAGAAAGCGACACTATCGGGTGTTGCGCTGTCGATTAATGATGTTTTCTTTTTGAAATCCACTTCCGTTAATTTGAAATATGCTGCTTGAACCGCATTGACGATTGAGTAGTTTTCCGGAATGTTGATTTGGTTGTTTTCAACCATGCTTTGGACTTTTTCGGCAACCTTGGTCACGAGTGCGTTTTGTTTGTTCGTTTCGGCTGGCGCTTGGCTTTGCGTTTGCTGTATTTGATTTGTCATATTAGATAGCCTCCTTCATGTCGTTGGTCAGCGTTTCAATCCGTAACTGCTTGTCCTTCTCTGAAACAACCAGACTGATAACCTGTGCATCCATATCAGTTAAGCGAGTAACAGCTTCTGCGTTATCAATAAACACTGGCACTCTGAATCCGTAATGCTCGGAAAGCGTCTGGATGATGTCTAAGCCGACATTAATCTTCGCCGCATTGTTAAGACCAGAGCCATAAGGCACGCCGTTGTAAGTCGTTTCGCATACATCGACTAACGTTCCATCCACCTGTTTATGAGTCAGTTTGAACCGTGCATATTTGAACTTGCTATTGATTTTTTCATCCAACATTTCTACTTTGATACGAGTGAACTCCTCAACAAGGAACAATTCTTTTTCAACATTCTCGAAGTCTTTTGCGAGTTGTTCTTGCTTTGCTTCCAGTTCGGCAATTCGCTTGATAGATGACTCGAAATGGGCCTGTTGCGCAATTTGCTGATTGAGTTCAGAGCGCTTGGCACGAAGAGTAGCAACTTCGTTTTCGATGCCCACGACAGCATTCTCGGCGTTTTCTTGTAGCGCCTTAATTTCCTCATTCAACTTAGTCTGCCTTTGAATATTTTCTTGGTATCGAGCATCTTGACGAGCGCCCTTAACATCTTCTCTCAGCGTTTCTAGTTCAGCTTCAAGTTTCGCAATGACAATCTGCTTCGCGTCGATTTCGGACTGCGTAGATGTCGCTGTATTAGCTAACTTCTTATTCTGGGCAAGTAGTTCAGCTTTCTTCTCAGCTCCCGCTTTCCCTAACTCCTGAATTTCTTCTAATCGATGTGATTTTTTAAGATTGAAGGCAGTCAACGCCTTTTCTTTCGCCACTGCCACTTGATCCGCCGGCAAGTCTTGTTCGCAAGTTGGACAAACGCATTCTATTTCATGAGTGAATTTAGATGCTTCAAGTACGCTATATTCCTCACGAAGAGGAACAAGTTTATTTTCGATTGATTCAAATTCTTCATTATTGCGTTTAACCTGGTATTCCTCATCCTCTTTCTTGCGTTTGAGAATAGAGATGTTTGATTGTTCCTCTTGGATTTTTGCATTAACTTTATTCGCTTTTTCGATTGAGTCAGCTTCTAGCTCTCGCTTAATGGATTCGAGGTCCAAAGCAACTTGCTGTAGTTCCTGTTGCTTACCGACAATGGCTGAACCGTTCTTGATATTGCTAATTTGTGCCGTATGGCCATCAATTTCTTTCTCGATACCCGCAATTTCTTTTTCTATAGAAGGAACGTCAATGTTTCCTGCTGGTAGCAAGTTGTTAATCTCGCTAATTCGTGTAGGTATGCTTTTGATTTCATCATTGATTTTTTTCTTTTTAGCAGCAATGATCTTTTTATGGTCCTCGATTTTTTTGCCGTTCAGTATGCCAGTCAGTTCTTGAAGTGTTTTGTTGGCGTCAATGACTTCTTGGTCTGTTAAGTCGCCAGTGATTTCTAGTAGTATTTCACGGCGCTTTTCCCATTTGAATTGTTCGTTGAAATAAGTAGGTGATGTCAGAAGTTTGAAAACCTCTTCATCAACTAGATTTTTAATCGCTGTATTGTACTGTTTTTCCGGCGTCGGCACATCATCAATGAAATAGTCGTTTGTATTGCCTTTAAACGTTTTTTCTAGCGCCCCACGCTTTTGAGTCCAATCCTCGAAAAGAACCTTTTTCAAAGTGAGGGGTTGTCCATCTACTAGAAATGAAGCTTCAACCTCGTGTTCCAAGTTGTTCATTTCTTGACCTTCCGGCGTAATGGTCTTGATGGAAAACTTCGCTTGGTTTCGGCTGTTTTTATTAAACAAAAGCCAAAGGAATGCATCGTACAAAGTCGTTTTACCTGTTGCGTTGTCACCATAGACACTCACGTCGTTACCGTTGACCTCTAGCGAGAAATCCTTTACTCCTTTGAAGTTCTTAAGAGTTAGTTTCATCAATTTAATTTCTTTCATCATTGTTCCTCCTTAGGTAAAATGTTTTCTGGATCAATATCGTATTCCTCGCACAACTCAATCAAATCAACGCACACAGTGCCGTCCTGCTGAATTTTGCAATCGAGTCCTCCGTCATCCGCGCTACATCTATCAATTAAGTCAGCAAACTCTTGTACTTCTGATGGACTAATCCACATAATCAAACTTTCTCCACGCCAACCAATTTCTTTATCTTGACAAAACTTGTATAGTTCCAATTCCGTCAATGTGTTCTCCTCCTTGTCATTTGAGGGGTTCCGTACTATAATCTTGGTAACTGTATTAGCAAGAACCCCGAATCCACTGTTGTCGCAGTGGGTTTATTTTTATTCAATTTCCTTTTCGAGTTCAGCCTTTGTGATTTCGTCGTGACAACCATCACATCTTTGGGGGTAACCGTGACCATCACCCATGTATTCGCCGCAGGATTCGCAAAACTCACCGTCTAACGTCATTTCAGCGTATTCACCCATCTAGCTCACCCCTTTTTATTTTTGCGAAGCGAAGTGTAGCAATACTAGTTTTTGCTTGGTTGATAGACGTTTCCAATCTTTCACCTTGATAGACATCGCATTTCACATCCTTTCTGATGATTGAATCCCATCAAACAATCCGCAAACGTTGCCGTGGAAGATGGAGGAAATCTTCGTTCACGAATTGTTTGATAGGAGCCAAAGCTCCTACAATGTGTTATAATGTTTGTATCGAGAGATTCTTGTCGGCTGGCGCGGTAACGTCAGTCGGCTTTTTTTCGCTTAAAATTTATGATTTGAACGCCATAATTGTGTGCATTGAGTATGCTACAGATGTTTTCAACCCGTTTTGATGACTTCATCCGAGTAAGCTTTACGAGTGCTAAGTGCATGTCCGCTGTTCGTTGTATAGCCGCGTCAATATCGTCCGTCCATAAGTTCACTTCAATCTTTTCTAGCTGGTGCAGGATCATTCTCTTTGTTTCTAGTGCGTCCGCTATATCATCACGTCGATAGTTTGTCTGTTTCATAGTTACCTCCTAAATGAATTTGATAATGCCGCCAACGAATTGAGTTAACGTCTGCGCCAGCGCTAATATGTCCACACCATTTACCATCGCCACACCCAATTCCAAAGAGGTAGTACCAGTCGCTTGTATTCGTGCTCCCACTATCTGCATCCACTTGACACCCTCATCAAACTTAAGCGCCCTTTCCCCTTTTTCTAATTTGGTAATAGCTGTTCTCGGTAGGTCCATAAGTGGAGCTATATCTTCTTGCGATAATTTAGCTCTTTTTCTGGTCTCCCGAAGAAAACTGATATCCATAGTCATTCACCCTCTCAAATGTTCCATTTTCGGACATGTTCCAAAACGAGCCGACATTCTCGATTCGAATCTAGTAATATAATTAATGAAGTTAACTTGTTGGAACGACCCCTCCGACAACCTCGCTACAAATCGCTTCGTGCAAGGGGCATGCCCGCCCCTCTCCGCTTTACGAAACTTTACGTGGTATCCAAGCATTCACATAATTCACTGCAGCTCGAAGATCCTTCCGCTTCACATCTTTATAAGAAGCAACCCCGAACCTGTCCTTGATTTCTCTGTAGATTTCACGGAACAGTTTCGGCCTCAGCTGCTCATGCACTTCTAGCTCGTACACCTTTCTCGCAACAGCCTTTTGTAATCCCCGTTGCTCCCCGTAATCCAGTGTGATCTGATTCTCCACCTTGTCTTTCAGTACTGCCACATCTTCTTTAAGGACCTCAACATCCTCCGACGTTTCAAGGCTTAATCTCAACGACGCTCTAAGTTGTTCTTTTTCAGTAAGTGGCTTTGGAGCGTTTAACGACTTCTCCATATCTTCGAATCTAGTAACATATGCAGCTGTAAATAGGACGCCTTTTTCACCAGTCATTTTGTTGGCTACCATGTCGCATCCGACCCGAGTGAGTAAGTAACAAGGTTGTAATTGGTTTCTGCTGTTTAGATAAGTACTTTCAATGAAGAATTTCTCGCTGCCGAGATCTCGTCCGTGAAGAATCTCGCTATACTTACGAATGTCTGCCAATAAATGCTTATGTTGAACATCCACCATCGTTGCAACATCGCGACTATCTGTAACTAGTTGCCCATTAATAGAAACTACTTTTAATTGATTCATTGAACTTCCTCCTTTTGGTAGGTATTTCGTTCCTCACTGTCGAATAATGACAATAGAGGGAGGTGATACATATGAAAGAAAAATTGGATTCGATTCCTGTTTCTCATGAACAACTGGCTCACGACCTCGCCATGTTTAGGTTGCAAAGTGTTTTTGCCGAAAAACAAGACAAGTCAATTGGCGAAGTCTTCAACCAGTACATTGAAGGTGTCGAAACGTTCAAAACGTTGATTGAGGGTTACAAAAATGGCTCACTCAAAAATTGATTGGTAAAGATCTTACGAATTTTTTTTGGAAATCTTCAAGTTGTTTTATCGTTTCTCTCGCGCTTAAGTTTTCAGGTATGTTAATAGTTATTTTAGGAGCCGCCGTTACAGCGGTGGCTTTCCTTTCAAGATCATTGACTCGTCTTTCTAATTCCTCAACTCTGTTTTTTGCATCCACATCTCTCAACTCCTATTAATAGTTAGTAGATTAGCAACGCCGCTTAACCAACCTTGAAATAACTTGTATTGTCGTCCACCCACTTTGTGTGCCGGTCAATCCATTCGAACAGCTTGTCCCTGTGAATCAGCACACCCGCCTCTCGTATTACCGGAAAATCTGGACGCCCCATCAACTCAGATGCTTTCCACGATTTAATGTGAAAGAGTTCTTTCAGTTGCGTGACTGTCAACAGTGGAGGCCACTCTTGCGATTCGGATTTACTCTTCATCATTTCTTGTATTTCTTCGCGCACTACTGGACG
The DNA here is from genome assembly GCF_038618305.1 of Sporosarcina sp. FSL K6-2383. Taxonomy (NCBI): domain Bacteria; kingdom Bacillati; phylum Bacillota; class Bacilli; order Caryophanales; family Caryophanaceae; genus Sporosarcina; species Sporosarcina sp. FSL K6-2383. Next base: position 3,156,099 of record NZ_CP152017.1, read on the forward strand.
CATTGCTTCTGCAAGCTTTTCATAGTCGAACTCTACAGTTAGCATTTACCCCTCTCCTTTCTTAGCCTTCACACCCACCAATCAAAGTTCGACGTCTTCGCGTTGGCTATTGCTGTCGCTCGCTTCATATTGAAGGTCGTGGCGTACTCCGCTCGTTCGAACTTTCGTTGCTGGATGTGAGGTATTTATTTTTAGACGACTTCTTTACAATTTTCTGAAACTTCGCGTACCGCGTAGCGACTAGGTAAAAAAATTTCCTCTCTTACCACTTGGTAAACCGACGCGATTTGCGAAGCTCTTTCAGAACTAACTTGTCTCTTGCCGTTTTCTATTTGCGAAAGATAACCAGCCGGTATCCCTACCATTTTTGCTGAATCTTCTAAACTAAGACCTGTCGCTAGTCGCGCTTTTCTCAATAAACTCATGTAAATTCACTCCTTTCAACTTCTCGTTTCGAGTTGTTATACATATAATACAATGCATAACGCAAAGTGTCAACGCATATTGCAAAGTTTTTGATTTTTATTTGAAATTCGCACAACGCAAAGTATAATAAAAGTATTAGGTAGGTGATTATGGTGTTCGGATCTAGATTGAGAGAATTAAGAAAAAGTAAGAAAATGACGATGAAGGAATTCGGAGAAAGGTTTAATCTTGCCGAATCAACTATTTCTGGCTACGAAAACGGAACTAGAAAACCAGACATTGATCAAGTAAGAAAGTTCGCCGACTTTTTCGAAGTGACAACCGATTACATATTAGGTCAAACGGTTGTCAATTACCCAGAAACTCTTAAAGAGGATAAATCTTTTTATATGAGTAGGATTGCAACTGAATTCCCTGACATTGATCTAATGTTTAAGGACCTAGAATCGCTGGATGCTGAAGGAATGAAAGAAGTGTATGATTATATTAAATTTAAGGTAAGTCAAAATAAAAAATAAAAATGAGGTGATAAAGTTGAAACGACTTATATTTGTATTGGTAATGTCGATGTTATTTTTAGTTGCATGCGGGGTCGATGAATTAGAAGAGTTCACGAAGGAATTCAATCAAAGAGCACTCAAGGACGATGTTCCGGAATTGGTAATGGATGAATTCGGAGATATTGAAATAGAAGAAGTGGAAAATATGGGTTGGCAACAACTTTACGAATCGGATAGTTATTATATTGATGCTAAATACAAAGACGGTGAAAAGCTATCGGGGTATCATTTGGTTATAGATAAAAGTGAGCCATTTGAAGAATTTGAAGGAGAAGGTTATAAAGCGGGTTTATCAATTATTAAAACACTAGGGTTAGATGCAGGGGACTATGTTAGAGGATACGGGACTGCTTTAAGTGAAGGAAGAGGTCTATACATTGAAAATGGTTACAAAGTGTCTTTCACTTATCCAGGATCATCTGGGATAACATCAGTCGGAATGATTATTAATTTTGATAAAGAGTAATTTTTCGAAGAGAACGCAAAGTTATCTTTCAAGGTGTGCATTTATGTACACCTACTCTTTTACCCAATACACCAAACATACATTCTCTACAAGGAGGTTATCACTTGTACTCACTTCTAGAAGATTATATTTATGATTTATATAAGTCTATCGGAATAACAAAACCGTCGGAAATGAACATGCTGCTAATAGCTAAAGAGTTAAACGTCGAGATTGTCTATAAAGAAAACTCGTTTAGGTTTGATAATGAAATAATCCTTGTAAGGGGTACAGCAAGAGAAGAATGGATGGAATTTGGACATGAAATCTGCCATTTTTTACGACACAGCGGTAACCAGCTGAATATGCATCCGTTGTTTATGAGACTACAAGAGTGGCAGGCAGAAAGTTTTATGTATCATTTTTGCGTACCAACATTTATGCTACGTGATTTGGATTTACCACGTAATCGAAAAAAGGCGATTTGGGAGATTCAAAAGGCATTCAATGTGTCATATGAGTTCGCAGAAATTCGACTGGAGAAGTTTACGCAACAGCATGCGTATGCAATGCTTTCATAAGTGATTAAAGGGGTGATGCGATGAATATAGTTTGCTGAAATATTTTCGAGGAGGGGTAACATGAAATGCGTACAGTTGGATAGCGGTGTTTGGGAATGCGTTGCTGATGGTCCTAGGGATCCTGTGACGAATAAAAGAAACCAGGTTCGTAGGCGCGGAAAATCGAAAGGGGTCGCTAAAAAGAAGGTCGAGGAAGAGATTAAAAAGCAAGAGGATCACGGTGTTAACAGCAAGACCAACAAGAACGCTACGTTTGAGCATGTCGCGTGGGAATGGTTTGAAGTATACGCCTTGACTGGCGTGAAAGATAGCACTATCAGGAACCGTAGGTCGTCCGTTAAAGTGTTGTTAAGATACATCGCTAGTATAAATGTAGCGAATATCGAAACTCGACAACTGCAAGGGATTTTTGTTGATTTATTTAAGAAAAACCTATCGCCATCTTTGATGGAGAATGCAAAGGTGACCGCAAATTCTATTTTCAAGTATGCGGTTGAACATAAAATTAGGGTGGATAATCCAGTACCAGCTGTTGTTATCCCGAGAAAGAAATTGACGGTTGAGGAAATTGAAAATTCGACAGTTGAAGAAAAATTCTTTGAACGCTATGAATTAGAGGAGTTTTTGCAGATGACTTTAACTGAGGGATTGCCAAACGATAAAGAATGGTTTTATTTGCTCGCGTTTACCGGATTACGGGTTGGAGAACTTTGCGCTTTAAAATGGACAGACATTAATTTTGATGAAAATACAATTCGAATTACCAAGACATTAGATATGCCAGACCATAATATGAGGAAGTTTAAATTAACACCTCCAAAAACAATGGCCGCCATTCGCACGATCGATGTGGATGAAAGTATCCTAGCGATGCTAAAAACTCATAAAGTACTGCAAGCGAAAATTAAACTTAGTACACGAAAAGGTATAGAGGACTATCACGAGGGTAATTTTGTGTTTTGTCGACAAAATGGATATCCGTATTCTAGTCGCTTTATTTACGATCGGATTATCCGACTTATCAAAAAGACAAGCATTACGAAAATTGAAGGGCCACACATATTGCGCCATACCCATATAACGATGCTCACAGAAGCTAAAGTGGATTTAAAAACGATTATGGACAGGGTTGGTCACGAGGACTCGAAAACGACGATGGACATCTACACGCACGTTACAGAGAATATGAAAGAAGATGCCACCGCGAAGATTAAAAATCGCTACGGTGACATCTTAAATTTAACTGTTCCCAAGGGAAATGTGATAGATATGTGATATTCCGACATTTCTATCACACGTAAGACCTCGCAAACGTTGATGCAACAACGTTTTTATGGTCGCTTAACCATTATGCCATTTATACATCCACAGCACGCCCGATTTTAATAGCCTTGCAATACGTCCTGTGACGGTGCGATCCGCAAGATAGGCAAAGCCTTGTTTCTTTCCTAAAGAGCCGAGGAAGCCTTTTAGCTTGATCTCTGGCATCTTGTCCGGCAATGCTTCGCCACTCCATACTAAGCGTAATACTTTGACGATTTGTTCAGCCTGCTCCTCAGCAACCTGAGCACTAGGAGCGTAAGGCAATGAAGCACAGTCCCCTACGATATAAACATCGTTAAACGCAGGCAACTGGTGATACATATTAAGCACCACACGACCTGAACTATCTTTTTCAGTGTCAATGTTTTTGACAGCTGCAACGGGACGAATACCCGCTGTCCACACAACCGCATCGACCGGAATTGTTTCTTCATGATTATACAACGCGTTTGGCTCTACTCTTGTAATATTAGAATTCGACACAACGTCTACATTGTGATCGTCAAACCAGCCTTTGACATAATTACTAAGTCGCTCAGGGAAATCACGCAAAATTCGTGGGCTACGATCAAATAATTTAATGTTCAAGTCAGGTCTACTTTCACGTAATTCACTAGCTAGTTCAATACCGCTTAAACCAGCACCAACAATTCCGATTGTAGCACCTGATCCAAAACCAAGAATTCTTTCATGTGCGATTCTTGACTTGCCAATTGTTTGGATACTATACGTGTACTCAGCGGCCCCTGGTACATCATGATAATTGTCCTCACATCCAAGTCCAATGACGAGCTCATCATACTTAATCTGTACGCCATCATCGAGATAGACACATTTTTCATCTGGTCTAATTTCAATAATTTCACCACCAACCACTTTCAATCTGTCGTGGATAGGCAATGCAACGCGGACCTCAGAATCCGACACTGTCCCAGCCGCAAGTCCATAAAATTCCGTTTTTAAACTGTGGAAAGGGGTCCGATCGACAAGTGTAATTTCAATATCATCTGGAAGATCCTTCGTCAATAAACGCAGCATAATACGCATATTACCGTATCCAGCACCAAGTAGTACAAGTTTTCTCATAACTTTTCTCCTTCATAATACATTAATCCGCTACTTTCTCAATTTGATTATATCAGTTTGTGACAAGCTTCACAATGAGTCATTGGAAAGTAAACTTCAGTTGTTCGAAGTAAAACGGGGAAATTGACGTGTGCGGAAAAAAGGAGTAGGATTCCAAGTGAGTGAGGTGATCGTCATGAATCCGATTGTCGAGTTTTGTATAAGCAATATTGCAAATGGTTCACAAGAAACTTTCGAGACATTGGAAAAAGATCCAAATCTAGACGTTCTTGAATACGGCTGTTTAAGCTATTGTACAAAATGTATGGAAACACTTTACGCAGTTGTTAATGGTGAAGTTGTCGAAGCCGACACACCCGAGGAACTGACTAAACGTATCTATCAATTCATCGAAGACAATCCGCTCTTTTGAGCATTTTGGCTAACCGCCCATCTAAGGCGGTTAGCTTTTTATTTGAATTCGGCTGAATTCAAATAAAGCCTCCGGCGGATGTCACGGATTTTGAAAGGAGTTAATCGAGCTTGCTCGATTCAAAATCCGGACGCAATCACGCCTTAGCCTGATTGATTATATTCCATTCCATTCCATTAATGATTGTAGGTGATACGTCGGCGGCTGCTCTTTCAGTAGTACATCCTTAGTAGATGAGACGCCGCCTGCTACATGTAGCGTGTCAATGCCGAAGCGGATTCCGGCCTGAATATCGGTATCATAGTTATCTCCAACCATGATCATCTCTTCCTTACGATAACCTTTTTCCTGCTGAATAAAACCTAACATATCCGATTCTGGTTTTCCGACAAAAACAGGCGTTTTTCCAGTTGCGCTCTCCATTAATTTCACGAAGGAACCATTGCCTGGAACAAGCCCTTTCTCCGTTGGAAAAGCCTGATCACTATTTGTTGCGACGAAATGAGCACCGGCACGTATCGCAAGACAAGCATTCGCCAACTTCGCATACGTGATAGCACGATCAATCCCCATGACGACCACATCTGGATTATCATCCGTCAGCTCAATGCCCTCCAATAATAAGGCTTCCTCAAGCCCTTTTTCACCAATCATCATAACAGACGCACCTGGATAATTTGCCTCGCAATATTTCGCCACCGCAATAGCAGAAGTCATAATATGAGCAGTATCTGTTCGGATACCAAATGAAGCCAATTTTTCTTGCAGCTGTTGACGTGTCATCGACGAATTATTTGTTATAAAATAAGGTTCGACGCCACGTGCTTGAGTACTTGCAATGAAAGACACCGCTTCTGGAATCGGTTCAACTCCACGGTATACCGTCCCATCTAAGTCGAGACAAATCGCTTTATAGTGATCCATCTTCAGTTATCCTCAGGTAAAAATGCCGATACTGGACCTAGCTCGTTTTCAAGATAATGACGGACTTTATCCGGAAACTCTTCCAGTTCCCCTAGCGTATCATATAGGACTTTATTAATTTCTCCTGCATCCACTTCAGTAAATTCGCGAACAATCATTTTTCTCAAATCAATGACACGTTTAAGTGGTGCGGCCATTTCTGGTGTAACAACACGCTCGTCTTCCATAATATCTATGATATCCTCGTAACTTCCCGGATCACGCATGATGAAACCGTCAATCATCGAGTTGCCAACATCAATAATTGACTCGATAATCACTTGTGCAATTCGTTCAAGTGCTAGTGAACGGACCTCATCCTCTGCCCATCTACTTCCACCTTTATATATCTCAAGTAAATTTTCCATATGATCCAGCGCTTTATTAATTTGATTTCTGTCTACAAAATACACAGACGTTCCCTCCTGATTGTTATGAATATGTATATTCTCTATAATACCATATCTAATTAGAATTAATGATTCCATTGAATAACGCTTCTGCGCTAGAGGATGCCTCACACTACATTCAGAGAAGGTAGATAAACACGCAAGAACATCAAAAAACTCGCATGTGGATTATATTTCATCCACACGCGAGTCTTGTCATTCAGCCACTTCTTTTATAGGCATATCTTGTTTAACACGCTCCACTTTTTTCATTACAAAATAAGCACAGCCAAAGTTACAGTATTCATAAAGATAATCCTGTAACGTACCAATTTTAGTTTCGTACGTTGCCTTCTGATTCGAGTCATCGAAGAACCCTTTAAGGCGGAGTTGTCCGTAGCCCCAATCACCAAGTATATAATCATACTTAAGAAGGACATCACTATATCGTGCAAGAAGTGCTTCTTCGTTGAAGCCATCACGATAATTCTTCACGATTTCAAACTGCCAATCATCTAACTTTATCATTCATTTCACCGCCACTTAATCGATTACACCCTTATTAACTTTGTAGTGACATCTCACCACGACGCTGGACTTCCTTAGCGGCCGCATTAACTTGCTCATCAGCATGGTAACTCGAACGTACTAATGGACCAGCCTGACAATGTGAGAATCCTTTGGACATTGCAATTTTTCTTAACTCGCCGAATTCCTGGGGCGAATAGTATTTCTGTACTTTTAAATGTTTTTTTGTCGGCTGTAAATACTGACCGATTGTCATAATATCCACTTTATGCGCACGAAGATCATCCATCGTTTCCAAAATTTCCTCATGCGTTTCACCAAGACCCAGCATTAAAGAAGATTTTGTCGGAATTGTTGGCTGCATTTCCTTTGCACGCAGTAGTAGTTCAAGTGAACGGTCATAGGTTGCGCGAGCACGAACTCTTGGCGTGAGACGTCGAACTGTTTCTATATTATGGTTGAGTATATCCGGCTTTGCATCCATCAGACGCTTCAAGTTGTCAAAGTCGCCCCCCATATCCGATGGTAATACTTCTACAGTCGTGAACGGGTTTTTTCTGCGAATAGCACGAATCGTTTCCGCAAAAATTGCAGATCCACCATCCTTCTGGTCGTCGCGTGCAACTGCCGTTACAACGGTATGCTTTAAATTCATAAGTGCGACCGAATCTGCAACGCGTTCTGGTTCTGCTATATCTAGTTCATTTGGCAATCCAGTTTTAACTGCACAAAAGCGACAAGCACGCGTACAAACTGCTCCGAGAATCATGAACGTTGCTGTGCGCCGCTCTCCCCAACATTCATGGATGTTCGGACAGCGTGCTTCTTCACATACGGTATTCAAATTATTCTCTCGCATCATTTTCTTGAGTTCCACATAATTATCATTCGTATTCAGCTTAATTTTTAGCCAATCTGGTTTCTTAATATGTTCGTCTCTCGTACCTTGTTCTGGTTTGCACGTCACAACGATCTACTCCATTCCTGCAATCTATATACGTTCATATAAAGAATACTTCCTATCTGCCGGAAGCTGAAGTTCAATTGTTTCCAGCACTATTGTCAATGTATCATATATTCAGACTTCAAACAACCAGAAGTAAGAGCGACTAACCCTTTCACTGATGGGTCAGCCGCTCTATTTTCCAATCTAATCCTAGACTCCAATGATTGTCAATGGCCGCCAAGATAAGCATTTTTAATTTCTTCACTTGCCTGCAACTCTGCCGCAGTCCCAGATAGAATAACCCTACCTGTTTCAATGACATACGCTCGATCCGCTATTGACAAAGCCATATTGGCATTCTGCTCAACGAGTAGTATCGTTGTGCCCTCCTTATTAATTTCCTTGACAACCTCAAAAATTGTTTTTACCATCAGTGGAGCCAAGCCCATAGATGGCTCATCCAATAATAACAACTTTGGCCTCGCCATAATCGCTCTGCCCATTGCTAGCATCTGCTGCTCTCCACCCGATAATGTCCCAGCGGATTGCTTGCGTCGTTCAAGTAAGCGTGGAAAAATCCCATAGACCTTTTGAAGATCCTGTTGAATCGCAGCTTTATCTTTACGTAAAAATGCACCTAATTCAATATTTTCTTCCACACTCATATCCGCAAATACACGTCTTCCCTCTGGCACATGAGAGATTCCCGCTTTTACGATTGCTTGAGCCTGCTTGCCCGCTATTGAAGAGTCCAAATAGTGGATGGAGCCCTCTTTCGGTTTCAATAAACCGGATAACGTTTTTAACAATGTACTTTTTCCTGCCCCGTTAGCACCAATTAGCGTAACAATCTCACCTTCATTTACTTCCAGTGAAACACCTTTTAGAGCATGGATACTGCCATAATAGACATTGATATTTTCAATCTTCAACATGCTCATCATGAACTTCCTCCCCTAAATAAGCCTCGATTACTTTTGGATTATTACGGATTTCCTCAGGAGTTCCTTCAGCAAGAAGTACACCATGATCCAATACATAAATACGCTCACAAATCCCCATAACTAAGTTCATATCATGTTCAATTAATAAAATCGTTAAATTGAATTTTTCACGCACAAAAGCGATTAACTCCATCAATTCTTTCGTTTCCTGCGGGTTCATACCAGCAGCCGGTTCATCTAACAATAATAGCTGGGGTCCTGCCGCTAAAGCCCTCGCAATTTCCAGCCTCCGCTGTTTCCCATACGCCAAGTTTTTTGCATCTTCATCTTTATATTGATCTAACTTAAAGATTTTCAAAAACTCCATTGCTTTCTCTTCCATTTCTTTTTCTCCGGAAAAGTGTGCAGGCAAGCGTAGCATCGAACTGAGTACGGAATGTTTCGCTAACGAATGGTACGCAACTTTTACATTATCCAATACCGATAATTCATTGAATAACCGGATATTCTGGAACGTCCGACTTATGCCTTTGCGCGTTACTTGATAAGGGGCCATACCGTTAATGCGCTCCCCATTTAGTAAAATATCACCTTCCGTTGGCACATAAACACCTGTTAACAAGTTAAAACTAGTTGTTTTACCCGCACCATTGGGGCCAATCAATCCAACAAGCTCTCCTTGGTTGATTTCCATATTGAAATTCGCAACAGCCTTTAGTCCACCAAACTGTATACCGACATCTGTAACTTTTAGCAACGGTTCACTGGCCATGTTTGCTGCCTCCTTTCGAACCTCTCCAAAGCTTGAAATAATCTGTGATTTCCATCGTACCCATTAACCCCTTAGGACGATAAAGCATCACAATGATTAGTACAAGGCTATAAATAATCATGCGCGTTTCAGGATAACTTTGTAGGAATGTAGAAACAATCGTCAGTAAAATTGTAGCGACAATCGCACCGGACAAACTTCCTAATCCACCCAATACAACATAAATTAAAATATCAATTGATTTTAAAAACCCGAAGTTGACAGGCTGTATAATATAGAAATTATGCGCATACAATGCACCAGCAATACCAGCAAAGAAGGCACCTATTGCGAACGCTAACACCTTATAGTAAGTTGTGTTAATCCCCATAGCGTCTGCTGCAATTTCATTCTCCCGAATCGATATACATGCACGACCATGTCGTGAATTCGTAAAGTTAACAATGATCACAATTGTAGCGAACAAGCAAATAAATGTGTAGGTCCAATTTGTTAAATGGTCGACTTGCATACCTGCCGCTCCACCAACATACTCAATATTTAAGAAGATAATTCGAATGATTTCCGCGAATCCCAGTGTAGCAATCGCCAGGTAATCCCCTCTTAGGCGTAAACTCGGAATTCCGATAATTAAACCTGCAATGGTTGCCATCACACCGGCAGCCAAAATGGCAACTGGAAATGGTAGATTCAATTTCATCGTGACAATGGCCGATACATATGCACCGACTGCTAAAAATCCGGCATGTCCAAGTGAGAACTGCCCAGTAATCCCAATGACCAAATGCAAGCTGACCGCCAACATAATATTGATGGACATGAAAACAATTGTATTAATATAAAAATCATCCAATATTCCCACCATGATGAGAGCTTGAACAATTGCATAAGCCGCAATAGATGAACTGATAAATATCCAGAACTGTTTCGACTTTTTCAGCTTTTTCATAATGTCTGTCACCTACACTTTCTCACGTGTATTTTTACCAAAGATGCCTGATGGTTTGAAAATGAGTATTAAGATCAAAATGATAAATGCCGCAGCATCTCTCCATAGTGAGAAACCGAGTGCACTTACAAACGTTTCAACAACTCCAAGCACAAGTCCACCGACCATCGCTCCCGGAATAATACCAATTCCACCAAGAACTGCCGCAACAAATGCTTTCAAACCTGGAATAACACCCATTAACGGATCGATCTTTGTATAATAAATACCGAAAATAACGCCCGCAGCTCCAGCTAGTGCTGAACCAATCGCAAACGTAGCCGAGATTGTGTTATCTACATTGATACCCATCAATTTTGCCGCTTCGCTATCATAAGAAACCGCTCTCATCGCTTTTCCAATTTTTGTTTTATGTACAATAAATTGAAGTATAATCATTAGCCCCACAGAAACTGAAAGGATCAAGATTGATTGACTACTAATTTGAACACCCAAAAAGTCAAATGATTTGTTGGCTAATACTGCTGGATAGGCTTCTGGTTGTGCCCCACGCATATAAATGACACCATTTTGAATCAGAAGAGATACCCCAATCGCCGTTATCAATACTGCAATTCTCGTGGCATTTCGCAATCTTTTATAAGCAATACGCTCAATGACAACTCCTATGATTGCACAGCTTGTCATTGCAATGACCAATGCTGGAAAAAGGCCAAGTCCCCATCCTGCTATACAGAAATAGCCGATGAATGCCCCAATCATAAAAACTTCCCCGTGCGCAAAGTTAATAAGCTTTATGATTCCATAAACCATCGTATAGCCTAAAGCTATTAACGCATATATACTTCCGAGTGAAATACCATTTACCAGCTGTTGTAACCATTCCATGCAATTTTCACTCCTTTGTTTTCATTAGAAAACTCATCGATTGCCGAGCCTTCAAGGGAAGCCAGTCTAATTTCGATACGTCCTGATTACGTGCCTTGAAAGACACCCTCGCTATTTTCATTTTTCTACATAGAAAAGGAATGAGAGGATGACCTCCCCCCATTCCAGGTTTTTGAATTAAGGATTTACTTTAGTTTTAAAGATTTGTTCGCCGTCTTTGTATTCAAGAATTGTTGCTGATTTAACTGGGTGATGATTTTCATCTACTGAATACAGACCCGTAACAAGTTCAAGTCCACTTGTTGCAGCTAAAGCGTCTTTAATTTTAACTGAATCTGCTCCACCTGCGCGTTTAATAGCGTCAGCTAGTAGGTAAACTGTGTCATAACCAAGTGCGTTAAATGCATCTGGCGCTTTGCTATATTTTGCTTCGAATTTATCATTGAAGTCTTGGATGATACCATCTGGGTCTTCAGAAGAGTAGTGATTTGTCGTGAACGTATTGTTCAACGCCTCTGCACCAGCTAGATCCATTAGAACCGGAGAGTCCCAGCCATCTGCGCCCATTAGTGGAACATCGATACCCATTTCACGTGCTTGTTTAACAATTAGCCCGACTTCTTCATAGTAGCCTGGGATCAGAATAAATTCTGGGTTTGCTGCTTTGATACGCGTTAATGTAGAACGGAAATCTGTGTCTTTACCAACATATGATTCTTCCGCTACAACCGTACCGCCCGCTGCTTCAAAATCTTTTTTGAATGAAGCTGCAAGACCTTTTGAATAGTCACTTGAGTTATCTGAGTAAATCGCAACGTTTTTCACACCTAGGTCATTTGCTGCAAAGTTGGCTGCAACTGTTCCTTGGAAAGGATCGATGAATGATGTACGGAAGACAAATTCGTTGACGCTTCCATCATCTTTCACTGTTACCGTTGGGCTTGTACCAGATGGACTAATAAGTGGTACTTCATTACCGTTAGCAATTTCTGCCTGTGCAACTGTAGCACCACTTGTCGCTGCACCAATAATCGCTACAACTTTATCTTGTGTAATCAATTTAAGCGCTGCACTTGTTGCTTCTGCAGGGTCAGACTTGTTATCGACCTTGACTAGTTCAATATCCTTGCCATCCACGCCACCTGCTGCATTAATTTCTTCAACAGCTAATTCAATCCCGGATAGCTCTGATGTTCCGTATGAAGCAACTGCTCCAGACAATTCTAGGTTAACGCCGATTTTAATCGTGTCGCCACCCTTACTGCTTGAACTGTCTCCATCTGCCTTTTCACCTGCGCCGCACCCTGCCAATAGTCCAACTGCAAGAGTTGCTGTGGCGAATATACCTGCGAATTTTTTTAATTTCAATTGAAATCCCCCCTGTGATTTAAAATTCCAATAATTCTAAACGTAGATATCAGATCCCCCAGTTTTTCTCCTTCATAGTATTTTTAAAACTAAGAATTGAGTGATTACTACTTTCAGATTATCTTTGTAATCTTATTGATTAGTATATATACCTAACTGACTATTGTCAAAACATTTTTTTATTCAAAAATTGTTTCAATATAATAAAAGGAGCGATGAAATTTCATCGCTCCCCTGTTACAACCTATGATTATGCGGCTTGCTTAGCTATTTCTTTTCTTGCCCCTATCGTCCAAACCGTAAATAATACGATGAGAATGATAATTACAGCAACCAGACCTACCCACACAGAGCCTGTTACCCCTAATACAAAATAGCCTATAGCTGCGACAATAGCACTAATGAGCGCGTAAGGTAATTGCGTCGTAACGTGGTCCATCAAGTTACTACCTGCACCCGTTGAAGACAAAATCGTTGTATCCGATATTGGCGAACAATGATCACCAAACACAGAACCTGCTAGAACAGCTGCAAGTGCCGGTAATAATAGTTCAGGCGCAGCGTCAATCATAATCGTCCCCGCAATCGGCATCAAAATCCCGAAAGATCCCCATGATGTCCCCGTAGCAAATGCCATCAGACCTGCTAATATAAAGATAATAGCTGGTAAAAATGCAACTGACATATTTGCTTTCATCACGACCTCTGATAAATAAGTACCCGTATCCAAAATAGCAATCAAGTCTGTTAATGCCCATGCAAAAATGAGTATCAGCACCGCAGGCATCATTGATTGTACGCCACTAACAAAGGCGCGACCCATTAGCTGCATAGTGGCTGTTTCATTATGTTTCATCTGTACTCCATATAGAATTGCGGCAACTAAAGCCCCAACGACTCCACCTGCCAGCAAGGACAAAGGCACATTCGTATTTTCAAATATAGACCATATACTCGGCGAACCACCAATTACATAACCTGTCCAAAACATCATGGTAAACGTGACAACTACGAGCGACACAATGGGTGCCACAAGATCGCGTACCCGGCCATATGCATGTACAGGAAAATCCTCTTTTAATTGACCAGGAATCTCTTTGTTCGGATCAAATAATTGGCCATCTTCTTTTGCCAGTTTTTCATGCTTCTTCATCGTGAACAAATCAATATCCGTCCATGCAAAGAAGAAGACCATTGCTAATGTGGCGACAACGTAAAAATTCATTGGCGCCATCATGATAAATGCAGATAACGGCGAATAACTGATAGCAGTAGACCCTGCAAAAATAAGAGCCATTTGCCCAATTAAAAATGCCCCCCAGCTTGAAATAGGAGAAATCGAACAAATAGGTGCTGATGTTGAATCGATAAAATAAGCTAATTTCGCACGTGAAATTTTATGCTGATCTGTAATCGGACGAGCAATTTGTCCAACGGCTAATGCATTAAAATAATCATCTACAAAAATAGCGATTCCTAAAAGAGTCGTTAGCATTTTCGCGCCGCGTGCTGTCTTGATGCGGCGTTCAGCCCACCCTGCAAACGCTCGGCTGCCACCAGACAAACTAACGAATGCTGTAATCACTCCAAGTAAAAGAATGAATAACATGATATAAATATTATACGTATTCAATGCCCCTCCGTCCCAGAAGGAGACAATCATTCCATTCCATATATACTTTACAGATTCACCCGGCGAAAAGGATGCGGCTAGTATAGCGGCAGCGACAATCCCCGATCCAAGTGATAGCAAAACACGTTTCGTCGCCAATACCATCACAATGGCAATTAGTGGCGGCAAAATTGATACCCAAGTTCCAATCATTCTAAAAATCCTCCATATTGTTGGGTCGAGGCCCGTCATGGGGGAATAAAAAAACCGACTCCTATCGACACTTTGCTAAGTGTAATGGGAGTCGACCTTATCTACATTGCGTTTGTTTGATAAATGAATTGGCTTATCTAACTTACGACTTGTAGCTCATCATACATCACAATGATGCATGACAGTGTTATCCCTATTCGGAATAACCCCAGCCTGCTGAACTTGACAACCCCAACAAACTTCGGCAAAGCTTCCTTTTACACACGGTCATAGATGTCAATCTCTCGTATGCGACTCATAAGCAATGCAGCCTCTACCCAATCGGTATTTTATTAACTATACTAGCGTAACAATAAACCACAGTACTTTCAAGTCTTTTTCCAAAAGGATAAAAGTATTTATTTTTTTCCTAAAATAATGTCTATGTTCTAGGTATCTTGCGCTTTTCTTATTCTTATTTTGGGAGTTGAACTGGAATTTCGACATTAGGCGCTGCTCCTCCACCACCACTGTAAACTGGAGGGACCGTCCCCGAAATAATCCCCATTGCAACCAAAATTCTTTGTTCCACTTTACTTTCTCGCGTAGCTAGCGGCACGATAATCTGAACGTTCACTGTCAAAATAACATTTACTTCGACAGATGCACTGTTTATTCCAAATTCCTTGATGGTTGGTTCTATATCAGTGTGTACTTCTCCAATGACATGAAATCGGATAGGTATTTTAGGTCCTAGATTTCCAAGCAAAGGAATATTGAGCGCCTGACCAACTGGCACAAAAAAGACAATTCCTTCTTGGTTTTCCATCGCCTTTGAATCGTATTCGATATTATCGCGCACTGGCAACACGTCAAAATTACCGGCTTCTGCCTGCTTAAGATGAGTAGCAACGAGCGCGTGTATCTCTCCCACTACACGGTTGGCGGCTTCCGCATTAATCTTTATTACTCCAGTAGACTCATTTGAACTGGTAGGAAACATTTCTTCAACACTAGGAAATGTAAGGTCCTGTGATGTAATCGCTTTGTTAATGACATGCGCAGAGATAATACGTGTTTGTGCCTCTGCATATCGAACATAGATAGGTGTCAATCTCATATTGACAATGTATAGAGATAGGGCAATCGCAATTAGAAACGCTGGAATAAGGAGCGGTAACAATCTTCGTTTCTTTTTCCTAGATTTTCGAGTAATATGACTTTGAAATCTCAAAACGACTCCTCCTGCTGTTACAATATGCAGAAAAGGAGCCGTTTATTCAGTTCATTTCAGTGCCATACCAGCCCAACACATCTCTGATCAGCTCTGGCATACAATAGTCTTTTTTCGCCTCTTTAAGGGTTGGAAAGAAAAATCCAAATGTGAACATATCTAATGTCGCAAGCGTATAAGACTGTCCTTTGATGACCTCTCGATTCCCCACGTAGAGCTTACCATGACGATTTTCATACAATCTTTCATGTATCATCGCCCCCATCAGCGTACCACGGAAGCCGAGTCCTTTAATCTCAATCTGTGGCCATTCTTCATTCATTGATAGCTCATACACTTCTTGCAGCTCCGCTCCGTCTAACGTGATAATACATGGGTTTATTGGATGTGGAAGTAGTGTGTGTAGGCTTTCTTTCGTTACCCATCCTTTGTCTAAGCTGCCAAGAAAAATACCCGCATTAAACAATGCACAATCCGCTTTTGTATAGGCAATTAACGCTCGACCGAAAAAAGAGGCTAACGGACTCTCTCCAAATAAATTTTGCGGTAAAGCTGTTGGATTATAAAAAACCCTTTCCTTCATTGCCTGCTTCCCCGATTCAATAAGTCCAGTCACCTGTCTGACGTCATCCTCAGTACGTGTCAGCTGATCCGCTCTATACAGCTTCGCAGCCATCTCGACCACTTTCTTTGTGTCGACATCGATTTCCACCATCACTTGCCCTACATATTCACCATATTTTCCTGTTGCAGCTAGCATCGTATTTCCGATGAGCTTGCCTTCATGAAACAGATGATGGGTATGCGCACCGAAAATAACGTCGATTGCAGGACAGTCACGCGCCAATTTCTCATCTTCTTTTATTCCCAAATGTGATAGACAAACGATGACATCCGTTTGTTCCTCAATCTCCTCTACAATACGTTGCAATTCAGCACTAGGTGATGTCACTTCCCATCCTAGCTTTGAATAGAACGTCGTATACTCTGCCGTCGCACCAACCACGCCAATTCTCGTCCCTTGCTCCGTTACGTAAATCGTATAGGGCAAAGCCCATGCTGGACGCCCTTGATCAAATAAATTACAGACAATCACGTTGAATTCCGCTTCTTTATAAAGTAAAGTAAGCGCTTCTTTCGACATCGTAATGCCTTCATTGTTACCAATCGTAACCGCATCGAATCCCGCTTCATTCAATAAACGAACATTCCCTTGACCTTGCGTCCCTTCCGTAAAAGGATGCGAACGATCAACGTGATCCCCGATATCGAATACATAGCAAGCTTCACTTTTAGCATGATGCATTCGTTTTTTCTCACGTAACAGACGACTGATTTGCGGCCAATTTTCAAAGTGACTATGGATATCATTCGTATGATAAAAGTAAAGCGTTTCTATTTTACTTATCGGAATTCACCCCGCTATTCCTTCAATAATGGCCCGAACCCCTAATATGAATAGAATAATTCGTAGAGCAATGACTAGTGTCTCTGATTTCATCTTTTGATTCAGCATTGCCCCTAATTTTGCCCCGATATAAGCAGCCGGAACGACGGGTATTGTGTAAAGCCATGGCACATTGCCAAGTGATATATGTGTAACTGAATTAACCATAGCCGATAAAAAGACCATGAACATCGACGTACCCACTGCGACATGTGGTGGGAATAGGAACAGGAGAATCATAGCTGGAACGATGATAGAGCCTCCCCCAATCCCAAATAGCCCTGAAGCAAACCCAACGCCAAATGTTAAAAGTAACGCAAACCAAACAGGATAGCCAAAAACAAAAGTCTGTCCCATATTATCCTCAAATGTTCTCTTTTTGCCATGATTAACGAACCAATTGACTGGCTTTAAATATTTTCGTACAAGTAGCAATGTTGATAGAAGAATAAGTAAAATGCCAAAATATAAATTGAATGATGGTAAATCGAGCCCTTTATTGACAAAGGCTCCGACAAGCGTCCCCGGAACACTTCCGGCGAAAAATATAAGACCACTTCTATAGTCAATCGTTTTTGTTTTCATATACGATAACGTCGATGCGAGTCCTGTAAAAATCATCATGATGACTGACAAACCAACGACCGTTTGCGGTGTAATCCCACTAATCATTCCTAGATTAATACCGACAAAAAGTGTTGCTGGCACAAGTATAATACCGCCTCCAAGGCCAACGAGCGCCCCAATTACTCCTGCAGCTAGACCAATTACGGCCAATAGTAAATATTCCATTACAATTACCAATCTCCCTCAAAAAAGTTGAGCTGTTTGGGCGTCAGACTTTCATAGTTGATGTCGAGCATTTTTTGAAATTGCTGCGCATTTCGTGCTGCATGTCCGCCGGAATTATTATTAAAAATAACGAATACTTCCTTCGTTTCGGCTGTTAATGTTGCGACTGCTTGCTGAATTTCTTTCAACTCAGCCTCATTATAATTATACAGGTATCTCACTTTACGCCATGCTTGATCGTCTCCAGTCGTATTACGCCAGCCATGGATATTACGACCGTGGAGTCGAACGAGTACTTTATCGGGTCTCGTTGAATTTGATACAAGCGGTATACTTCCATCACCTGCTTGCGGTTCATCACAAACGGAGTGGATTAGATTAAAATCACGTAAAAATTTTAATGTTCCATCAATGTATTCCGATGAATACCACGACTGATGCCTGAATTCGATGGCAATATCAAAACCATGCAATTTTTCACAAACGAAGCTAATTTCTTCGACATTTTCCTTTGTACAATCAAACCAAGGTGGAAACTGCACGAGAATCATTGCGAGTTTACCCGCTTCTTGTAACGGTGTCACGGATAATCTGAATAACTCATACATTTCGTCAATCGAAGTATAGGGCAGTGGTTCACGATTATGTCCAGTCATTCCCTGATATGCCTTCACCACGAAACGAAAATTATCCGGTGTTTCGGCAATCCATTTACGGATATTCCTTTCAGGTTGGATAGCGTAAAACGTAGAGTCCAGCTCAACAATCGGAAAGTGAGCACTATAATCAAGTAGCTTTTCTTTTGCCGTTGAAGATGGATCATAGATGGTGGGATGGTCCCCCCAGCCTGTCAATCCGATTTGAATCATCCACCTCGCCCCTTTCAAATACAACGTTAGTATTATTCTAACATATGCTGATGAAAATTTTATTGCAAACGACAAACAGTGCATCTAGTAAAACCGTTTCGTGTTCAATTGCCTTTTGATCGCTTTGGATTGAACGACTTCTATACGATGATCAAGATGTCATGATATGTAGGGAATAGAAGGCTTCCTAACTAGAGATAAGCGTCCAAAGATTCAATTTTGGACGCTGAGGATTTCTCTAATAGTATCTCTATCTTTATTTTAAGAAAGCGTTACTGTCAGTATGTGATAAGTACTTATGAGTTGAAAAGCACTATAAAATTTCTATGATGTGCAGGATGAAGTTCAAGTGATAATTTATATTATGAACGTTTATTTTTTAGATGAACCAGAATATCAAAAGGGTTAATTACCACTGGAAGAACGTACACTTCTACCACGTTTTTCACCAGCGATTGCCGCAAGATATACCACCCGTTGCCAATGTGGTAACGTCAAAAAAATACAAATTTCAACGTTAAGGATTTTGAAAGATAAAGAAAGCCTAACTCCTCGTATCTTAAACGAGGAATTAGGCTTATGATCTTCCACAAATGCGCCCTTTTCTGTAGGAAAGTTATTATGAATAACTTTCTTCCCTCTTGCTATAAATTTCATAAGCAAAATATCCAAATAAAAAACCTATCCCAGGTCCCCAGGTCATTGCAGATAGTAAGGAAATTGGTGAAAATATGCTTAAAAGTACAGCAACAGCAAAACCAATCATCATTCCGAATGGTATTAAACTATCCAATAAATTTTGAGCACCTTTTGTTTTTTTCTTAGCCAGGGTGCCTTTCTCATATTTATGTTTCATTCTTAGAATTACAAATACTGCAATCCCACCCACTATTACAAGAGGCAATACAGTACGCGCAATATCCAATGCTAACCCCATATTATAGACCCTCCTCCCTGTCACTTTTAAGTTGATTCAATTTTAACATAGTTCATTCCGTAAAATGGACGCTTTGCAGAAGATTAATCTTATTGAAAATTGGTTACCTTTGCATAATAAACATAATACCCCTATTTTCGGAAAGTATGTTTTCTATACATGATTCTAGTAGCAAAGACTTCAGCAGCCAAAATTTTGTCTTTAGCTGCTTTTATCTAGTAAGAAGCCGTCTATTCTTCTCGTTCCCGAAAGCATTTGCAATTCGTGTGTCTATGCCCTTGGAGAGCGTCGGATGAACGACTACCATACAATTACCGAAAAAATATGCCAGGATGCGGCGAAGTTGCATCCTGGCATATAAAACACATCACGGTGATCATATAGAATTCGTTTAATCCAAAACAATCCAAAGGCAACTATAAGAAAAACCCGTCACAAGTATTGATGTGACGGGTTTTGTTATCTTTTAACCGATTGAACCTTCCATCTCGAATTTAATAAGACGGTTCATTTCTACAGCATATTCCATCGGCAATTCTTTTGTAAATGGCTCGATGAAGCCCATAACGATCATTTCAGTTGCTTCTAGCTCAGGAATTCCGCGGCTCATCAAGTAGAAGAGCTGCTCCTCTGAAACTTTCGATACTTTTGCTTCGTGTTCAAGTGATACATTGTCATTTAAGATTTCGTTATATGGAATCGTGTCTGATGTAGACTTATCATCCATAATCAGCGTATCGCACTCGATATTCGCACGTGCGCCATCTGCTTTACGTCCGAAGTGAACGATTCCGCGGTATGTTACTTTACCACCGTGTTGTGAAATCGACTTAGAAACGATTGTTGAAGATGTGTTTGGTGCTAGGTGATGCATTTTTGCTCCTGCATCTTGGTGTTGCCCTTTACCTGCGAGTGCAATTGATAATGTCATACCGCGTGCGCCTTCACCTTTAAGGATGACTGCTGGGTATTTCATCGTTAGTTTTGAACCGATGTTGCCATCAATCCATTCCATCGTTGCGTTTGCATCACAAACCGCACGCTTCGTTACAAGGTTGTAAACGTTGTTTGCCCAGTTTTGGATAGTTGTATAGCGGCAATACGCATCTTTTTTGATGATGATTTCAACAACTGCACTATGCAGTGAGTTTGTTGTGTAGACAGGCGCTGTACATCCTTCGACGTAGTGTACGCTCGCTCCTTCATCAACGATGATAAGTGTACGCTCGAACTGTCCCATGTTTTCCGAGTTAATGCGGAAATAGGCTTGTAGTGGGGTTTCAACTTTAATACCTGGTGGTACGTAGATGAATGATCCACCTGACCAAACAGCAGAGTTCAGTGCTGCAAACTTGTTATCGGAGTTTGGAATAATTGTTCCCCAATGCTTTTTGAACAACTCTTCATTTTCTCGTAGAGCTGAATCTGTATCCTTGAAAACAATTCCAAGATCCTCAAGGTCTTTTTTCATATTGTGATAAACAACTTCTGATTCATACTGTGCAGAAACACCTGCAAGATACTTCTGCTCTGCTTCAGGAATGCCGAGTTTATCAAACGTACGCTTAATTTCTTCTGGCACTTCATCCCAAGAACGTTCTGTTCCTTCAGATGGTTTTACGTAATAAGTGATTTCGTCAAATTTAAGTGGGCTTAGATCCCCACCCCATTGAGGCATTGGCATTTTATAGAACAATTCCAATGACTTTAGACGATAATCTAACATCCACTGCGGCTCTTCCTTCATATTTGAAATCTGTTCAACAATTTCTTTTGTTAAACCACGTTCAGAACGGAAAACAGAGACGTCTTTATCAGCAAAACCATATTTATAATCACCGATATCCGGCATTTTTTTAGCCATTTACTATTCCTCCATTCCTTTAGTCTGTAGTATCAGAGTCATTTCCGACTCCCTTTTCCATCGCTTTCCATGCAAGTGTTGCACACTTGATACGCGCGGGGAATTTCGCTACACCCGCAAGTGCTTCGATATCCCCTAAATCGATGGAATCATCGAGTTCTTTCCCTAGCATTAAATCCGAAAAGACATGTGCGAGCTTACCTGCTTCGTCCACGTGTTTCCCTTTAACAATTTGCGTCATCATCGAAGCGGAGGCCATAGAAATTGAGCAGCCTTCCCCCTCAAACTTCGCATCTTGGACGATGTCGTTTTCTACTTGGAGTGTCAAATGAATAACGTCCCCACAAGTCGGGTTATTCATATCAATCGTAACAGTATTATCCGCAAGGACACCTTTGTTCCTCGGGTTTTTATAATGATCCATAATGACTGATCGGTATAACTGATCTAGATTATTAGTAGACATCGTTGAAATACTCCTTTGCGATACGGAGTCCGTCCACGAGGCGATCTACGTCAGCTTCCGTATTGTAAACATAGAAGCTAGCGCGTGCCGTGGCTGATACATCCAGCCACTTCATGAGCGGCTGTGCACAATGGTGACCTGCTCGAACGGCAATACCGTTCATATCAAGCACTGTTGCGACATCATGCGGATGGACATCATTCAAATTGAATGTCACCAATCCTGCACGTTTCTCGGGATCCAGCGGACCATAAATCGTTAGTCCGTCGATTTCCGACATTCGTTCCATTGCATAACCTGCCAATTCATGCTCATGTCGTTCAATATGATCAAGGCCAATTTCCTCTAAGAAGTCGATAGCTGCACCCAAACCAACTGCTCCAGCAATGATTGGCGTGCCTCCTTCGAATTTCCAAGGGAGCTCTTTCCACGTAGATTCATATAGACCGACAAAGTCAATCATTTCGCCACCAAATTCGACTGGCTCCATGTTGTTGAGTAACGCTTTTTTACCGTATAAGACGCCAATACCTGTTGGTCCACACATCTTATGCCCTGAGAAAGCTAAAAAATCACAATTAAGTAGCTGGACATCTATTTTTAAATGCGGCGCGGCTTGTGCAGCATCTACGACCATAACAGCACCATGTGCATGTGCTATTTCAGTAATTTCTTTAATCGGATTCATTGTACCAAGCACGTTCGATACGTACATAATTGATACAATTTTTGTCCGATCCGTAATGACTTCACGCACTTTTTCAAGTGATAATGTCCCGTCTTCCTCAAGGTCGACGTATTTCAACACTGCCCCTTTTTCCTTCGCAAGCTGCTGCCAAGGAATAATATTCGAATGGTGCTCCATGTAAGTAATGACGATTTCATCGCCTTCCTCAACATTGGCCCGCCCGTAACTTTGTGCGACTGTATTCAATGCAGTTGTCGTCCCACGGAGAAAAATAACTTCCTCGGTTGACTTTGCGTTGATGAACTTACGCACTTTCTCACGAGCACCCTCATATTCATCAGTCGCACGATTACCAAGTGTATGCACACCCCTATGGACGTTTGAATTATTGAGGTTGTAATAATTACTTAATGCTTCAATGACTTGCCTTGGCTTCTGTGAAGTCGCGGCACTATCTAGATAAACAAGCGGATGCCCATTTATTTCTTGGTTCAATATGGGAAAATGGTTGCGGATCTCTTTACTGAGCATTAGCGCACTTTCCTTTCAATAACCTCCGTCAATTGTTTCTTAACGCCTTCAATCGGCAATTTGCTGACAACCGGCGCAAGGAAACCATGAATGACAAGACGTTCTGCTTCTTGTTTTGTAATTCCTCGACTCATTAGGTAGAATAATTGCAATGGATCTACACGCCCAACTGAAGCAGCGTGTCCTGCCGTTACATCATCTTCGTCAATTAACAAAATTGGGTTTGCATCTCCGCGCGCTTTTTCACTTAACATCAAAACACGTGATTCTTGAACAGCATTCGATCGCGTTGCACCTTTAGCAATTCGTCCAATTCCATTAAAGATAGAAGATGCAGCATCCTTCATAACGCCGTGCTTCAAGATGAAACCTTCTGTATCCATACCCCAGTGAACAATTTCTGTTGTAAAGTTTTGGCGTTGTGTACCGCGACCAACAACAACAGTTTTCATATCACAATGTGAGCCATTGCCCACAAGATGTGTAATATTTTCTGAAATCGTATCACTATCATTCATCAGTCCAAGTGCCCAATCGATACGGCTATCGCGTCCAGCTACTCCACGACGATTCACATACGTCGTGAATCCTTTTGCAAGCACGTCCACTGCACCATAAGTAACTTGAGCGTTATCGCCTGTGAATACTTCAGCAACGATATTTGCCAATCCTTGCGCTTCTTCTACAGTAGACAAATAGTTTTCGACATACGTCACTGAGCTGTTTGCCTCTGCTACCACAAGAACGTGGTTAAACAAAGAAGTTTGTGCATCATCATGTAAGAACAACACTTGAAGTGGCTCTTCCACAACAACATTTTTTGGAATATAAACAAATACGCCGCCATTCATCATCGCTGCATGAAGTGCAGTTAGCTTATGCTCATCTACTTTTACGCCATCTGTCATGAAATATTTCTTCACAAGGTCACTATGCTCACGTGACGCTGTGAAAATATCTGTCAGTATAACACCTTGTTCTTTCAATTCATCTGATAATGAAAGGTAAGCAGGCGTGTTATTATGCTGAACATAAATATTTTTTTGCTGCTCTTTATCAATTAAAGCAAGTGCCTCCTCTGGAAGCTTGTCCAGCGAGTCATAAGTCGCAGACTCTACTACATGGACAGGGAATTCCGTGAAATTCCACTTGTCAATTTTTGTTTTATCTGGTTTTGGCATTGCAAGCTGTTCCACTTTCGCTAATGCATCTGCACGGAAATCTGCCATCCAATTGGCTTCATTCATTTGAGCTGAATAGGAGCGGACGTCCTGTTCGGTCAATGCCACTTTAGTTTCAACCGTCATTTTGAATCGTCCTCCTCTCTTAAACTTCCTGCCCGACTGTCTCGTCTTCGATGCCAAGCTCTTCTTTAATCCAGTCATAACCTTGTTCTTCAAGTTTATGTGCTAGTTCAGCTCCACCGGATTTAACAACTTTACCTTGCATCATCACGTGAACGTGGTCTGGCGTAATATAGTCAAGGAGACGTTGGTAATGTGTGATAATAAGGCAACCGAATTCTTCGCCGCGCATATCGTTGATGCCTTTTGAAACAACTTTCAATGCATCTATATCAAGACCTGAGTCAATTTCATCTAGAATTGCAAATGTTGGTTTCAACATAAGTAACTGAAGAATCTCGTTACGTTTTTTCTCTCCACCAGAGAAACCTTCGTTCAAGTAACGCGTTGCCATATCTTGGTCCATTTCAAGAAAGTCCATTTTTTTATCTAATTCACGGATGAATTTCATCAAGGAAATTTCATCGCCTTCTTCACGCTTTGCATTAATACCAGAACGTAGGAAATCAGCGTTTGTAACACCAGTAATTTCACTTGGATATTGCATACCTAAGAAAATTCCTGCACGAGCACGTTCGTCAACTTCCATATCAAGCACATCTTCGCCATCAAGCGTCACTGTACCTGCTGTCACTTCATATTTGGGATGCCCCATAATCGCTTGCGCGAGTGTAGATTTTCCTGTACCGTTTGGACCCATAATTGCGTGGATCTCGTTTGTGTTGATCGTCAAATCGACGCCTTTCAATATTTCCTTGCCTTCAATTTCAACGTGAAGGCCTTTTATTTCCAAAGTAGCCATTCAAATACCTCCAATATAATAAAGATGAACGGAATACCGCCCTCTGTTTAGTATCATTCTAATCTTACCCCATTAAGCAATGCCTTGCAAATCATTGAGAACTACAAGATTCAGACTTGATTGCCCTGAATTCAATACTTGCAGTTCTCTATTCTTTTAGACAATCCACATTTTCATTTGCCTCTCTTTATTGAGAATACCAATCACACCGCGTAATCTATTCCATCTCATAATTTCTGATATTCACGGAATCAAGTCAAAAAACCGTCGACCATTTTCTGGTCGACGGAGTTCATATTACTTATTTTACTGGAACGACCGAGCCGCCCCATTCTGCTAGAATGAAATCTTGAATTTCCTGTGACTTCAATACCTCAACCAACGTTTGGATGGCTGGATTATTTTCATCGCCTTCTTGAACAGCGATAATATTTACATAAGGTGAATCCGAAGATTCAATCGCAATTGAATCTTCAAGTGGGTTTAAACCAGCATCGATTGCATAGTTTGAGTTAATCAACAGCGCATCACCTTCATCATTTGCATATAATTGTGGCATAAGAGCAGCTTCATAATTCGCATCGAATTGGATGTTCTTTGGATTTTCTACGATATCTTTCACTTCAGCTTTGACCTTTTCGACTCCGTCAGCTAATTTAATAAGTCCGTTCGCTTCCAACATCGCCAATACACGACCGTGGTCAGCTACTGAGTTACTAATTAGAATGACTGCATCATTTGGTAATTCGTCAATGGACGTGTACTTTTTCGAATAAAGACCAATTGGTTCAATATGGATAGCTCCTGCATTCGCAAATTCATAACCAAAATCTGCAATTTGACTTTCAAAGTAAGGTATATGTTGGAAATAGTTTGCATCAAGTTCACCAGATGCTAAATCCTGATTAGGCAATACATAATCTTGATATGGTTCGATTTCGAGTTCAATACCTTTTTCCTTTAGCAATGGTGCTGCCTCTTCAAGGATAATCACATGCGGTACGTTTGACGCGCCAATTTTGAGTGTTGTTACTTCCACTTCACCTATATCTTCACTACCACTTCCAGTTGTTTTATCGTCCTCAACTGTTTTTGCTCCACATGCCGCAAGCGCCAATACAAGCACTGCAAATAAAATACCTGTTAATAACTTTTTCATGTTGTGTACTCCCCTTTTTCTTTGTTGTTTTATAAAACAGGCAATGCCTGTTGTTCCCAATAGTAAGTTACCGCTTGTCTAATTTTTTCACAGCGAAGTCACCAATGAATTGAATGATAAAAACAATAATTAAGATGATAATCGTTGCTGCAAGCGTAACGTCTCCACGGTTGCGCTGGAATCCATCTAAAAACGCTAGCGTTCCAAGACCACCTGCTCCAATGATTCCCGCCATTGCCGTATAGCCGACGAGTGCAATAGATGTGACAGTAATGCCCGAAACAAGCGCAGGCATCGACTCAGGTAATAGAACTTTGAATATAATTGTGCGCGTTTTCGCTCCCATCGACTTGGCAGCTTCGATGACGCCTTTATCAATTTCCTGAAGTGCAATTAATACCATTCTTCCATAGAAAGGAGCTGCTCCAATAATAAGTGCAGGCAATGCTGCATCAGGTCCACGTATCGTCCCTAGTAGGAACTTCGTAAAGGGAATCAGTAAAATAATTAATATAATAAAAGGTATCGACCTAAAAATATTGACGAATGCCCCCGTCACAATATTGGCGAACTTATTGGCCCACAGCTGTCCAGGGCTTGAAAGGAACAGAAGGACACCTAGCACTAATCCGATTACTAACGTAAAAAATGTAGATAATACTGTCATATAAATAGTTTCAACTGTTGCTTCCCACATTTTCGGCCAGTCCACATTCGGAAATAGGGTTTCAATCATTACTAATCACCTCTGTCTGCACATCTTTTTCATGAAGATAACGAATGGCTTCTTTAATGGTCCCCTCATCTCCCACAAGCTGAAGGATTAACGAACCGTATGCCCCGCCATGCGTATGTGAAATATTCCCCTGAACGATGTTCACATCTACATCAAATTTACGTATCAGGCCTGCCAAAACGGGCTGTTCTGTCCGTTCCCCTACAAATACAAGCTTGATAAGCGTACCAGAAGATACCTCTTCTTTAATATGCGCCAATGCCTGCTTCACTTCTACCGGCTCCGTTATTTGAGAAACAAATCGTTTCGTAATCGGCGCTTGCGGTGATTGGAATACTTCTAGGACATCTCCCAACTCGACAACTTCGCCCGCTTCCATGACTGCAACCCGATGGCAAATTTTACGAATGACGTGCATTTCATGTGTGATCAACACAATCGTCAAGCCTAATCGTTCGTTAATACCCGTTAGAAGATCGAGAATTGAATCTGTTGTCTCTGGATCAAGGGCTGAAGTTGCTTCATCACATAACAGAACTTCTGGGTCATTTGCCAGCGCGCGGGCGATTCCCACACGCTGCTTTTGACCGCCTGATAATTCGGATGGATAGGCATTTTCACGACCAGCCAAACCTACAAGTTCAATCAGCTCTGTCACTTTCTTTTCACGGTCTACTTTTCGTACTCCTGCGATTTCCAGCGGAAAAGCGATATTTTCTTTAACAGTTCTAGACCATAGTAAGTTGAAATGTTGGAAAATCATACTTACTTTTTGTCGTGCTTCCCTTAGTTCTTTTCCCTTGATAGCTGAAATTTCTAACTTCCCAATCTGCACAGTGCCAGATGTAGGCATTTCAAGACCATTCAGCAAGCGAATTAGCGTACTTTTTCCTGCCCCACTATAACCAATGACTCCGAAAATCTCGCCATCAGCAATTTCAAGCGATACATCTTTGACAGCTGTAATACTAGCTGATCCATCACCGTATCGTTTATTTATATTTGATAAATGAATCATTTCTTTCACCTCTGGATCATTTTCTTTACACTATGTTGATAATATAAAGCCGAAAATATAAAAAAGCCTTCCTGCAGACGGGCAGAAAGGCTTGACGTTATCATAAATAAACGTTCGTCCAATCTCTCATCTCCCAAAGCAAATGCTTTGTGTGATTTGGCACCATTTCACTTTCGTGACGGTTGCCGGGCTTCAAAGGGCACTATCCCTCCACCTCTCTTAATAAGAGCGACCTATTCAATTAAATGTTAAAACGAAGTATAGCATAGCTTCTCAAACTATGTCAACTTATTTTTTCAAGTAGATAAGGAACTGACTGAAATGCATAGATTTTATGCTGCACAACGCCATCCTTTTGAATGAGTAAGCAAGGAACACTTTCGATTTCATAATCCATCGCCAAGTCTTGTACGTAATTCAAATCCGCTTTCCCAATTGGTAAGTCTGGCTTCATTACTGACACAACTTCCATCATTTTCGATGCGACAGCACAGGTCCCACACATCGGTGTATAGAGATAATATACCGCAACGTCTGACTCTTTCACAGTTGCTTCCCATTGTTCACGTGTCCATGTTTCCATTGTTTATAAACCATCCTTTTATAATCAATTACGCCTCGGCGTAATTGCGTCCAAATTTTGAATTGTGCCCACAGGACGTGGGTATGCAGTCGTTGCGACAGGACGTCGCGAACTTAGACTGCCTGCAATTAACTCCCTTCAAAATTTGTGACATCCACCGGAGGCTTGACTTGATTCGGCAGGGAATTTGGGCTTCCTGCCGAATCAAGTCAAAAATTCGGGGTGTATGTTAAAATTTGCATCCAGTAATATTGTTGCAAGCACTTTGTATGGAGTCGTTTCCACTTCCTTATAAACTTTTTCTGTATATAAATGAATCGCGTTAGGGAATCCCCTTTTGACTAATGTTCGAATCTGCTCACCTGATTCATCCGCATCGACAAAGACATACAGCTCATGTTGTTCATAAGGTTCCAGTAATTCTTCCAGCCGATAGGAGCTAACTGTCCCGTTCGTACAAATGATATCAACGGACTCAGCCAGAATTCGTGCAAGACGTTTTCTATCTTGGCCCCCTTCAACAACAATCACTCTGTCATATAGCACAAAGGATCCTCCCACGCTTCATTTTTTATGGTTCAAAAAAACGCCGTGATAAGACCGGCGTTTAGTTAGATTACATTATTCTCCGACTGTCATTTTTTCGTATGCTTCAGCGGACATTAATGCATCCAATTCAGATGCATCAGATGGTTCAACAACAATCATCCATGCATTTTCGTATGGAGATTCATTCACGAATTCAGGGCTATCTTCTAGACCTTCGTTTACTTCAATTACTTTACCGCTAATTGGTGCATAAAGTTCCGATACTGTCTTAACGGATTCAACGCTTCCGAAAGGCTCGTCTGCTTTGATGTCGTCACCTACAGATGGAAGTTCAACGAAAACGATATCGCCAAGTTCAGATTGTGCAAAATGTGTAATTCCAATACGGTAGTTACCGCCTTCTTCTTTTACCCATTCATGCTCTTCAGAATAACGCAGATCTTTTGGTGTGCTCATTCCGTAACCCCTCCAAATATATAATTTCATTCACTTCAATATTCGCATATTTAGTTCATAAAAACAAGGAAGGAATCACTTTGTCCAAACGTTTTCAAATTCCTCTTCCTTGAATCCAACTGTCACTTTATCATCGCCGAAAACAAGTGGCCTTTTTATCAACATACCATCTGATGCAAGTAAACTAATTTTCTCATCATCTGACATTTCCGGTAGTTTGTCTTTCAAATTAAGTTCTCTGTATTTCATCCCACTGACATTGAAAAACTTCTTCAATTCTAGTCCGGACGTTGTAATGATTTTACTTAGTTCCTCTGCCGAAGGGGGAGCTTCAGCAATATTGACCTCTTGAAAATTCAAATCGTTCGCTGCAAGCCAAGCCTTTGCTTTTCTACACGTGCTACATTTCGGATATCCGTAATATGTAAGTCCCATATCCAACACCTCCATTATCGCAATTATAACAGAAAATCATCCAGACACCTATTGGCACCTGGATGATTTGTATACGATTAAACGATGTACTTTTCAGCTTCAATCAATTTCACCGAAGCCTCACGTTTTTTCGCGATGATGTTATATGGATTTGAGCGTGTCAATTTGCGTAGTGCAGAAACCATCATGCGCTGGTTGTCGCCATCGACTGCTGCAAATAGTGTTTCTTTTGCATCTCTTTCAATATCTTCAAATGCTTCTTGACAGAAGATTTGTGTGTAAAGAATCTTCTGTTGCTCTTTTTCTTCACCGTTACGTGCTACTGCTTTTTCTGCACGTAGCAATGCTGATTCCATAGCAAAGATATTGTTGGCAATATCCGCGATGTTCACAAGTACTTCCTGCTCAGCTTCTAATTTCGTACCGAAACGTTGTGCAGCAAGACCTGCTACCAACAGACCAATTTTCTTCGCATTTTTCACAAGTACTTTCTCTTGTGCCAATGCTTCGTCACCAACTTCTTCTGGCATCATCATGAGCAACTCTTCTTGCAATGCTTGCGCTTGTTGCAGAAGTGGCAATTCGCCTTTCATTGCTTTTTTCAGGAATGTGCCTGGTACGATCAGACGGTTGATTTCATTTGTCCCTTCAAAAATACGGTTAATACGGGAATCACGGTAAATGCGTTCCACTTCGTATTCCTGCATGAAGCCGTATCCACCATGGAGCTGAACGGCTTCATCAGCAATATAATCTAGGACCTCTGAACCGACAACCTTATTAATTGAACACTCGATAGCATATTCGGCAATTGCTGCTGCAATTGCTTTACCATCTTTTTGTTCTTCAGCACTCAACTGGCTTTGACGTTCCTCGAAGTAGCCAACTGTACGATAGATTAGGCTTTCTGTTGCATATAATTTAGCAGCCATTGTCGCTAGTTTTTGTTTCGTTAAGTTGAATGAAGAAATAGGTGTTTTAAACTGTTGACGTTGGTTCGCATAAGAGATTGCTAATTCAAGTGCACGTTTTGAGCCACCAATTGTACCTACTCCCAATTTGTAACGACCAATGTTCAAAATGTTAAAGGCAATAATATGACCTCGGCCAATTTCACCTAGTAAGTTCTCAACTGGAACTTGTGCATCTTGAAGAATTAGCGTGCGTGTTGAGGATGATTTAATACCCATCTTTTTCTCTTCTGCGCCTACTGATACGCCTGCGAATTCTTTTTCTACAATAAACGCAGTAAATTTGTCGCCATCAATTTTTGCATAGACAACAAATACATCCGCAAATCCAGCATTCGTAATCCATTGTTTTTCACCATTTAGGACATAATGTGTACCTGCATCATTCAGCTTGGCAGTTGTTTTCGCGCCAAGTGCATCCGAACCAGAACCTGGCTCAGTCAATGCATAAGCAGAGATTTTGTCGCCTGTTACAGAGTTCGGCAAGTACTTTTTCTTTTGATCTTCATTACCAAACAGAACGATTGGCAACGTTCCGATACCCACATGTGCACCATGTGTAATCGAGAAGCCACCTGCAACTGACATTTTTTCAGCAATCAAAGCAGATGAGATTTTATCAAGACCTAGACCGTCATATTCTTCTGGTACGTCTGCACCTAGAAGACCAAGATCTCCAGCAGATTTAAGCAGTCTGACCGAGTGCTCAAACTCATGGTTTTCTAGATTTTCTACAACAGGAAGCACTTCGTTTTTCACATAGTCTTCTGTTGTTTTGGCAATCATTTTCTGTTCATCTGAAAAATCCTCCGGTGTAAATACGCGATTTGCGTCAATATCCTCTGTTAGGAAAGCTCCACCTTTGATCAATTCGTTTGTTTGTACTTCAGTCATTATAGTTTCCTCCTTTTAATTGTGCCTGCAGGTTGCTCTCCGCTTTTCTTTATAGAAGTTCGAATACACCCGCCGCGCCCATTCCTCCGCCGATACACATTGTAACGACGCCGAATTGCTTGCCTTGACGTTTTAGTTCGCTCATCATACGAATCGTTAAAATCGTACCTGTTGCACCAAGCGGATGCCCAAGAGCAATCGCTCCGCCGTTAAAGTTCACTTTATCCATATTAAGTCCTAAATGACGGATAACTTGCAGAGATTGTGAAGCGAATGCTTCGTTTAATTCCCAAACATCGATATCGTCAATTGTCAGACCTGCAAGTTTCAATGCTTTTGGAATGGCTACAATCGGACCAATCCCCATTACTTCAGGTGGTACGCCACCTACTGCGAATGAACGGAATTTCGCGATTGGCTTCAAGCCTTGTGCTTCTGCGACTTCACGGTCCATTACTAAAACCGTTCCTGCACCATCCGAGGTTTGTGATGCGTTTCCTGCAGTAACAGTACCTGTCGCTGAAAATGCTGGACGTAGTTTCGCCAGTCCTTCTACGCTTGTGCCGTGACGAACGCCTTCATCCATTTCAAACGTGAAGTTTTTCTCGCTATATTTACCATTATCATCTACAGAACGTTTGACGACATCGACTGGTACGACCTCATCGTTGAATTTCCCGGCTGCAATCGCTGCACCTGCCTTTTTATGGGAAAGTACCGCAAATTCATCCTGCTCTTGACGCGTAATACCGTATTTTACGGCAACCTGCTCTGCCGTGTGCCCCATTCCCATATAATATTGCGGAGCTGTTTCCGCCAGGTGAGCATTCGGTCGAATCGTATTGCCCATCATCGGCACCATACTCATCGATTCAACGCCACCTGCAAGAATCGCCTGCGAATGCCCCAGCATAATACGCTCCGCTGCATAGGCAATCGATTGAAGACCTGATGAACAAAATCGGTTGACTGTAATGGCAGGCGTTGTATCTGGAAGACCTGCTAGCGCACCGATATTACGAGCAACGTTCATCCCTTGCTCTGCTTCTGGCATTGCACATCCTATAATTAAATCGTCAATCGGGCCATCATAACCGCCCGCACGTTTCAATGTTTCTTTAATCGTCAGCGCCCCTAAGTCGTCTGGACGTACTGTTACAAGTGAGCCTCTGCCCGCTTTCCCCACCGGCGTCCGTGCACCGGCTACTATCACTGCTTTACGCATCAAAATTTCCTCCTCTACTTCGACCATTCAAAAAGGCACGGTGCAATCATTTCCAGCGTCCTAACTGCCGAACAACGCACCGTAGCTTTTCAAATGTCTATTTATACTTATCAGTTGCGCAACGGTTTTCCTTTGACGAGCATATGCTGCATACGTTGTTGTGATTTCGGTTCTGCCACAAGGCTAAGGAACGCTTCACGTTCAAGATCCAACATATACTGTTCATCCACAAGTGTTCCATATGGCACTTTTCCACCTGCTAATACAAACGCCAGCTTCTTCGCGATTTTCAGATCATGTTCGCTAATAAACCCTGACAAGAACATGCCCTCTGCTCCAAGAAGCATTGTTGCATAACCAGAATCACCTGTTACTGGAATCTTGTCGTGCTTCGGTGCTTTATAGCCGTTTTCATATAAAGCAAGTGCCGCCTGTTTCGCATCGTAAATTAAGTGATCCGCATTGACACTGACGCCGTCTGCAAAATCAAGGAAGTTGTTGCCGCGTGCTTCTTCACCAGAAGTCGACACCTTCGCCATTGCAATTGATTCAAATACTTTATTCGCAATGAATTGGTAGTCTGTATGCACACCATTCGGCAAGCCTTTTAGATGTTTCGTATACAGATTGACGTTACCGCCACCACCAGGAATTAAGCCAACTCCTGCTTCAACGAGCCCCATATATGTTTCCATCGACGCTTGAATATGGGCTGCTGGTAGGCAAACTTCTGCTCCACCGCCAAGTGTCATACCAAATGGTGCTGCTACCACTGGTTTCGTAGAATACTTGATTTTCATCATAGCGTTTTGGAACGACCGGATAATGAAATCCAATTCGAAAATATTATCATCCTGTGCTTCCATTAAAATCATGCCAAGGTTCGCACCTACACAGAAGTTTTTCCCTTGGTTTCCAATGACGAGCCCCTTGTAGTTTTTCTCAACCTCATCCACTGCATAATTGATCATCTGAATGATATCCGGCCCAATTGAATTCGATTGTGAGTGGAACTCAAGAAGCGCAATTCCATCTCCGAGGTCTATCAAGCTAGCACCAGAATTCTTTTTGATAACACCGTGTTTTTGCTTATATCGTTTCAAGTCAATTGCTTTTTCATTCACAGGGACAAGCTTGTAATCTTCCCCATCGAAGAAGTACAAATCTCCATCTTGTTCTTTATAGAAAGTTTCATAGCCCTTGTCGAGTAAACTTTGAACGAAAGCAGGTACTGCCGCTTCCTCTTCCTTCATCTTATCCATCGATTTTGCTACGCCGATTGCGTCCCAAATTTCAAACGGTCCTTGTTGCCAGCCGAAGCCCCATTTCATGGCATTATCAATCGCAACGATATCGTCCGCGATTTCACCATTTAGCTCTGCTGAGTACAACAGCGTTGGTGCAAGGATATTCCATAAAATTTCACCTATTCGATCATTGGCATAAACCAATGTCTTCACTCTGTTCGCTAGCCCTTTTTGTTGCTTTGCCATTTCAATTGAAGGCGTTTTCAATTTCTTCGCTGGACCGTATTCAAACGTCTCTGTATCTAGTTCGAGAATGTCTTTTCCTTGTTTCGAATAGAAGCCTTGTTTTGCTTTCGCACCAATCCAGCCATTGTCGATCATCTTTTTCATAAACGGTGGCAGTTCGAACACTTTCTGCTCTTCGCCTTCTGTTTTATCGTAGACGTTTTTCGCAACATGCATAAACGTATCAAGACCAACGACATCCAATGTGCGGAAAGTTGCTGATTTCGGACGGCCAATCAATGTACCCGTTACAGAATCGACTTCCCCAATCGAATAGCCACGTTTCTCCATCTCACGCAGTGTGATTAGCAGTCCGTATGTACCAATCCGATTGGCAAT
Organism: Sporosarcina sp. FSL K6-2383; assembly: GCF_038618305.1. Lineage (NCBI taxonomy): Bacteria > Bacillati > Bacillota > Bacilli > Caryophanales > Caryophanaceae > Sporosarcina > Sporosarcina sp. FSL K6-2383. Next base: position 3,191,314 of record NZ_CP152017.1, read on the forward strand.
GAAGTTCGGCGTATCCTTCGCAATGACGACACCTTTACCTAATCGATCTTCCCCAAAGCTTGTCATGAATTCGACTACTTCTGGAGCTGTCGTACTTGCTGGAATGATTTCCAACAGTTTCAAATAGCGTGGTGGGTTGAAGAAGTGTGTGCCCAGGAAATGTTTTTGGAAATCTTCCGAACGACCTTCTGCCATCGCTTCGATGCTAATGCCTGATGTATTCGAACTAATGATTGTTCCAGGTTTGCGAACAGCATCAATTTTTTCATATAACCCTTTTTTCACATCTAGTCTTTCAACGATAACTTCAATGATCCAGTCAACGTCTTTTAATTTTTCTAAGTCATCTTCAAAATTGCCTGCTTCAATGAGAGACAGATTACTTTTCGTTGTCAATGGTGCCGGTTTTTGTTTAAGTAGATTTTGCACAGCACCCGCCGCAATCTTGTTGCGTACTTGAGGATGTTCTAATGTAAGTCCTTGTGCTTCTTCCTGTTCCGTTAACTTGCCAGGAACGATATCCAAAAGTAAAACCGGAATTCCGATATTCGCGAGATGAGCTGCAATACCTGATCCCATAACACCCGAACCTAAAACTGCTGCTTTTTTAATTTGATAAGCCACGTGAGAAGCCTCCCTTGTTTTCTTGAATGAACCACCATTCATTTTATGGGCAAAAAAAATAGAAAGCGTTTCTATATCTCTCAGTGTAGAACATTATTGCCATTTTCGCAATATTTAATTTGAAAATCTTCCATTCTGCTCTATTTTCCTCTAAGAGCATTATACTACCCCGTATGATTGCAATCATTGTACACTTACTATATGAAGGAGGGAATAAAAAGATGAAACCAATTACAACAGCTGAACAATTCAACGAAATTATTGCAAGCGATTCTAAAGCGCTTATTAAATTCCAAGCAGGATGGTGCCCTGACTGCACACGAATGGATATGTTCATCGACCCAATCGTTGAAAAATACGATATGTATACATGGTATGATATCGATCGTGATGTGCTACCAGAAATCGCAGAAAAATATGATGTGATGGGTATTCCGAGCTTATTGATTTTCCAAGATGGAGAAAAGCAAGCCCATTTGCATAGTGCTAATGCAAAATCACCCGAACAAGTTACCGAGTTTCTAGATAGTGTAGGAAAATAATTTCAACATTAAACGGATAGATAAAAAATCTATCCGTTTAATTATGGAGTTTATTTCCAAAATGATATACACTGTAGAAAATAGTAGCGAGGTGTAAAAATGGACAATGAAAAAGAGATTCAACAATTAAAAGCTAAAATTGCCAACTATGAGCTAGTTATTCATGAACTGTCCGCCCCAATCATTCCTTCCCTCTTTGAAGATACTATCCTTGTGCCAATCGCAGGTCCTATCGGCCACAATCGCCTTAAATCTATTCGTAACCGCGTGCTCGATTACTGCGCAGACCATCGCGACACGAATTGTGCTATTTTTGATTTTACAGGTGTTGACATGAAGGACCTCGAACTACTCGATTTTAATACTTTTACGATTGGAACGAGTCAACTCAATTCTACCTTAAAATTAATGGGTATCCGACCAATTTATGTTGGATTTAACATACAGCTTGTTCGAGAAATTGTTCAAGCAGGAATTCATGATGAAATTGAAACCTACGCCAACTTCAACACTGCACTCGCTATCCTTTTTAACTCCAATGACAAATCACTTCATTCAATTTAATGAACTGGGTTGTTGTGAAAGGCAGTGGACAAAATTAAAAAAATATTGACTATCAATGGTAAGTCGCAATATGACGAGGATATTAACGAAGCTTTCCGTCCCTTTGCATGTGGACCTGTTACCGCTCGTATCATCATGGACCAATTTCCACCAGATGATTGCCCATACGATATCAACGAATTATTTATACTTCTCGGTACGACGAAAATCGGGCTGTTCAAAAGTCGTTTCATTCGCAATATGCGTAAATTATTAGGTAGCGCTTGGATTGTTACCGAATGTGATATAAATGATGTGAAAAAGCAGATCTTGAACGGACGACCTGTTGCGGCGAAGTTTGATAAATGGTTTAATTTCCGTTGGCGAGGGGGCTATGAATTTGATTACCATTGGGTGCCAGTAATTGGCTATGAGAAAAAAGATGGTGACATTGAGTTAATTATTCATGATAATGGTGCTCGAAATCGACCAAGTCAGGTACGACAGGTTTCGTATAAGAAGAATAAGGCCGTGTTGTCGTTTGTGATGATTGAACCGAAATAAATGTAATGTACTGAATGCCAATTATATGCAATTAATTAAAAGTATTTAGTGATAATTGGTTTCAAAACGCGTAGTGGGGGTATATACTACATATGAGGATTTTTTTATGACCTCTTTTTTCCTCTTCAAGTAAGATCCCCAAACAAAAAGCTCCAGGTACAATGATACCACCGGAGGAGATTTACCTTATGAATTGGTACGAGAAATTAAGCGAGTATTTCCCGATTGAAGAAATGAAATCCAAGGAACACATGGACGCATTGCTGAACGACAAGAAAAACATTTATATGAAAGAGGAAGGACCTCATCACGTACTCATGTATGTCGAAACAGAAACATTCATATTTGTCGATTACCTCTTTGTATCATCAGCTTCACGTGGTGCCGGCCTTGGCCGAAAACTTCTCACTTCATTAAAAGAAAAAGGTAAACCGATTATTTTGGAAGTTGAACCTGTCGATTATGAAGACACGGATACTGAAAAACGTCTGAAGTTTTACGCACGTGAGCAATTTCATCATGCGCAGCGGATTGGCTATTGCCGTCGCTCTCTTGCGACAGGTCAACCAACTGAATTGGAAATTCTGTTTTGGTCACCCTCCGATGCGGATGAGCAAAGTGCTTACGAAGCAATGATACACACGTATGAAGAAATTCATACGTATAAGGATGAAACATTTTATGGCGATCACTACGAACCAACAGATAAAGTTCTCGTCTTTCAGACTGAACGCAAGAAAAATATCCTTGCATCGTTCACCACAGCACTCACATAATAATCAATTACGCCTCTGCGTAATTGCGTCCAGATTTTGAATTGCGCTTGTGCCTGCTGGATGCAGGTATGCAACCATTGCCGCAGGACGCGGCGCTCTTTGTTTCCCCTCCACAACTCCTTTCAAAATCTGTGACATCCGCGGACCAACAGGATGTTGGTTATGCAACCGTTGCCGCAGGACGCGGTGAACTTAGGTTGCCTTCCATTCTTTGTTCAGCCGGCGTTTGTACACACGCTGAACAGGAAAACAAAACCGCATTCTTCTCGCCACCTACAGAGGTGGGAGTCTTCTGCTGAATAAAGATAAAAGCTGAAGTCCCTTGGGATTTCAGCTTTTTTCATGTATCTTTCATCTACAACGAAAGCGATTTGGCTTGTCTAGCAATCATCGAATAACCTTCTTGTTCAATTAAATCTCGGACCTTATCATCATACAGAGGTATCTTCAAATCCTCTATTGCATCATTCATGTCAATCTCACAATGAATTTCTGCCAGCTTTCTTGATAAATGAAGCATGTCGATATCTTCTTCGATTTTCTTACGCATTCCCGGCGTTAATTCGTGTAAGGATTCAATAACACCCTCAATTGAACCATACTCCTTTATTAATTTCAGTGCCGTTTTCGGTCCAATGCCTTTCACACCTGGGTAACCATCACTCGTATCACCCGTGAAAGCTTTTACATCTATAAACTGCTGCGGCTCAATGTCGTATTCTTCTACAAATCGTTCATATGTATAGATGTCATAAACATTGTACCCTTTTTTCATAAAGGCAATGCGGACGCCTGGTCTGAGCAATTGCAGCAAATCTTTATCACCCGTAACGATGGTGATGTCCGCTTTGCCGTCCCAAGTAGAGACCATTGACCCTATCAAATCATCAGCTTCCATGCCTTGTATGCCATAGTTTTTCCAGCCCATTAGCTCAGAAACACTTCTTGTCATATCAAATTGCGGTACAAGTTCTGGTGCTGGTGCAGGACGATTCGCTTTATAGCCATCGAATAACTCATTACGAAACGTATGCGCACTCATATCCCAGCAAACTGCCAGATGTGAGGGCTCGAATAATGAAGTTGCGGTCATTGTATGACGCGCAAAGCCCTGCACCCCATTTGTCGGTATGCCTGCTGCATTCGGGAAATAATGTCCCATGGCGGACGTTGCAAAGAATGAACGAAATAGCAGTGCCATTCCATCTATTATTAAAATATGTGGTTTTTCTTGAGTGTCCATTGAATACTTCCTTTCAAATCATTACTAGTTCTATCATAACATATGATTTTAATGGATACCGCTGCCGATGTTGGATACTTTGGAGAAATGGTTGGACACTTTGAACAACAAAAAAGCCGAAGCCATAACCCCGGCCTCAGCTTTCCCTCCTTCACTTCACCAAAAACTGTGCTAACTTTTCAATATCTGGTGTAAAAATCCGGTCTTCTTCTATCGGACGTACGATGGCTATTAACTCCTCGAACTTCACCTGTGTTTTCGGCGCCATCTGTTCAACTCCCCGAATATAACACCCTGTCAACGCACATAACGCTTCAATCGCCAAGACATGTCGCGCATTTTTAATAATCGCATGAGCATGCCTTGCACCAATTGTCCCCATCGACACATGGTCTTCCTGATTACCTGATGATGGAATCGAGTCAACAGACGCCGGATGTGCCAATGTTTTATTTTCCGACACAAGACTTGCTGCCGAATATTGTAAAATCATCGCACCGGATTGCAGACCTGGTTCTGGACTCAAAAATGGTGGCAATCCTTCGTTCAACTGGGGATTTACCAATCGTTCAATACGTCGCTCCGAAATATTCGCCAGCTCCGCCACACCAAGCTTCAGAAAATCCATGGCAAACGCAATTGGCTGTCCATGAAAATTGCCGCCAGATACAACTGTATCACCGTCATCGAAAATAAGCGGATTATCCGTTGCTGCATTCATTTCAATTTCCAACTTTTCTTTGACATAGCCAAGCACCTGCCAGCTCGCACCATGCACTTGTGGAATACAGCGAATGGAATAGGCGTCCTGCACACGCTTTTCTCCTTGAACAGTCGTCAACTCGCTTCCGGCCAACCATTCCAACATTCGCGCTGCCACATCCACTTGTTCTGGATAGCCGCGTGCTTCATGAATCGCTGGATGCAAAGCATCCGTAATGCCATGCAACGCCTCCATCGTCATCGCCGCAATCCACTCACTATTGAAGGCCAATGCTTCCGCCTCCAAATAATTGACCACACCTTGCGCCGTCATTGCCTGCGTTCCATTAATAAGTGCAAGACCCTCTTTTGCCTCCAGTACAATCGGAGCAAGACCATGTTCTTTCCAAACATCCTCCGCAGGAACATGCTTCTCCTTTTGCCAGACAAATCCTTCCCCTAGCAAAACAAGCGCCAAATGCGATAACGGTGCAAGATCACCCGACGCTCCAAGTGAACCTTGCTGTGGAATCACTGGGTGAATTCGATTGTTCACCATATAAGCGAAACGCTCCAACACTTCCACACGAATACCCGAAAACCCCTTCAATAACGCATTCAAGCGCAATACAACCATTGCCCGTGAAACCATTTCTGGAAACGGCTCCCCAACACCACATGAATGTGAGCGTATCAAATGCAATTGCAAGGCTTTCGTATCCTTCTCATCAATTTTCACATCACTAAACTTACCAAATCCTGTATTAATACCGTAGACAGTTCGATCTTCCCGCACAATCTTCTCCACTGCCGCACGACTTTTACGCACTCGCGCCAATGCTTCTTCGTCCAATAAAACCCCGGATTCTTTATATAAAATAGCCTTCATCTCATCCAAATGAAGAGATGAACCCGTTAATGTAATCATAGTAACCACCCTCTGTTCCTTAATGACCGACAACTTTGACACCCTTTTTCCATACTGCTTTCACGTGATTGACGCCAAATAGATACTGCAGTTCTTGGTAATTAGCAATATCCCACAACACAATATCCCCTTGTTTTCCTGGCTCGATCGATCCAACTTTATCTTCCATCTGAATAGCACATGCCGCATTATACGTCGCAGCCGTCAATGCTTCCGATGGTGTCAAACGCATCGAAATACATGCCAAATTCATAACCAATGGCATCGATGTCGTAGGAGATGAACCCGGATTACAATCCGTTGAAATCGCAACAGGCACACCCGCATCAATCATTTTTCGACCTTCCGCCGCTTGTTCCCTCAGGAAAAGTGCAGTCGCTGGCAATAAACAAGCAATCGTCCCGGCACTAGCCATCGCTGCAATGCCTTCATCAGAAGCTTTCAGTAAATGCTCTGCTGAAATCGCACCCACTTTGGCTGCCAGTTCTGCCCCACCATATGGCTCGATTTCATCCGCATGGATTTTTGGCATGAGTCCGTACTTTTTACCCGCTTCTAAAATGCGTGCTGATTGTTCAGGTGTGAAAACGCCGACTTCGCAAAAGACATCATTAAAGACTGCAAGCTTTTCATTGGCGACAGCTGGCAGCATTTCATTGATAACATAATCGACATACTCCTCTTCGCGCCCTTTGTACTCTGTCGGGACAGCGTGCGCCCCCATGAACGTTGGGATGATATCAATCGGGTGCTCCTGCTGCAAGCGTTTCATGACACGTAGCTGCTTCAATTCCGTTTCTAGATTGAGCCCATAGCCACTTTTCCCTTCAACTGTCGTGACGCCATGTTGTAAAAAGGAATCTAGTCGGCGCTTCGTTTGCTCGACCAATTCCTCTTCCTTTGCTTCTCGCGTCATCGTTGTCGTTGCGTGTATTCCCCCACCAGCATTCATGATTTCCATGTAGGTAGCACCTTGAAGTCGCCTTTCAAATTCGCGTTCGCGACTACCGCCATAAGCAACATGCGTATGCGGATCAACAAGTCCCGGTGTAACCAAACGACCCTTGGCATCTGTAATCGTTGCTTCATGGGCGCGATCTTGAAACTGTACTTCGAGTTGTCGTGTTGTGCCTACTGCTTGAATAATGCCATCCTCAATCCAAACACTGCCATCTCGAATGATGGATATATTATTCATAGCATCTTTCACACGTGGTCCCTTACTCGGTTGTGCTAATGTTGCGAGTTGAGATGCATGTTTAATCCATACGATATTCGTCATTCTGAGCCCTCCCTTTTAGTCATCATTGGGATATTGACCCCTTTTTCCCGAGCCGTTTTCTCCGCCAACTCATAGCCAGCATCTACATGCCGCACGATGCCCATACCAGGATCTGTCGTTAAAACACGTTCAATCCGAGCTTCCGCCTCTTTCGTGCCGTCTGCCACAATGACCATGCCTGCGTGAATTGAATAGCCCATTCCGACTCCACCGCCATGATGAACGGAAACCCATGTTGCACCACCGACTGCATTGATCATCGCATTCAAAATTGGCCAATCAGCCACAGCATCTGAACCATCTTTCATCGCTTCTGTTTCGCGATTAGGCGATGCTACCGAGCCAGAATCGAGATGGTCCCTTCCAATAACGATAGGAGCTTTCAGTTCGCCCGAAGCGACCATATCATTGATGATTTTTCCAAATCGCGCACGTTCTCCATAACCAAGCCAGCAAATTCGTGACGGCAATCCTTGGAATTGGATTTTGTCTTGTGCCATCTTAATCCAATTGCATAAATGCTTATTTTCGCTAAACTCGCGTAAAATCACTTCATCTGTTTTATAAATATCTTCAGGATCTCCCGATAATGCTACCCAACGAAATGGCCCTTTCCCTTCACAAAACTGCGGACGAATATACGCTGGAACAAACCCTGGGAAATCAAATGCGCGTGTGACACCTTCGTCCTTCGCTACTTGACGGATATTATTACCGTAATCGAACGTGATGGCACCTTTATCCATCATGTCAATCATTGCTTCAACATGCTTTCCCATCGACGCCTTCGAACGTTTTACATAGTCCTCTGGATTGGATGAACGAAGTGCCGTTGCCTCCTCCAGCGACATGCCAACTGGTATATAACCATTCAGCGGATCATGCGCCGATGTCTGGTCCGTGAGCACATCTGGAATAAACCCGCGAGCAATCATAGCAGGTAACACCTCTGCTGCATTACCAAGCAATCCAATCGATAGTGCTTCACCCTTGGATTTCGCTTCTTCTGCCAGACGAATGGCTTCATCTAAAGAAGCAGTTTTGACATCGGTATAACGCGTTTCAATACGGCGATCAATACGCGTTTCGTCAACTTCAATACCAATACAAACACCGCCAGCCATCGTCACGGCAAGTGGTTGTGCGCCGCCCATGCCGCCCAGTCCAGCCGTTAATGTAATAGTTCCTTTCAATGACTCCCCAAAATGCTGCTTCGCCAGTTCAGCAAACGTTTCATACGTCCCTTGTACAATGCCTTGTGAACCAATATAAATCCAACTACCCGCTGTCATTTGTCCGTACATCATCAAACCTTTTTTATCGAGTTCATGGAAATGCTCCCAGTTGGCATAGGCCGGCACTAAATTCGAGTTGGCAATCAATACTTTTGGTGCATCTGTATGTGACTTGAATATCGCAACCGGTTTTCCCGATTGCACAAGTAAAGTTTCATCATTTTCAAGTTCTTTCAACGAGCGAACAATGGCGTCAAACGACTCCCAATTACGCGCCGCCTTACCGATTCCCCCGTATACAACCAACTCATCTGGATGCTCCGCCACTTCCGCATCCAAGTTATTCATCAGCATACGAAGTGCCGCTTCCTGTTGCCACCCCTTCGTATTTAACTCCGTCCCCCGATAACGAATTACCCGTTCAGCTGCTTTTCCCACTAGGAACCCCTCCTGACTAATCTACTATTAGAGTACACGATGTAAGCGCTTTATTGTAGGGTATTCAGAAAATTTAGTCCGTGGTAACGTGATGCTGTTGTAGTGGGATGAAGTATGTAGATTTTTGGGAAACTGGACTACCTATTTTGCAAACTGAGATACCTAAACGCGAAACTGGACGACCAATTATGAAAACTCGACTACCAATACAAAAAAGTTCCCCAGTAGCCTACACTACCGAGGAAATTTTTTAACTATTTAATTCTAATTCGCACATCTTCTCTAATCCATTGCGGATAACTCGCAATATCAAGCTTCATAACCCCTTTAATAGTGCCAGGCGGTAATTCCACACTTGTCTCCAAATGCCTTTCATCTAGCACTCTCATTCCATTAGTGACTGGATCGATTATCTCACCACTCTCTACAATTTCTACCTCACCTGAGAAAACAGATGTATGCAATTCGGTTCCGCTTTCAAATAAAAATCTAAGATGATTTCCCATAATTCCTACCTCTTTAAATCGGCCATCTGACGGTTGCTCCAAAATAATTTGCTTATCCATATCAACCAATACATGCGTTTCATCCTTATCCAACGCTTGGAGCTTCGTGAACTCCATATACAGCTCTTTTGGCTGATTAAAATAGTTAATCGGCAAATACATTACTTGGTTTTCTCCCTCAGATCGAATCCCGTACCCAATACCGTTTTCGTTTATAGAAGTCCACTTCTTTCCTTTGTTATCGACCAATTTAAAATCATCAAATGATAATATTTCTTTTGTATTAGATGGGTTTATTTGAAAATGAATACCTACGCGAAGCGTCGCCATCTCCACATATTGAAAGGTTATTTCCTGACCCTCAATCACAACAGTTTGATGGATAGGGTACTTTTCAGCAGGCTTTCTTTTTTTCTCTAAAGAGAAAGGTATTTCATAGTCAATTGAGCGAAATTTCGACTCCATCTTCGCCTTAAGCGTAAACATTGTCTCATCAATCGCATTGTCAATACGAACACTCTGATAGGCTGCCCGTTCCGTCGACTTGCGTTCGTCCAAAGTCACACCAGCAAGCACATCTACGGCCACGTTTTTTCCATTGTTGTTGATTAATTCAGGGGTCCCATTCATAAATAATATTTCATCTGATTTTTCCCCTTTTACCGTATAAAATAATACCATTTCCTTTTCGTCCGCAATAACACCTTCTAGTGTCAATGTCACACCATCTTTTTCAGCAGACAAATGCAACCGTTGAAAATCATCATTATCGATTGCTGCAGCAATGCCTTTATCATAGCGAATCAACTCCACTAGTCCTTCCATTCCGGGCAACGAGGCAACGGCACCCGCGAACGTTGTAGAGACTCGTACAGATGTGACGAGTGCGAGGAGAAGTATCACCGCAACAACCGCCGTCCACACACCACGTTTAACAACAGGACGTTTTTTCACTCGTTTCGCATGCTGAGCACGCTGTAAACCTTGCCGAATTGCCCCTTCCAACTCAGTCTCCAGCACACCTACTTTTTCAATTTCCTCTTTCCATTTCTCCAACTTTTCTTCCTCATCCTTAAACACGGCGGATCTCCCCTTTCTCTTCAATGAATGAACGAAGTACCTTCAGCGCCTTATACAATCTCGTTTTGACCGTACTCTCTGGAGTCGCAGTCATTTCGGCAATTTCTTTAATTTTGACATCCTGTAGGTATTTCAAATGAATGAGTTCACGCTGCTCGTCGGTTAATTGCCCAAGTGCTTCTTCAACCTCTAGATAGGTATAGTCCTCACTGATTCCTTGCTGCATGACGAGGTCTTCATCCAATAGCAGACGCTTTTGCTTATACAAAACATCACGGCAATAATTCATCATGATTCGAATCAACCACGTTTTCGCATATTCTGGCTTTTTCAATGAATGAATTTTTTCATACGCACGAAATGTCACTTCTTGAACCGCTTCGAGTGCATCATCTCGATTTTTCAAATAAGCTAGTGCCGTTCGGTAAAGCGCATCTTTATGTTTCAACATTAGCGACAGGAAAGCATCATCATCTCCTGTGATGGCCTGCTCTACCAATTCCGTGTCTGTCAAAACCCCACCTCATTTCCTGTTATTCATTAGACCTGTGAAACATGAAAAAGTTTGCGTGAAATTCGCGAAAAAAATCAGCGTCCATTCCATTTCATCTATTGTCGCATAGACTAGATGGAATCAGTTGGAAGGAGTGAATAGATGGTCAACATGCAACCGGGTGGGCAAGGAGAGCAGCAATGGTCTCCGCGTTTACCCGAGGGATATGAGGGAAATAACGCTCAAAGCATGCCAGGATACGGGGCTGGCAGCGGGATGATGGGATATGGAATGCAAGGGTTCTCTCCACAGCAAGGTATGATGGGTTATGACACGCAAGGATTCTCGCCACAACAGGGAATGATGGGCTTTGATATGCAAGGTGTCTCCCCCCAGCATGGAATGATGGGGTATGATATGCAAGGATTTTCTCCTCAGCAGGGTATAGTGGGCTATGACATGCGGGATCTTTCACTAGAACAAGATATGTCCGGGCACGCCATGCAGGCATTCGCCCCCATGCAGAGTCGACCGCCCAACCAAGGAATGCCGGGATTTGGACCTCCTGGATTCCCGCCTAACCAAGGACCACCAGGATTTGGACCGCCAGGATTCCCACCTAACCAAGGGCCTCCAGGGTTTGGACCTCCGGGACGTCCGCCAGGTCAATCACCCGGTCAACAAGGTCCAACATCCCCACCACCGAACACCATCCCTGCTTATCCGACTACACAGACATTCGCAGTCGATCCAGGCGCCATTCGCGGTTGTCTCTATCGCCAGACATATGTGTGGTTATCCAGAAGACAAGGCTTTTGGTTCTTTCCAGTCTTTGTGGGGCGCACTTCCGTTGCAGGCTACAGATGGCGCAGTAGACAAAGAAGATGGGAGTATACAGGGATTAGCTTGAGTCAAATTGATCGGTTCACTTGTTTTTAATAAAAGGCATAAAAAAGTAATTCCATTTACAACTAACCCGTTCAGTTCACTCGTATAAAAAAGAAAATAACAGATCAAATAACAAGCCAAATAACATCATATTAGAACATAAAAAAGCACTTCATTCGCAGTGCTTTTTTATGTTCTAGAAAACAACGAACGTTCATTGTTGGACGAAATAATAAAAAGACTTCCAATTCCTAATCAGACAAGAGGTTCATTTTTAAAATAGGAAGGAATTTATATGTATTTTTGGTATAATAGCACAAAGAAATTATTTCTTATTGATCTTACGTAGCAGTTTAGTGCGAGAAGAATATATGTCTTATCTAAAGTAATTCGGTGAGGATAAATATGACAAAAAATATAATATTTGTTCTATTTTTATTGGTAATACTAGTTCTCGCTGCATGTAATATCGTCGAAGGTCAACAAGAAGAAAGTATAGATGATGATTCATCCGTTCAAGAAGAAAATCGACTAGGAGAAAGTATAGAAAATTACGAAGCTCGAATTCTAAAGGTTGATACAGATTTAGAAAAGGAACATGTTTGGCATTTTGTCCCAGAAGGTATTAATACAATGACTATTTCTGCGGATGTAGAAAATGTTGAAACAATACTCTTTTGGATAACTGAAACGGGAACAGGGACTTGGGCTGAAAGAACACTTATTGGTTACGACATAGATGGGAGTGATGGTTGGTTCATTACATGGGAATTCGGTGATAGGATATTCCTCGACCACATTACTATTCAGGCTTTGGGAAATGATGGTGCTACTCAAGCAACAGAGTATCTCAATCTCCGTTCCCGTTCTACGGTTGAAACAGATGGAGAATAAATTAAGTAGGGTATTTAATAGTTTGTGAATTATTAAACTTAAACTAACAGAGGCTTTACTTGAAGATCATTGTGGCGCTAAAAATGCTCTTTATCTTGTTCAGCCCACATGCCAGTTTAGTTGAAGAATTGTTTAACCTGTGTTCAACAATCGGACCAGTTTGTGATGTACGAGAAAGGCCGTGTTTAAAAATGAAAACTTGGGTTTCTTTAGTTTTATCTGCGTTAGCGATGTGGATTTCATTCAGTGAATTTCTAAAAAGAGATATTTTGATTTCTAAATCATTTCCACTTCTCTTCTTCCTCGCTGCGTTATACCTCTTTGTTGTATCAGTAATTGATATATTTCAAAAAAGAGGAAAGTAAACTCATCAAAACTATTGATTAATCAGGACAATGAAATGTTTTATTCATCAGGGAACTGGTTCAATTTGTGAATAAGCGTCTCTATTTTTCTTAAACTAACGTGGGGATCAGAACTGTTTTGACGACTCTTTTTCTTTATTGAACTAAAGGAGCAGCTTAGTTCAATAAGAACAGGTAACTTTTGTTGTACAGTTGGGATTAGAAGGGGGAAGTTAATAGCGTGGAGATTTCTAAGAAAAATACATTAAAAAATCGAATTGCTTTCTCACTATTAGTTTTAGTGATAGTTGGTGGAGCAACGTATTATGAAGTTTTCTATACACCTAAAAATTCGTTAGAACTATATCAAGCAATTTCATTTGCAAATGACTTTGAAGACGTAAAGAAGTTAATGTTAGACGGGTATGAAGATAATTTTAAGGAAGCAGATTTTGAGTTTATAAATAGTTTGGATACGTCTCCAAATCGTGTAGGTCAATTCACTTTTTTTGAATATGATGAAAGAACTTTTGCGATTATGACTTCACCAGGTACAAAAAAGTTAGAAGTGCTTGCAGTCGATGAATTGCCAAAAGATATAAGGAATTATTTTCTCCAATTAGGACAATAAAACCTAAGTTCTACAACTCACGGGTACTTTAGTTGAAGAAGGACGAAGAAAATAGTACTTATAAAAATGAAAACGCTGAATTATTTTCAGTGTTTTTTTCGATTGAATAAATCCCATCTTTTCATCTCCATTCCCCTTCAATTTGGCCACTGAATTAGCAGTAGTTTTAATACGGTATTTTCACCTTATAATAATTATTTTTGCTTGTTTAATTCATATGCGAATTGGCGGTCTAATTCGTGCTTTAATTTACATCTTGCACAACTCAACTGAACGGAATAATTAACTTCGCAGAATTTTAAATAGAAGCTTTGCATAAAGAAATGCATTCCATTAAGCCATAGCCATTCACCACAACTAAAGCGTCTCATCCAATTTCTGAATCTTGGAGTGGGAAATTAAATAGACATCACCTAAAATGTCGATGTTGCCTTCCTTTACACGTACAGCACAATCTTTATTCGATGCATAAATATTTATTTCTTCCGATAAAGGAGACAGTTCACTTTGAACTAGCGCAATGTTATTTTCAAAATCAAAATGAGACAGGACAGAAAAATCGTCAAGACCAATTCCATCGTAAACAGTGCTTATTTCAACTTCATCTCCAAAGTTTTTCGAGCATAACCATTTAGCGGACATGTTGATGGCTCCAGCGCTTGCGCCCATCACAACGGCACTGCTTTTTTTAATCGAATCCGATAATTCATATTCCACTAAAAAACGATTTTGATTAAGAATATTGCCACCCAACAAGAAAATGACGGAAGCATTTTGGATAATCATTTGAGCATCTTCCTTCTGTACGCGTTCATTAATTACATGATACTTATCAAACATAATGCCTACCTGATCGAGCCATGAGCGTTCGGTCGCACCAACATCTTCATAATTAGATGGATTCGAGCTTATCATAGCAAGCGATTTTCTGTCAGTGATATCCTCCTGTAACACCTTACTCAGATTCTCCGAAAAAAAATGATCAAACCAACCTAAATAATAGTGAGTTTTCATAAGTACCTCCATAGCAAAATGTAAATAACATTGATTTTATGCATTACTCATTGTATTTCCTTTTCACGAACACCATACACCAAATTTACCCTTTTAATGAACAATCAAGTTTGATTTCACACCTCTCAATAATACTAGATATTTCCATAGAAATCCCCCCTAAAAAGATTGTTCTCTTCATTTCTCTACACTTTACTGACCGATTTACATAAATAAGATTACACCTGCTCACCTTTGTCGCTCCATTGCTAAATTCACTCATCTTATAAGAAGATTGTCACATTGAAGCCCAATTCGAAATGCCAAGTATATAGTTACGTTGTAATGATTCACGATTAAACGCAGGTAGATCATCAGGTGTCCGACTTGTGACTAACTGATTTTGATACCCGTATATTCCATATCAACTTTTATAATTTGATAGATCGTCGCCTCTCTTCCTTCAGGAGCTTTGGCTGTAATTAATTATTTGATAGCTGTTTAACATAGCTCCTGTTTAGAATAGAAATAGAAATAAAAAGAAGTGCATACCCACTACAAATAATGGACAAGATTACTCTGTACAACTCGCATCATTATTACATAGGGAATATGGGTGGACAGATGAAAAAAACTTCAAATGTATTCTGGATTACGCTTGGGCTTGTCTGTATTGCAGTGTTGTATGGGGCATTAGCACCCGAAAGCTTTGAAAGTGTAACCGGCAATATGAAGAACTTTATCACATCGTCATTCGGCTGGTATTATTTGCTTTTCGTCACAGGTATCGTTCTGTTCTGCCTGTTCTTTATCTTCAGTCCAATGGGGCAAATTACACTTGGTAAGCCAGATGAAAAACCCGAGTATTCCCGGATGAGCTGGTTTGCGATGCTATTTTCAACCGGGATGGGAATAGGACTCGTTTTCTGGGGCGCAGCTGAACCGCTATCTCACTTTGCAATAAATCCTGCAACAGAACAACCTGGTACAGATGCCGCTTTTCGTGAATCGATGCGTTACACCTTTTTCCATTGGGGGATTCACGCCTGGGCCATTTATGCAATCGTTGCTATGTCACTCGCCTATTTCCAATTCCGCAAAGGTGAGCCTGGGTTAATATCTGCAACGTTGAAACCGCTATTTGGCAATCGGATGGATGGTACGTCCGGCACAATCGTCAATGTACTCGCCGTATTCGCAACCGTCATAGGTGTAGCAACGACACTTGGTTTTGGTGCCATTCAAATTAACGGTGGTCTGGCTTATCTATTTGACTTACCTATCAGCTTCTCTGTTCAACTCATCATTATCATCGTCGTCACCATTCTCTTTATTGCTTCCGCTTGGTCAGGTATCAGTAAAGGCATCAAATATTTATCCAATGCGAATATGGTACTGGCGGCAATACTGCTCATTCTAATGATTATTCTCGGACCAACGCTGTTGATTTTCGATACATTCACGGATACCATCGGCTCTTACATTCAAAACTTACCACGTATGAGTTTCCGCGCTGCACCACTCGATGATAGCAACCGAGCATGGATTAATGACTGGACGATTTTCTATTGGGCCTGGTGGATTTCCTGGTCTCCCTTTGTCGGCATATTCATCGCCCGTGTATCCCGCGGGCGAACCATACGTGAATTCCTTACAGGCGTCCTGTTATTGCCGACTTTACTCAGTTTTTTCTGGTTCTCAGTTTTCGGCTCTACTGCAATGGATGTCCAAATAAAAGGCGTGGATTTAACCAACCTCCTAACCGAAGAGACCCTTTTCGCTATTTTCCATGAACTACCTATGTCGATGCTGTTATCGATTATCGCCATCCTGCTCATCGCGATCTTTTTCATCACATCGGCTGACTCGGCCACATTCGTTCTCGGCATGCAAACGACATACGGTTCACTTCAACCACCGAATGTCGTCAAACTGACGTGGGGAATTGCGCAAGCAGCAATTGCGATCATCCTCCTATCAGCTAATGGTTTGACTGCTCTACAAAATGCATTGATTATTGCCGCGTTGCCTTTTTCCTTCGTCATCATCTGTATGATGGTCTCACTTTATAAGGAGCTCAATAAGGAACGCAAAGAGATGGGATTAATGGTGAGGCCTTATTCGAAGAAGAAAAAATGAAGATTATGACGAGTCAAGGCTAAGTAATCCACTTAGCCTTGTTCTTTTTCCACTAGTTTTGTCACTTTTTGATTACATTCTTTCTTTTCCTTAAACCATGGTACAATTTCCTAAACTACAGTGGAGGGGATTCGGTTGCTACGTAAAATACTGCTTTTCTCACTCATCTTCATCCTTTCAGCCTGTTCATCTCCAGCAGAAGTCGGACGTCAGTTAACTGATACAGAATCGGCTGTGTTAAGACTTATAGATAGCGAACAACTCTATGCATCTATTCAAGAACTAACGAAAGAACCTCGCATAGCTGGCACGGAATCCGAACGGATAGCTGCTGCATTCTTATCGACACAACTTGAACAGTATGGGTATGAAGTTGATGTACAAACCTTTACTTTACAAAGTTCCACAGTAGATAAGCCCGAATCTCAAAATCTCATTGTCACAAAAAAAACTACTGATAGGCTCCCATCAACTGACGATATTATTGTGATAGGGGCACATTATGATTCCGTCGTTCTATCACCAGGAGCAAGTGATAATGCAAGTGGGACTGCTGTATTGCTTGAAATCGCTCGCATCATAAAAGATACACCGACCCAGTCTGAAATTCGCTTCATCTTTTTTGGCTCGGAAGAAAATGGACAAGCAGGCTCTCAAAATTATGTCAATGAAATGACAGCAGATGAAATTGAGCGGACAATTGCTATGTTTAACCTGGACATGGTCGGTAGCGCAGATGCCGGACCTCTAACGATGTTTACGGTAGACGGCATGCCAAACACCGCGACGAAGATAGGCAACAAAGCGAATGTGGATCTATTTGGCGAAACTTTATCTCTTGCATCTTCTGCTCAAAGTGATCATTCAGCCTTCCATAATGTAGCCATTGACGCAGTCATGTTTACTCATTTCCCTTTGGAGAAAGCCTACCATTCAGCTAATGACACTATCGATAAATTGAGCGAACAGCGATTAGAAAATATCACTCGTATATTAACAATGTCCATTCTCGAATTAATCGCCCTTGAGAGTGAGTGAATCCTTTACCTGTAAAGCAAGCGTTGAAGCCTCCGCCATCGTAAGGCTTGTTAGACCGTATTGATCTCTCATTGCAGCCACGTGGATCAGGACTTCCGACAAAAAACGAATATTGCTATCGATGTCTTTACCAAAATTATGTGGATGCCACCAAAGATGAAATACTTCTCCCTTTTTCGCGGCATTCGTTATACTTTTTTTAATTCTTCTTAAACGTAATGAATCGAAACTTTTCAGGCTAGCATGATATGGCCTTAAAAAACAACTCGATGGTAAGTTGACAATGGGTTCAGTCGCTACTTCATCAATCCGATACGTATGATCACCGAAAATAGGTATATAACAGTCAGCCAGCCTAAGCATTCTCTTCAAAATCCCTTCCTTATGATACGGACCAACTTGATAGACCCAACTGTCTTCATGCCCCCTAAAACTTTGAATACCGTTCGCTTTGCAAACGTGTAAATAATCATTGTTAATTTGGTTTCTCGGAAATACGATTGATTGGGTAGACTGTCCAATTTCTTCAGCGATCTGTACGGAAGCTTTTACATCCGCTTCAAATTGCTCCGCAGTCTGTCCAGCTTCCAAACAATAATAATGTGAAAAAGTATGGGTTGCCAATTCCTGATTCGGGTAATCCATGATTTCATTTATCAATGAAGCACCAAAATGCAATGGATCCTGTTCTTCGTTTTCTCCAAGGCTCTCCAGTTTGTCATATGGCGACAAAGCTACATTCGTATAACTCGGATAGAGATTAGGTAGGTTTGCCAGTAGCGTTTTCTTGTTATCAAAAAAAAGCATACCTACAGTCGCCCATGTTGCATGAATATCGAAATGCTGGAACAGCTCTAATATTTTTGGTATGGCTTGCCGAACACCTAAGATATTTTCTTGATACTTTCCTGACGTGTAAACATCATGGACACCCCAGTTTAATTCAAAATCTAGAGAAACGATGAAGATTCCTTGTTTACTCATATTTTCATCAAACCATCACCATTTGTAATAGATATAGGGTAATAAAGGGGCTTCAGTCGCTGAACCTGTGTATAGGTAAAGATAAGCATAATTGCATGTTGGGCTTTCAATAGATAAAGTAATTCCCTCCCACATAATAAAATATAAACCGCCTCCATATCTAGACTTTTACATGAATCAGGGATAACAAAGACAGGAACAAAACTAGCGGGAAAAAGTCCATTACAATGGAGTCCAGTGAGAAATTTGCCACAATGACTACGAATAAGGGCAAGCTATTTAACACTCGCTTAGCCTTTTTAATGGAGCCCTCCGCTGTTTTATTCATATGCTTATATGAATAGCCAACAAAAACAAGTAATGCGACAATGCCAAGAAATCCTGTGAAATACCAATAAGACAAATACATATTATGCGCAGCATAGCCGTCTAAAAAACCCGTTCCAATACCATTTCCGATTAGAAAAATACGTGGATTCGTAATGATTTCTTGGATATAAGCTAACCATAAAGATGATCTACCCGTTGTGACCGAAACGACCGTGCCCCCTTGTTCTGAAAAACGTGCAAGGGTCACAACGATAAAATCAAGTAATCCAAATGGCATGGCAACGAAAATAATGACCGTCAAAGCAAATAAATACTTCATAACACTTCTATATTTAGACGTGACATATATGAGGCACATGTAAATCAAGATGACAATCAGCATGAGCAAAAACATTTTAGACAGTGTAAGTAAGCCCATAAAAGTCAAAGCTATTATGAGGACACTTTCTTTTAAAAGTTGTTTTTTATATCCAGAAATAACAAGCAGAAGCGCAATCGCAACTAATACTTGCAAAGAAAAATAATTAGGGTCTACATCCAGTCCGCTAAATCGAGTGTACAAGTGATTATTCTCGTATAACGTATAGGTTTCACCCCTATTTTGAATATATTGTTCCACTTGGGGTACCCAACGACCAAGTAGGGCAACAAAGCCGGAAAATACAAGACCTGAAGCATAGGAAAGCACATATCTTTCATAAGAAGCATTCTCGGTGAGCGTCGCAGTAGCTACTGCTATCGTCAAGAAATTCAGCAGGAATCCAATAATAACAAGCAGATTGCTGTTCGATGCGAAACCTGAAGTCAGCAAAATATAAAGAACAAAAAACAGAAATCCCATGATGACAGTTAGACTAACACGTATTTTATTGTTCAGCATCGAAAATAAACAGGACATCAAGTAGACGACTTGAATGATATGGAAAAAGGAAAAACGATCTCCATCTAATTTCAATACGTATATCCATGTAGAGAAAAACAGCAGGAAAATAATTTTACCTTCTACCTTTTCTTTCATGATTCCATAGCAAGACACGAGTAAAAAAAGGACCAAAAATAAGTTATGACCACTTATTAGTTTGGCCAATACGGATAATGCAGCTACCATAATCAGTACGCTACTTGGAATCGCCCGATTCACCTTTTTCCTCCTCCCCGTCTACGCACGAAAAAATAGGTCCCTACTATAAAACATCCTGAAGCTGTCCTATCGCGACCTCATTGCTTCCTCTATTTTTCCGACTCCCATCTTGTAAGCCTACGAGAATATTTTGATCGTCAAGAACCGCTTTCAACGCATCAAACAATGCTTGCGTATCTGTCTCAACAATAATTCCATTCACTCCATTAGTAAGCTGTTCTTCCGCAGAAGCATATGCAGTCGTGATGACTGGTATTCCTAAAGCAAGAGCCTCACCAACAACCATAGGATAGCCTTCATAATCAGACGCTAAGACGAAAGCGTCTGCCTGCTTAATATAGGGAAGGGGGTTCATCTTTTCCCCCATAAACACAAGCAAATCCAATACACCATACTTGTCAGCAAGTGCATAATTCTTATCCCAATCCGGGCCATCTCCTACGAGCCACCATTTAAAATCGACGTATCCAGCACTCTTCAAGAGATGCACGACCTCTATAATGCGATCTATCCGCTTCGTAGCATTATCAATGCGAGCAACTGTGACGAAATGAGTCCTATCCAATCTGTACATGGGCACAAACTCATCAGCTCGATTTTGAATCAGGTTATATGGAAAAAAGTTATAGACTACTGCCGACTTGTGTTCATATTCGGGAAGAAATCGATCGAATTGCTCCTTTCCAGCTTTCGATACGTTAACAATCGTGTCAAAGTCCCGGTAGCTATTTAGACAACTCTCTCGGTTAAATTGCGCTTTAATCGGATCTGTATGAATCCAAGCAATTTTCTTATCCGCAATGACATTTTCGATGACGTATTGATTACTCCCTCTATTAAAATAGCCTTGCGGGACGTCGTTAAAATAGGAAATCGCCACCTCATACGGTTGCTTTTTTTTCTGTAATGAAAAGAGTATTTTAAAATAGAAGGACGATCCAACGAGCCTAACAAATAGCGTTAATAAGATCCTCATCATTTTGTCGAATAGGCTACCATTCTTTATTACTTCCGAGAACGGTGTAGCTGTCAGCATCAATAAGTAGTTACTGGAAACTACATTCACATTTTTAGGTAGTTCCTCCGCTAACTCTCCTTTGTGAGCAAACAGAAATAAATCAATCTCATTGCGATGATCCGCCGCTAATATGTCTAATGTGTTGATGAGGGCCCGTTGAATTCCTCCCATTGATAAGTTGTATCCTACAATTAAAATCTTCATCAGCTGTCATTCCTTTTTAGAGTTGTTCATATAGACGTATTAACCGTTCTCCCATAATGGACCATGCATATTTTTCTACATATAAACGATGCGATCGAATACCCATTTCCAGAAACTCATTGGGATTTGTTTGAAGAAGTTGTTCGATCAGATTCATTAAACTAAGCTTGTCATAAGCAATAACAAATCCGGTATGATTGGCTGTAACGATTTCATCAATTCCTGTCTGTTCTGCAACGATAATTGGTTTCTTCAATAACATCGCTTCATATAATTTATTAGGTGATGAAAAACGATGATTCGGCACTAAAGGATTGTAAATGGCCAGCATCACATCACAATGCTTGGTTAAAGCGAGGGTCGACTCATAGTCCAATTTGCCATAATAAAAAATATTGTCATATGCCAGACTTTGCTTTTTAAAAAAACTCTCTAAATCGCCAAAACCACCGATATGAAGTTCAACATCCTTACACTTAGCGATTACTTCAGCGATTTCGAGTAGAAAACGACTTTTCGATAATACGCCAACATAAACAAACTTCAATTTCTTATTTAGATTACCCAGAGGAACAAATCCACAATTTACGATTGGTAACCTATCTGGAGAATTATGAATGATCCACAAACTCTTAGGTACGCTCTTTCGTATTTGCTCGATTCTACTTTCATTCACAATAATGACGGCATCTGCCTTGTTAATCATCCGAATATCCAGACCTTCAATGACAGGCTTCAAGATTGTTGGAACCCTAAACGCATCGACATAATAATCGAACACATCATATACATACTTTTTACGAAAGATTTTCGATACAATAAATGCTGGAATGACTGTATCAAAATCACATGCATGAATCACATCGTAATCCCTGCGGTAATGAATCAGTTTTTTTAATAAGAAAAGTTGAAATAATAACAGAGACCACAAATTAATAATTCCTCGCCCGAATAATGCCTCTTTGTGGAATAAATCAATCTGTACCTGTCCATTATCTAGCGATACAACATCTCTTTTTTCAATAGCTTGTCCCAAATTTCTTTCCCATGCTAGAACCCTTAAATCATAGCCATATGTCAGTAACGTGTTCAATTCCTTTTCAACGCGTGGATCAGGATTGACTGGATTTGATCTTGCCATCATAATTCTCATAAACGTAACTTCCTTCGCATAAAAGTAAGGAATTCTTTCGATTCCTTCACTTTTAAAATTGTCAATAAAAAGAAATAGAGACTACATCCTACGAGTCCAATGACCATCATTTTCAAAAAATCGTTCATCTGAAGCCATACATAGCCATTCAATAGCACAATGACCCCTCCCATAACTCCTGACGCCATCAATACTTTCGAAAACGTGATGGCCATACTTTTCAAGCCCAGTGGACCAATCTTTCTTCGAAGACTGGTGCATAGGAGTGCAACACTAATAAGTGCCGAAATACTTGTTGCTAGTGCCAATCCATTCAGCCCCATATAAGCCGATAAAATGATATTCAATACGATATTCAGAGCCACTGCAATAGCAGCATTGACCATCGGGGTTACCATATCTTGGAGTGAATAAAAAGTACGCAATAAGATTTCCCGGATGCCGTAACCTATCATACCTATGGAATAGAAAAACAATGCCTCTGACGTTAACAAAATGGCTGGCTCATCGAATTGTCCACGACCGAAAAGCAATTGAATAATTGGTTTAGCCATGATCATGATGCCTAGACTTGCCGGCACGACTAGCAGGATCACACTTGAAAGAACCTCACGCATCGACCTCTTCAATTCTTCCATACTTTTTTCAGCAGCCATTTTTGATAAATGTGGAAATAGAATAGCGATAAATGACAGAACAAATATCCCATGAACGAAATCATTTAACCGACTGGCATATGTTAGTGCAGAAATCCCACCTTCTACAATCTTGGATGCTAGTGTTTTATCTACTATGGAATTAATGTGATCAACAGACATCCCCATTGTGATTGGTAATACAAATAATGCTATTTTCTTTATATTTTCATCTAGAAATGGAACTACAGGAGAATACCGATATTTCATTTTTGAAAGGGAGGGCAGTAAAAATAGCAATTGAGCCAGTGCAGCAACAATACTACCAATTGCTAAACCAATACTATGTGTTTGTGCACTGATGACGATGGAGAGAATAATGATGAAATTGAAAGGAAACCCTAGCATGGCAGCTGTCGTAAATTTCCCATTGACCTGGAGATAACTTGCAAGTAGCTGGGTAAGGCTTGTAAAATAGATACCCACTAAGCTGATACGCGTGAAGAGAACCGCCATTCTCTTTGTTTCTTCCGTAAAACCTAACGCGAATAGCGTCACGAGTTGATTTGAAAATAAAAAACCTACAAGAAGAAGTACAGTTGTGATAAGCAGGATAACCGTCAGTAATCTGTTCGTAAAATTCAGTGCTTGTTTTTCACCGCTCGTATTTTCAATTTCTTTGTAGAGCGGGATATATCCTGATGAAATTCCCGTCATCACTACACTGAATAATATAGTTGTAATTGAAATGGAAATGAAATAGGCATCCGTCGTGACAGAAGCTCCATAAAAATAGGTCAGCGTAATATCACGGAGAAACCCAAACACTTTGGATAGAACCGTTATGATCATTAATAGTGCTGCTGTTTTTTTTATCGTTTCGATGAGTTGCCCCTTCTCCGCTAGTTGTTTTTTAATCATTTACCCCTTGCCATCTACAACAGTAGATGACCTAAAGCCGAAGATTGTCCGGTTCGAAACCTCTTTATCTATGAAAAAACCCTTACTCCTTAAAAATGCCACTCTTTTCTTATCTGGCTTTTCCAAGTCTATAACGATTGTTTTTGCTTTATAATCACTCTTTACGAATGCACATATATCCATGATATTATCTAAGTTCCACTTATCGATATAGACACTGCCCTTCCGTAATTGGGTAAGATAAGAGATTGCATCTATTCGCAAGACATTTGGATTAATCCAACAAATCGTATCAAAAGACAACTGTTTTTCGGTAGAATAACCGGTAAATCCACGGTACAGCCTATTTCCTATTTCCTTCATTTCATCATCTTCAAAATCGTTACTCGCAAATACCATTTTTATCGTTAAAGGTGTAAATGTTTTATAAGTGACGAGCGCAGAATCCGAGTGTACATTCATTTTTAAAACCATATGCTGCCGCTGTTCATAAAAGAATTTTCTTATGGAATTGATACCGTTCATGATGTCGGGTGTCACCTTCTTGAACGTTTTAGTTGAGCGTAGATTCCTCAAAATATATTTAATTTTCCCGACTGTATTACGTCTAAACAACACGGCTTTCCTACTTTTTTTAATCCCAGAGAGCAGCCACTCTTTCCCCCATATGAGATTCCTTTTCCCTTTTTCTCGTATAGTATTTGAAGAAAAAGCCATTCTTATCGTATGATCCAGACCCGTATTCCATTCGAATTTATAAGGCTCATAACCAATACTCATATCTAAAATTTTCGTTGAACTATTGACACTTTTCTTGATTTTCTCTTTAACAAGTATGCGACCTGGGCTAAAATAATCGAAGGCATCGTCATGTCCTAGCACATACCCCATATACCTTCCTCGACATTTAAATCCGTAAGTGAAGGCAATGAGCCTATCCTCTAAGTAAAGAGATTCAATTCGTACACGCATAGCTCCTGTCGTATTTTCAGCTAGTTTCCTAAAGAATTGCCTTTTCTCCTGACTCGTAAATCCACTTGTATCATTTTTCTTCTCCCATCTTTTATTATGCAGATGAAAAATCGTATCCATCTCTTCGGGACGACTCGTTTCAAGCTTAACTGTCCCTAAAGACCGTAGTCTTTTTTGCCTTCTATCCAGACCGTGTAGTGTCTTTCTCTCTTTCATATAGTCATCGAGTTGGATATTTTCCAAGTCAACAAAAGGGGTTACAATTCGATAAGTACGATTTTCTATGCCCCGCTTCTCCAAGTAGGCCACTAAACTTTTAGGTGTCTGACTACTTTCTAATAACCCGTGTAAGTTGAACAATACCCGTTTCTTCGTTTCAAGCAGGTAGTCAAGTACTAACTCAATTGCCTGATCCAAAATAGATGCATCCGCAATAAAATCCATGTAATTGGCCTGTCCAAGCGCCATAAAATTATATTCATAACCGAGCCCTTTTTGGGTATACATAAAGGGAAAAAATGCAACAAAACGATTGTTATGTTGAACAGCAATGATTTCAATATTTTTCCCCTCACCTAAATAACTCCACCATTCATACAACCATTCAAATTCGATAAATGGATTTGTATTGTCAATACTCTCCAAAATGAAAGACCAATCATTTTTATAATCCTTCAGTTGATCTACCGATGTAATTGTAATGAGTTTCATTTTTTCCTCCCTTTATCACTTCATAGATAACTTCGAACTTGAGACTGTTGAATAATAATGAACTGTTTCATGTAAACCTTCCTGCAAAGAATAATGAGAAAACCAGTCAAAGGAACTAGACACTTTGCTATTGTCCAACACACTTCTCTCAATCTCTCCGACTCTTATTGGTTGATAGACTGGTATTTTCGTTACCCCTGTCTCCTCAAAAATCTGCGTTAACAGGCCTTCAATTGACGTTTCTATTCCTGAACAAATATTATAAATTCCTTTATGCTCCCCCTCGATTGCTAGGCGACAAGCTTTCGCAACATCTTTCACATAAATAAAATCTCTTGTTTGGTAGCCACCAAACATTTCAACATTTTCCCCACGTACTAATTTTCTAATGAAGATGGAGACGACACCCGCTTCTCCATCGGCATTCTGTCTCGGCCCATAAACATTTGAAAAACGTAAAATACAGCTATTCCCACCATATATTGCATCATATAATTCAATATATTTCTCCGCTGAGTATTTCGAAAGTGCATAAAAGGACAGCGCATGGAGACGATGATTTTCATCAATTGGAAGATAAGCTGGCTCACCGTAGACGGCTGCTGAAGAGGCAAATATAAAGTTTTTCACATTGTATTTTTTCGCAAGAGAAATCAGTTTAACCGTACCAACCATATTCGTCTGTAAATCAAAAAAAGGATTATTCATAGATGCTGTAACCGAGACCTGCGCAGCTAAGTGGATAACATAGTCCGGCCTTTCCCTTTCAAATACATACTCGATTTCTTGGTCATTAATATCGAACTGATATATTTTCACAGTATTTAATAGATTGTCGAGAGATCCAGTCACTAAATTATCGACTAACACAACTTCAAAGTGATGGTTTACTAATTCTTCAACTACATGTGATCCGATAAATCCTGCTCCACCCGTCACTAATACTTTCATACTCAACATCTCCTTCCTTAGCGATAGTCTATAATCATTCGATTATCTTTTCATAGTATGCAAATGTCTTGTCATACATTTGTTCAAATGTGAAATGCTGCTTATAAAGCAATCTACTTTGCTCTCCCATCTGTAATCGAAGTGTTGAACTCGTGAGTAATGCAGTGAGTGTACGTACTAACTCAACTTCATCTTTTGGAGGAATTAAATAACCATTCACTGAAGGTTTCACTGCTTCATGCACACCTCCAACATCCGAAGCAACAATTGGTAAACCGCATTGCATGGCTTCCAAGATGCTAAGGGGAAGCCCCTCCCAATCAGAAAGCAACAGAAAAATGTCAGACTTCTGTAAAATCGCTGCGATATCATGCCGATTACCTAAAAACTGGACCCGATCATTCAGTCCCTCACTGTCCACAAAGCATTGTGCTTCCTTTAGCGTTGGGCCCTCACCCGCAAACAACATCTCCCACTCAAACTGCTGTAATTTGGTTAAGGCTTTTAGCAATTCAAGCTGTCGCTTTGGTGGTGCGAATCTGGCAACCATCACCATCGTTAACCGATTTTCTGGCTGTCTACTCTCTCTTAATCGTACTGTTTCATGCACTCCGTTATGAATCGTCAGTAGCTTTTCCTGCGGCAAAACTTTATGCTTAACAGCCAATTGCTTATCGTATTCCGAAACCGTGATGACTCCGCCCGTTATACGTCCCATCCATCTTTCAATGATTCGATATGCTTTTTTCTTTTTTGCTTCTACTCCTTCTGTAAACGACCATCCATGTGCAGTAAAAATTGTCGGGATACGAAGCGACCAGCCAGCAAGCCTACCAATCACTCCTGCTTTCGATGAATGTGTGGCAATTATATCTGGTTGTATGTTTTTTATTATGTGACGTACTTTTACAAATGCTTTTATATCCGCAACGACGTTAAGATTGCGTATTAGCGATTGACAATGAATGGTGTCGAGCTCTTTATAAAGTGTCACATTCCCTCCTGTCACAACATAAACGGAATGTCCCTTCTCCATTAAAGCAATACAAAGATCCCTCACATGTAGTTGGGCCCCACCAATCGTATCCATCCGGGTAATGACTTGAACAATTTTCATATAGGGTCCCCCCACCTTAGCGAGTGATAAGCTCTGGATGAAACAGTAATTCCATTATTTCGGTTGAATTGGAGGTAAGCTGTGAAACTCAGTACCGTTTACTACATGTCGTGCATTTTGTCTCACATAATCAACAAAGTCAGGTGACATCTTACGTTGAAGGCGTTCAAAAGCAGATTGTAAAAGGAACGGTCTTTTTTTATAATGATGTGCATCAGACGCAATAAAATGAACTAAATGATTTTTACATAACTTCAAAGCGAATTTTTTCTGCGCGCCTCCGTTCGCACCTGTAATGCTTGACGCGTTAACTTGTACAAGAGCACCTCGATTGACTAATTCAAACAGTTGACTTGGATCACTTCTAATGATGGTATTTCTTTCTGGATGCGCGATAATTGGTATATATCCTCTAAGTTGCATTTCAAAAAAAATAGGGGCTGTAAAATGTGGAAGTTGATTTTTAGGTAATTCGATGAGCATATACTTTTTACTCCCTGCAAGTGGTAGCAAGCTGTCAGTAAGTTCACTCAGTAGATTTTCATACAATTGAATTTCCATACCTTCTAAAATTGTCACGGGGACACCTTGGCTGATTAGCTGCTGGTTTAATTTATTTACTAAGTACTGAATGTTTGATGCGTTATTATTGAATTTGCCATTCCGATGATGTGGCGTGGCAATAATATGCGTAATTCCAATTGCAGCTGCAGTTTTTACTAATTCAATGGCTTCTTCTTCAGTTTGTGGACCATCATCAATCCCTGGGAGTATATGATTGTGTATATCAATTACAATAGCTGCCACTACCTTTCTCCATCTTCAATAATAAGTGTCGCTTTTAGCGGGGTCTGTTCTATTCAACACTGTTCCTAATAGAGGTGCGTTTACTTTTCTCAGCTGCGCCACACTTTTCACAGCTAGCTCTTCTTTCGTACTTTTTGCGTCGATGACGAATAGACAACCATCCACAATAGAAGACAGTGTGACTGCATCAGAAACGAGTAACGGCGGTGAGTCGATAATAATAAGATCATATTTTCTTGCTAGATGCTCAAGTAACTCTTTCATTTGGCTGGATGATAAAAACTTTGTCGGGTTTAGCGGCAGTGGACCAGCGCTCATAAAAGACAAATTGTCTATTTCAGTTTCTTGGATGATACTATCGAATGCTTCATGCCCGGAAATGGCTGAAGTAAGGCCTTTTCTTTTTGGTAGATTAAACAAGGTTCTACCCGTAGATTTCCGTAAATCTGCATCAATGTAAATCGTTTTTCTTCCATTCATGGCCATAATCATTGCTAGATTTCCACTAATCGTCGATTTTCCATCCCCAGTAGAAGAGCTAGTAATCATAATTGTTTTCATATCTTGTCCTTTTAACAGATATTCTACGTTCCCTCTAAGCCTCCGATACTCTTCAATTACACAGTCAGGTAAGTTTATATGCGCAAATAGACTTCCTGGTGGGCCGTCATTGTGCACCTGACTCAATAGACGTTTATCCATAAATGGGATTGTTCCTAAATTGGGCATGTCCATTGCTTTCTCTGTCTTCGGTACATTATCCATTTTAGTGAAATAAATTTCCCGGGTAATGATGATGATTACGCAAAGGAGAAGACCACAGACAAGCGATAGAATAAAATAAAATAAATGATTGGGTCTAACTTTCTTAGTGTCTTTTCCAGCCGAAACATCTTTCAACACTTTGATATTTTCTAGTTGCATCAGTGCCTTAATTTCCTTCTGAAATATAGCGGCATACGTATTTACAAGTAGCGCTGCTTGTTCTGGTGATTTTTCATGGGCAATAATTGTTATTATTTGAGATTCGTCAGTAGATTCAATTTTTATCTTCTCCGTAAGCTCTTCATTTGTATATGGCTTGTTAAATTCGGCATTTACGTTCGTCATCATGCGGTCACTTTTCAAAATATATTTATAGGTTTCAATTAAGCGTAAATTCACATCAATTTCATAGGTTTCTAATACCTTACTCCCCTCTTCATTCGTCGGATTATTAATTAGTAAATCAATTTTAGCCTCGTATGTTGGTGAAATGGCAAAACTACTAAAACCACCGCATAATGTAATTAACAACAAAAAAGAAGTGATTTTTCTCCAATGTTGTCCTATTAGTCCAACGATTTCTTTCAGATTCATCTGCTCATTCATCGGACATTTACCGTCGTCATCTCAATTGGCTGCATTTGTTTAATAAGCCCCCTTTGCTTTGATAACAGCTATAATGGTTGCTACGATTATTTTTAGATCGAGTCGCAAACTGCGATGTTGTATATAGTACAAATCATATTCAATTTTCTTGCCGTGGTTTATATCCGATCGTCCATTAACTTGCGCAAAACCTGTAATTCCAGGTTTCACAAGTAATCTTTGTACTTGCTTATGACTATATAAGTCTGTGATTGCCGGAATTTCAGGACGAGGGCCAACCAAACTCATATGACCTACCAATACATTCAAAAGTTGGGGCAACTCGTCCAGACTATATTTTCGTAAAAACTTGCCGATTGTCGTAACATTTTCATTACTTTCTGTCTTAAACTGAAAGTAATCCGGTACTCCTTCCTCCCATGCATACGTATGGCTGTTTTTATTGTGCATAGATACCTTCATCGTACGGAATTTCAATATACGAAATTTCTTGTTATGCATGCCTGTCCTCGTCTGACTAAAGAAAATCGGTCTTTCGGAAAAAACAATCATAATGATTGCAATGGCAAAGAACAATGGTAGGCAACAGACAAGTATGAACAGACTACCTACAATATCAAATGCTCTTTTCCACAACGGATGACGCCGAGTTATTCCTGTACGGAACGTCAAACGCTGCTCCATTCGAAGATCACCTACACCCTCTATTTTTGACTCTGAATGTATAATGACTACATCACCTCACTTACGCCATTGTATTCACGGAGTATAGGGCGACAGAACCAAAATACTGAAGTTTATAATAAGAGTTTGTGCTGATTGCACTGACTATCTCGCTGGTTCCACTGACAATCCTCCATTCATCCACGACAAAAAAAGACCTCACCGAAGTGAAGTCGCCTAACCTATATTTACTTAGCCAAATGCTACATCCAATATCATCATGACGGTAAATCCAATCATTAAGCACATGGAAGCCAGATCTTTATTGCCATTTTCCTGTGAACCGGGAATAACCTCTTCCACGACAACGAAAATCATTGCACCTGCCGCAAAACTTAGCGCAAATGGCAAAATTGGAGCCATCAATGTAACTGCGAGAACCCCAATAACGGCGGCAATAGGTTCAACAGCTCCCGAAGATTGACCGTACATAAAAGCTTTTCTACGCGACATACCATCTCTTCGTAATGGCATAGAAACTGCTGTGCCTTCCGGTAAGTTTTGAATCCCAATCCCCACCGCCAATGCAATGGCAGCTGCTAATGATGCCGATGGAAACCCAGCAGCCACCGCACCAAATGCTACACCAACTGCCAAACCTTCCGGGATATTATGCAATGTAATTGCAAGTACCAAAAGTGTACTGCGTCGCTTTTTTTCCGGGTTTATACCTTCCGCATCTTTCATCGGGGATGTTGGATGCACGTGGGGGATGATTTTATCGGCACCCCACAGGAATAATCCACCTAGCAAAAAACCAGAAGCTGCTGGAAACCAGGATGGAAATGGTCCAGTTTCCGCCATTTCAATCGCAGGTCCTAGCAAGGACCAAAAACTCGCCGCAATCATCACGCCGCCCGCGAAGCCTAGCATACCATCCATCAGTTTTTGGTTGACCGTCTTCGTCGTAAATACTAACGCAGCTCCAATCGCCGTCATCCCCCAGGTGAATAAAGTTGCTATTAGGGCTTGATAAACTGCATCTAGCTCTAAAAAATATTGTACCATTCTGTTCTTCCTCTCTATATCAATTGCGCCCGGCGTAATTGCGTTGGGATTTTGAATTGTGCACAGCACAATTGGCTCCCTTCAAAATCCCTAACATCCGCCGGAGGCTTAACTTGAATCAAGTTAAAACTAACATTCATCATTGTTCATTATAATGTCATTGTATGCTATGAGTTTCCCTAACGCAACATTTTATTTTCTAAATGAAATAAGTGTCCTACTCACAATCTTTCTTTTGCGAATAGAACACATACAAAACCGAGCTACCTTTTCGGCGAACTGAACTACCTAAACAGATAACTCGCTTACCGCGTCGGAAATAAAAACCATGCAGAGTTCCCCCCGCATGGCTTCCCTTCATTCCTTTTACAATTTAACCTTCTGCAAACGCAATGCATTCAAGACAACGGACACCGAACTGAACGCCATCGCAGCCCCTGCAACCCAAGGAGCTAACAAACCAATCGCTGCGATTGGAATGCCCACTGTGTTGTAGAAAAATGCGAAGAATAGGTTTTGCTTAATATTACGCATCGTTTTACGACTCATAATAATCGCATCCGCCACGCTATTCAAATCACCGCGCATTAGCGTAATATCTGCCGCCTCAATCGCAATATCCGTCCCTGTTCCGACAGCCATCCCGATGTTCGCCATGGCGAGTGCTGGCGCGTCATTAATACCATCGCCGACCATTGCCACTTTCTTACCTTGGTCTTGCAACTTTTTAATTTCATCACTTTTTTGTTCAGGTAACACTTCTGCAATAACATGTGTCAGACCAACTTGACGCGCAATTGCTTCCGCCGTACGTTGGTTATCACCTGTCAGCATAATGACGTCCAGCCCCAATGCCTGCATTCTCGCGATTGCTTCTTTCGACGTTTCCTTCACAGTATCTGCGACTGCTACGACGCCTGCAAGTTGTTGATCCACAGCAATCAACATCGCTGTTTTTCCTTCACCCTCCATTTTTTCCATTGCAGCATTCGAATCTAAAATCGCAATGTTACGCTCATTCATCAATTTTCTTGTACCGATTAATACTTCTCTGCCGGTAACAGTGGCACGAATACCATAGCCCGGTAATGCTTCAAAATCAGTCACTTCAAGCAATGACAAGCCTTTTTCTTTCACACCCAACACAATCGCTTGCGCCAATGGATGCTCAGATTGATTTTCAGCTGTTGCTACTAATTGCAGTACTTCATTCTCCGTAAAGCCTTCTGTCACTGTAATGTCTGTCAAAGCTGGTTGACCTTTTGTTACTGTTCCTGTTTTATCCAACACGACAGTGTCAATTGAGCGTGTGTTTTCCAAGTGCTCGCCGCCTTTAAACAACAGTCCCATTTCAGCTGCTCTGCCTGACCCTGCCATAATCGAAGTCGGCGTCGCCAAACCTAGCGCACATGGACAAGCAATAACCAAAATCGAAATCGTTGGAATCAAAGCCGAACGGAAATCGCCCGGTGTCACCATAAAGAACCAGATGAAGAACGTTGCCACCGCAATCACAACAACAACCGGTACAAAAACACCTGAAATTCTATCTGCCAAACGCTGGATGTCCGCTTTCGATCCTTGCGCTTCCTCAACTACTTTTACAATTTGGGCTAGTGCTGTATCTTTCCCAACTTTTGTTGCCTTGATTTGCAATGAACCATTCTTATTGATCGTTGCACCAATAACAACATCGCCAATTACTTTATCAACCGGAAGACTTTCACCCGTAATCATCGATTCATCGATAGCCGAACGTCCTTCAATAATTTCGCCATCCACCGGAATTTTTTCACCAGGCTTCACAAGAATCGTATCACCTGCGATAACTTCCTCAATCGGCAATTCGATTTCAACGCCATCACGCAACACTCTTGCTGTTTTCGCTTGTAAGCCCAATAGCTTTTGAATCGCCTGACTCGTTTTTCCTTTGGCACGCACTTCAAATAATTTCCCAAGGACAATTAGTGTAATAATAACAGCGGATGCTTCAAAATATAGCTCCGGGCTACCAACTTTTCCACCATTCATCCATTCAATGGATAGGTACAAACTGTAGAAATACGCTGCGCTCGTACCGAGTGCAACCAAGACGTCCATGTTAGCACTTTTATTACGTAGCGAATTAAATGCTCCTTTATAGAACTGCGCACCTACGATGAATTGAACCGGTGTCGCTAATGCCAACTGCACCCACGGATTCATTAGGAAACTCGGTAAATAAATAAAGGATAAAAACTCAAAATGCGCCACCATCGTCCATAGCAATGGAATCGTTAAAATTAATGAAAAAATGAACTTATTCTGCTGCTTTTTAATTTCCTGTTCTTTATGATCCATTTTGTCTTTGCTATCTTGCTTAGCCAATAATTCATAGCCCATTTTCTTAACGACTGTCATCATGTCCGTCGTTGCGACTTGCTTACTATCATATTCAACTGCGATAGTTTCAAGTGCAAAGTTCACACTCGCATTCGAAACGCCTTCCATTTTAGAAACGCGTTTTTCGATTTTTGTCGCACATGCCGCACAAGTCATACCTGTAATATCAAAATCGACTTTGTCTTGTATAACACTATAACCGAGTTTTTCAACTCTAGCTTTAAATTCATTGACATTTGTCTTCTCAGGATCGTAAACAATTGTCGAACGTTCCATTGCATAGTTGACATTGGCTTTTTCCACGCCTTCTATTTTAGACAAACCCTTTTCAATGCGATTCGCGCAGGCTGCACACGTCATACCGTTAATCTGCAATGTTTTTTCTGCTGTAGCCATATTGTCTCTCCTCCGATACTTGGTGGGGGTATAATATTTTCAAAGAGAAGGACTATACCTAACAAGAGGTATAATCTCCTCCACCGCTTTATACCCCCACATGGTGTAAGCGGAAATTCAGTTGATGATAGATTACGCTAGGTCGTAGCCTTGGTCTTCAATTGTTTCTTTAATTTGAGCCAATGTTGCTGCACCGTCAAATTCTACAGCCACTTCTTTGCTGCTAAGATCCACTTTAACTGCTGAAACACCTGTCAATTCACCAACACTTGTTTCAATTGAATTGACACAATGATTACATGACATGCCTTCTACTTTTAAAATTTCTTTCATATTAAAAACCTCCTGTTTTGTTGTTAATTACAACTTACTATACCCCTAACAGGTATGTCAAGTACTAAAGTTTTTTACTTCGTCATTGTTTTCATAACATCCATTAATTCTTTAATCGCCGCGTCACCATCCTGCCCTTTAATAGCCTTAACGACACAGTGATGCGTATGATCTTCTAATAATGCTAGTGAAACCTTGTTCATCGCTGATTGAATCGCGCTAATCTGGTGCAAAATATCGACACAATAACGATCATTTTCCACCATTTGATGAACACCTCGTACTTGTCCTTCAACACGCTTTAAACGATTGAGCAGCTGTTGCTTATTTGGTTGAACTGTTTTTTTAGTTGTTTCCTCCATGATTATCCCTCCACATAAATGTTCTGCATATACCCCGTACCCCTATAATATCATTTTACTTGGAGTGGGTCAACGAGTTCATTTTTTGTTGACCGCTATTTTAATCATCTTCCCCAGTGCATATAGTTATTTTGCAATGATTACACAGTGGGAGGGTATATATTTGAGTGCCATGATACTCGGTGGATTTCTTTTTATAAGCGTCAGTGTGGGAGGCATTTTTGCATGGATTGTCTCTAAATTATTCCAACAAACTACTCAAGGTCTATCCCTACTATGCGGTGGATTCCTAGTTGGCTTACTAGCCCTCGACATCATTCCATCTGCTTTACAAATATACCAAACTTCCGGCATCCTACTTGGCGCCTTGATTGGCTATCTATTATTTCAATTACTTCACCAGTTAGCCTACCTAACAACTGCTCACGCACCATCCCTCTACCTACTAACAATTGCCCTATTACTCCACACCATTCCGCTTAGTATGACGCTCGGCAATACATTAGATAATTCCTCTTTCGGCGTAAGCATTACCGCTTCAACCATTCTCCATCATCTCCCGGAAGGATTTGCTTTAACAACAGCACTCCTCTCGCAAGGCAAGCAATTATGGGGTCTGCTCCTTGTTTTCATTACCCTATCCGTGTGTTTCACTTTATTTATTTGGCTAGGGCATTCTATTAATTTAACAAACCAGGCACAAAGTATTTTGCTAGGCATTTCTATTTGCCTGCTGGCAGTAACCAGTCTATTTGAATTTATCTTTCAGCATCGCCGAGCTTTGCCGCTGGTTTCATTTTCAACCTATATCCTCATGGGGTATCTGTTAAGCACGTTATTTCATATTTTAGTGTAATAAATAAAATACAGTTACGCACAGGTGAGGACCCATGAATAACTGTATCAACTAAATTGGAAAGATAATTAACTTTTCACCGCATACAAATGCTTCACTAATTCACGATTTTTTTCTTTAAAAACATCATTATGTGAGGACACCATGCCATGCCCATACGCTTCTGGCGTGATATACTGCTTCGCTTTGTTGACAGCATTTGCCGCGTCCTGAAAAGCTCCGGCAATCAAATGAAGCTTGCCTTCATGTTTCAATATATCACCTGCCGCATAGAGCCCAGGTACGGACGTTTCACTCATTGAACTCCCCGCAACGCTATACTCATCTATCATTTCGATATTCAACCCGCTGTTTTCTGTCAGCTCTTTATCCCGATCATAGCCATGATTAATAATGACTTCATCCACTGCCAGTTGAATCTTTTGACCATCCTCAGTACTGATTAATTCCACTTTTTCAATCGTTTCATGATTATCTGCCGCAATTAGCCTCTCAATAGAAGTGTTCAATAAACAGTCCACTGAACTACTAAATAAGCGTGATACTTCCGCTTCATGCCCTTTTAGCATATCTTTGCGATACGTCAAATAGACTTTTTTGGCAATCGGCTCTAATTCATTTGCCCAATCAACAGCCGTATTACCGCCTCCAGAAATCAATACCGTCTTTCCTTTAAAGCGTGCTAGCGATTTTACCGTATAATGCAAATTGGATACTTCAAAACGCTCTGCGCCTTCAATCTCTAACTTTGTTGGCTGCAAGATCCCTCCGCCTACAGCTAAAATGACTGTTTTGGATAGATGTTGTTGATTCGCAGAAGTTTGTATGACAAAGTGTCCGTTATCATCTTTATGAATTGATGTCACTTTTTCACCTACTACAAGCTCAGGTTTGAATGTCAGTCCTTGCTGAATCAATTGCTCAATCAATTTTGCAGCTGGAACAGGTGTCAGCCCGCCTACATCCCAAATCATTTTTTCAGGATACACATTCACTTTTCCACCCAAATAAGGCTGAAATTCAATAATCTTCGTCTTCATTTCCCTCAGTCCACTATAAAAAGCAGAGTAAAGTCCAGCAGGGCCGCCGCCAATAATCGTTACATCATAGAGCTGTTCTGAATTCATCATCAAACCCCCTTTTTATTTCGTCATGGATTCTACTACATCTTCAATAATTTGACTGTTAGCAATGGCTCCGGCATATAACCAACTAGTCTCTGCACCGTATTCATAAATGCGACCATTTTTCACGGCAGGAATGTTGCTCCACAAAGGATCTTTTAACATTTCAGCGCCGTTCCCTATATCGCTATTGATTAAGAAAATATGATCTGCATCAAGCTCTGCTAGTCGCTCCAAAGAAATTGCCGACCAGTTAGCCGTCGCTGTACTCGAAATTTCTTTGACGACATTTGGCGTTGTTAAACCAAGATCACCATATAATACGGCACCACTTGAGACATTTTCACTGACGATATAAAAGTTATTACTGACCAGCCAAATCGCAGCCGCAGACTCAGTGCCAACAGTATCCTGTATAATTTGCTTCGCTTCAGACGCTTTTTTATCATAATCTGCTAGTACTTGTTTCGCCTCATCTGTTTTCCCTAAAACTTCACCAACAGTTAATAACTTGTCTCGCCAATCGCTATTATTTTCTACCTTTACAACATAGGTAGGCGCGATTTTAGCATATTGCTCATATTTCGACCCTTCTACCGCCTGCGCTGCCTCCATAAGTAGTAAATCTGGTGTAAAACTGGTTACAACTTCAAATGGTAAGTCGTGTGGAATAGTAGGTACATCTTTCAAATACTCTTGTAAATAAGTTTGAATACTTGCCCCCTCTTTAACCGACCACTGTGCCACCGGCGTAATCCCGAGCGCCACTAAATTATCTTCCAAATAAGAAGCAATAATACGTTGCGGATTAGCAGGAATAATCACTTCATGTCCCATCGCGTCCGTTACTGTCCGTTCTGTTGCCGTCTCTTCAACTGCTGGCTCAGATTGCTCTACTTCTTTCTCCGTAGCCTCGTTATTTTTATCACTACAGCCAACTAACAGCAGTACAAGCGCTAGAAAACTAGCGATCATTACAGTCATTTTTTTATTCGTAAACATCATGTCACTCTCCGATTTCTTTTTTTGATAGTAAATTTCAAATCCTCATCAATCTTTCAAACGCGACAGTAAGTAAAGGAAGTACGGAGCCCCAATGACTGCCACGACAATCCCAGCTGGAATCTCCGATGGTTGTAAAATCCAGCGACCGATTGTATCCGCAATCAGCACCAACAGCCCTCCTGTTAAAGCCGCTGTCGGCAATAAAAATTGGTGTCTCGCGCCAACTAGTTGACGCGCTAAATGCGGACCAATCAGTCCAACAAATCCAATCCCTCCACTGACGGATACACTAGCACCAGCGAGTCCCACAGCTGCCGCCAGCAATACACGTCGCTCTTTTTCAATCGATGCACCTAAACCCGTAGCTGTTAAATCACCTAAATTCAGCACATTTAAGACACGCGCCTTTGCAAAAACAAATGGCATTAAGACCATAATCCATGGCAATAAAGCCAAGACAAATTTCCAATTCGATCCCCAAATACTCCCCGCTAGCCAAGTCGCAACAAATTGATAATTTTCTGGACTAAGCCTTAGTGTTAACACAATCATGGCTGAACTAATGCCAGCTGCAACGGCTACCCCAGTGAGTAACAATCGCATAGGAGTAATCCCCTCATGTCGTTTATACGCTAACGAGTAAATGATAATAGCTGCTACGCCTGCACCCGAGAATGCTAACAAGGGTAGGAAAAAGACGGGTGTAGCTGTAGTCGATGGAAAAAAAGATATGAATAGCATGACAGCGAGTCCTGCCCCTGCATTAATCCCTAATATGCCAGGATCGGCCAAAGCATTGCGGGAAATTCCTTGTAACACACAGCCCGATACCGCAAGTCCCATTCCTACCAGAATGGAAATAATAATACGTGGTAATCGAAATTCAAATAAAATGAGTTGTTGCTTGTCTGTCCCAAGTCCAAATAGTGTACGAATGACTTCTAGCGGAGTGAGTTTAATAAAACCGGTATTCATACTGATGATGAAAACCAAAACGATTAATAAACTAAGAATGCCAATAATGACTAGATTTTTAGTTCTTGCCTGATGCTGCCCTTTTGGTAGAATCTGAATTTTCTTCATAATTCTTTTCCTCCCTTTCGTGCAAGATACAGGAAGAACGGAACACCAATTAAAGCAATCAATGCACCAATAGGCGTTTCAAATGGCGGATTAATCATTCTCGCGGCAAGGTCAGCAAGAACAACTAACAGTGCACCAAGTACAATCGAACAAGGAATAATCCAGCGATAATCATGCCCTACTAAAAAACGTGTCAGATGCGGAACAATTAATCCGACAAAGCCGACTGCACCCACAACCGAAACAGCTGCGCCTGCTAAAACAAGGACAATAAGCATACCAATCAATTTAATCGACTTTGTGCGTTGCCCAAGCCCAATGGCCACCTCTTCACCCAAACTTAGTAGCGTGATAGAGCGAGATAAAATAACGGCACCTATCATGGCTGCAATAATCCATGGGGACATAATTTGCAGATGAATCCATTTCGTTCCCGATACGCCGCCAGCATACCAAAAGGCTAAATCCTGGCCAATTCGAAAGTATAAAGCAACTCCCTCACTAAGCGCCCCTAACAATGCACTTACTGCTGCACCTGCCAGCACAAGCCGCATAGGTGTCAAACCACCCCTGGACATCGATCCAACTCCAAAGACGATTCCAACACCTAGACCAGCACCTAAGAAGGAATACATAATTAAGTACATATAAGGTAAACCAGGCAAAAAAGCGAAACAAATCGCCAGCATAAATGCAGCTCCAGCATTCAATCCAAGTAGCCCTGAGTCTGCTAAAGGATTTCGCGTCAATCCTTGCATCAACGCTCCTGCAACAGCAAAACATGCACCGACCATTGCCGCACCTAGTACACGTGGCAGACGTATTTCCCGAATAATTTGATGTGGTGTTAAATCTGGATTAAACTGAAACACCGCTGTCCAAACGGTCGCCAATTGAATGTCTGCAGCTCCAAATGAAATCGACAAACCAATTGCCATCAGTAACGCAAACATACCTCCGAATAACACAGCAATAGCTATGACGGGACGGGAATGCTTTTTAATCTTTGTTAACTCTTCTCTTTCCGTAGCTGCTTCTGCTGGAGTAGACATTCCTTTCCTCCTTCATATTTCATTTCCCAGGAAAGGACTACCTTTCTCTTTGACATAATTGATAGGATAAACAAATTGGATTAGCACTGAATGGGCAAGTCGCTAGACTGGCATCTATATTAAATACCAGTTGTAGATTTGAACAAGTCATCACTTTTTCCGGCGTTCCCTCTGTTATTAACGCACCATTTTTCATTGCAATCATGTAATGAGAAAAACGAGAGGCATGATTCAAATCATGCAACACCATCACAATCGTTCGTCCCTCTTCTTCATTCAAACGTTTTAACAGAAGTAAAATATCTAATTGGTGTGCTAAATCTAAATAAGTCGTTGGCTCATCGAGTATAAGAATCTTAGTGTCCTGAGCGAGTGCCATCGCGATCCACACGCGTTGTCGTTGACCACCAGACAATGCTTCAATGGGACGATCCTTAAACTCCTGCAAACCAGTCACTTCGATTGCCCAGTAAATATAGTCATAGTCTTCTTTTTTTAGAGAGCCAAATCCATTTTGATGAGGAAAGCGACCGTAAGAAACAAGTTCAAACACCGTTAATCCACTTGGTGCTTCTGCTGTTTGTGGTAAAATCGCCATCTTCTTCGCTACTTCCTTCGTTCCCAGCTGATGTATCGCCTGCCCATCCAAGTAAACAGCGCCACTTTTCATTTTTAATATGCGGGAGATAGCCTTTAAAAGCGTTGATTTACCACAGCCATTCGGACCAATGATCGTCGTAATTTTCCCCTCAGGAATGGACACACTTAGATCATCTATAATAAGCGAATTCGAATAGCCAATTGCCGCTTGTTCTATTGTAAAAGCTGCCATTCTAGACTTCCTCTCTATTTGAATAATTCCTAGATAATAATGATTATTGTAATTGATAACGATTATCAATCTCACGTATTATGTTAGATACTTTTTTGAAAATTGTCAACAGAAACCTGTATAAGTATATGTGATAGTTATGTGACTAATTGATGAATGGAAATTAAAAATAGGTGCCTGCTGCTCAAACTGTATTGTTTAAGCAACAGACACCTATTTTACTTATTCGTTTGTTTCAGCAAACCGAGTAATTCTCACACCAATTTCATCACGCACACGCTGGAAAAATGCCCATTTTTCTTCATCTGTTCCTCCTGCCTTTGCTGGATCATCAAATCCCCAATGAGCACGTTTAACATGAGGCGGTGTCATTGGACATTTATCAGCCGCATCCCCGCAAAGCGTGACGACAAAATCTGCATTGTGTAAAACATGTGGGTTAATGTCATGCTCTTCAATACCTGCACTGAGTATCTGCCATTCATCACCAAAAAAGTTCCTTCCCCAACCATCTGACTACGACAAGAATTACGGTAAAATGTCTTTTTTAATATAATTAATCCTTCAATTAACTTAAATAATCAACAACTAAATATACAGCCCTCCATACTAGCAGCATATACCATCCTAACCATATAGCTTTATTTCATCTTCAAGAAGCTTAACTGCTGCAACTTCTTCAATAGCTGTTAGTATATTTTTTCCTTTCTGGA
Source organism: Sporosarcina sp. FSL K6-2383 (assembly GCF_038618305.1). Taxonomy (NCBI): domain Bacteria; kingdom Bacillati; phylum Bacillota; class Bacilli; order Caryophanales; family Caryophanaceae; genus Sporosarcina; species Sporosarcina sp. FSL K6-2383. The sequence continues at coordinate 3,233,381 of NZ_CP152017.1, forward strand.
TCCATTCTTTCCCCGACATTTCTATATGATTCATACAAATCCCTTTCCGAACGTAACAAATGGCAAGTCGAAAGTAGTCTTGATGCTGTTTGCATAGATTTATTATTTGCTCTGATTCTAAATAGGCCTCTTTAAATCTTTTCTCTTTTATCAAAAGAAGCATGATATTAATAGAAATATTAATTTTCAGGCGTTCAACATCTTGAAAATTTTTGTAGCGTTCAATACTTCTAAAAGTGAAATTTCTAATTTCCAGAGCAGTTTCAAGAGGAAAAAGAAATAGTATTGAATTGATTAAATAAATATCTATGATATAAAAGTGATTTCTCTTGGATAGTATATCCCATACTTTCTTTAAAGGAATTCGCGCTTCTTCAATGTTACTTGTTCTGCTTAATAAAATTAGGGAAGTACAAATTTTCGACAGATTCTTTATAAGAAGGTCTTCATTCCCCTTCAAGTATACTGAAGTATCGGAGAGTATATCATCTAAAATCTCTTCATTATTATATGATAGATTAAAAACTTTATTTATTATTTCTTCTCTAAAAGTATATTTATACCCATTTTTAATGTATTCAAATTCTTCGGGGGATATTTCTAGTTTCTCTAAAATTCTATTGAAAGTTGTTATTCGGATTCCAATGTTATAGTTTTCAAACTTCGAATAAGTACCTTGAGATAGTATACCTCTTGAAACATATTCTTGCGAATACCCCTTACTTCGACGAATATTGCCTATTATTTGACCTATTTCTTTAACCAATGAACATTCCCTCCCTTAAAAAATATTCATATCTGAATATTTCGTTTCATCTACTTGATTATACATTATACTGTAAAAAAAAGGGAGGGGATAATATGAGTGAAATACTAATCTCGTTATTAGATTTATGGTTAATTGGTACAGGTAAATAATTACTCTGAATCATTCAAAATTAAATTATGGGGGTAAGAGACTATGAGAAAAATATTTGCCAGTGTATTAGCATTGACACTCTTGATGCCTACACAAGCTCTTGCGAATGAAGATTTTTCAGACCTAGAATTTCCGGCTGGACAAGTGGATTTAAGTACATTACCTGTTGAATTTCAAGAAAAATTGTCCAAGCGTACAAAAGAGGTTAATGATTATCTGGAGAATCTAGAAGAACTACGTATTCAAAAAGAACTGGCAAGCAATGAGTTGTTAAAAGGAATAGCAACAACTCATTCTCTGGCTCGTTTTAATGATATTTCTACTAAACTGGAATACTATGAAAACAATTCTTTAGAAATTGTAGGACTAAAGAAAATTGTAAACGATAACCAAAATTTATTAATTCAGCCTTTATCAACTAGTAAGCAGGCAAGTGTAAAGGCTCCAACACTTTACTATGATAATGATGTAGCTAGTTATGTGTTATCTAGTGGTTGGAATTGGCTTTCAATCAACGGTGATAGGAACAACAAAGGAGACGACGGTTTTGGATTAAGGGTAAATCAAGAAATGGTCTCCGTAATATCTGATCATGTAACTACATGGGACAATTATGGAAATAAATATTTCCCACTTTATAACTCAATAACTTCGAAACACGGTTATTACCAAGAATTCGAGGATATGCATATGAATGGAATCGGCAGAGGTTATTCGGCGCATACAGGGAACTCATGGATGTTCTTTCGATTCTACAATGGTACACCTCTTGGTAAAACAGTGAACTTCAATGGCCAGTACGCTCATAATTGGGAGGGTTCTAATCTAACTGGACTCTCTGTTGGAGCCACAGGATTTGGAGGCTCCTTTTCAATTCTTAGTAAAGGATGGATGGTAAATAATTATTCCTTTAAAACGTTTTAAAATATAAATCATAATGGAGGTTATTATTTATGAAGAAGAAACTATTAGCTGGCGTACTAGGATTGGCACTCTTATTGCCTTCACAAGTTCTTGCAAATGATAGTTATAAAGACTTAGAGTTACCAGCTGGAAAAGTGGATTTAAGTACATTACCTATTGAATTTCAAGAAATATTGTCCAAGCGTACTGACGAGATTAATAATTATTTCGATGTTCTGCAAGAATTAAATTTTAAAGCTGAATTAGCTAAGAAAGAGGTTGAAAAACAAGAAAAATTCGGTGTAGTATCCATGAATATATTGTCTAAGTTTAATGAGGTTAATAATAAATTAGAGTACTACGATAACAACTCTCTTGAAATTGTAGGACTTGAAAAGATTGGACATGAAAATGATAGTCCACTAATGCAACCGTTCTCAAGTAAAACCCAAGCAGCTATAGATAAACCAACCGTTTATTACGACAATGACTCTCAATCATATGTTGCTACAACTAACTGGATTTGGAATCAAGCTAACGGTGACATCGATAACACAGGAAGAGATGGAGTCGGAATTGGTGTTACTCAGGAAGTACTTTCACTTTTCGATACTCATGTTAGTACATGGGATACTAGGGGAAATAAATATTGGCCAAGTAAATCTACCGAAGCATCTGCTCATGGATATCATATAGTGTTTGACGATAATTCAAATGGGGCTACTTATACTGCTCATAAAGGTACATCGTGGATGTTTTTCCGATTCTATAACGCTAAACCTGTTGGAAAACTAGTTAATTTCAATTCACGATATGACCATACTTGGAATAAAGTAACTATTAACGGAGTTAGTATTAGTGTATCAGGAATTGGACTAAATTTCTCCTCGGGTAGCGGCTGGACTACAACAAATTATTCAGGAATTCGTTTCTAACATAGTTGTTTAAATTAGTCCATAGGTATAGTAATCTAATCATAGGTAAATAAAATTTATGACAACCATTAAGAGGATAATTTCTCTTGATGGTTGTTGCTAGTTTGTACACAAATCAGTTAAAATGTGGAGAGTATAAGTCGGTAGGCATCAAGTTAAGCGAATCATGAAACAGTTAGACGTTCTTTCGACGATCGTGAATATATTACGATCATCCTCTTCCAGTGACAAGTAGAAGTTTGTGAAAACCTGTTAGAACAAGGGTTTGAAACGACAATTCTCAATGAGAAATGGCTTGCGGGTATTACATGTTTTAATACAATTAGAGCCAGCTGTTCTAACTAGGCTTCCGTTCTTGTTTTACAATTAAGGTAGGGCAAAAGCTATTCATTTTCAACATCGATGACGACCAGAAATAGACTTGACTTTAAATGTGCAGGATATTGACATAGTTCTAATGTGCTTTTTCATTGTAAATCTCTGCATTTGCATTGATTTCAAGACGCATTCCTAAATTTATTAAAAAAGTATTAATGAAAAAGTTGGCTTTATTAAATTATTACAACAAGTTTAAGTGAGGAGTTGGGAGTTTGAAAAATAGAAAATGGTGGGTACTTTTAGTATTGATATTAATCAGTTTAGGAGCACTATATTTATTAAATAGTTCTTCTACATTTCATGAAAAAATTTGTGAAGATATAAGTGCAAAGGGAGTAACTTGCACTGAGGTGTTATTTATTGATAACAATAATAACTTAATGTTCTTCAAAGACAATCAAAATTTAAGGTATGCAAAAATTGATGATGACTTAAATATTGTTGAAGTTGAAGCGGGAAGAATAATTTTAAATGAGTTTCCATATGATAACATACCATTAAGTTGGGTATCATCTGGTAATACGCTATTATGGGGACTAGCTTCTGAGGATGTTCACTCGATTTTAATTACTGGTGATAACGATATTCAGCCTAATATGTTTAAATTTGACAGAATCTTGCTATGGTACCAGGTTTTTGAAGATGGGGTGAAGTTTCCAGTATTGATAAATGCATATGATAAAGAACACGTCTTAATTTTTGGTAAAGAATAAGTAGTACAAGATAACTCAACTATATCACCAGAATTTTCTAGCCACTCTTGTCCTAACAGCTGCCCAAGGATAATTAGGTGTCTGGCTATCAACCAACTCCAAGTCTTTTGATAGCCAGACACATCTACTTACTGTTCTCTATAAAAATATCTCTTATTTACTTATTCCCCTGTTTCAGCAAATTGCGTAATTCTCACACCAATTTCATCACGCACACGCTGGAAAAATGCCCATTTTTCTTCATCTGTTCCTCCTGCCTTTGCTGGATCATCAAATCCCCAATGAGCACGTTTAACATGAGGCGGTGTCATCGGGCACTTATCAGCTGCATCGCCACAAAGCGTAACGACAAAATCTGCATTGTGTAAAATTTGTGGATCAATGATATCCGACGTTTGAGTCGTAATATCAATACTCACCTCATTCATCGCCTTCACCGCACTAGGGTTAACGCCATGCGCTTCAATTCCTGCACTAAGCACTTGCCATTCATCACCAAGAACCTTTTTCCCCCAACCTTCAGCCATCTGACTCCGACAAGAATTACCCGTACACAAGAAATACAATGTCTTTTTTGACATGATTAAATCCCCTCTTCTGCAATTAATTTATATAATCAACAACCATATATACAACCCAATTAAAGTCACTAAAAGTGTAGGTATCGTTAAAATAATACCGATTTTAAAGTAAGTACCCCAAGCAATTTTTACACCTTTTTGCGACAGGACATGTAGCCATAACAAAGTAGCTAACGAACCAATCGGCGTAATCTTTGGACCTAAATCTGAGCCAATCACGTTGGCATAAATCAATGCCTCACGAATCGTACCAGTCGTATTCGTTTCCGCAATCGCCAAGGCATCAATCATAACCGTCGGCATATTATTCATGATGGATGATAAAAACGCGGCAATAAAGCCCATTGACATCGTGGCAACAAATAATCCTTGGTCAGCTGCCAATTGAATAACATCCGAGAGCACACTCGTCAGACCCGCATTGCGCAAACCATAGACCACAACATACATTCCAATCGAGAAGAACACGATGGCCCAAGGAGCCCCTTTTAGCACTTGCTTCGTCTCAACGGCGGGACTTCTTTGCGCCATTACTAAGAAAAATATGGCCACAGTACCCGCAATTACTGAAACAGGAATCCCTATCAGCCCGCTTGAAAAATAACCAACCAATAATACCCCTAAAATAACCCAGGATAAACGAAACATCCGATGATCTTTAATCGCATCTTTAGGTTTTTTCACATCTGCCACATCGTACTTTCCAGGAATACTTTTACGGAAAAACAAATATAACACGACAATACTCGCCACTAACGCGAATAAGTTCGGCACAATCATCCGCGATGCATATTCAACAAAACCAATGCCGAAAAAGTCAGCGGAAACAATATTAACTAAGTTACTCACAACTAAAGGTAACGAAGTCGTATCTGCAATAAACCCACTCGCCATAATAAAAGGAAAAATCATCTTTTCACTAAAATTCAAATTCCGTACCATCGCCAGCACAATCGGCGTCAGTATCAACGCAGCCCCATCATTCGCGAATAAAGCAGCCACCACCGCACCAAGAATGCTCACGTAAATGAACATACGAACGCCCGAGCCTTTCGCAAAGCGCGCCATATGTAAAGCCGACCACTCAAAGAAACCAATCTCATCTAAAATTAAAGAAATAATAATAATGGCAACAAAAGCAAGCGTCGCATTCCAGACAATTCCCGTGACATCTATGACATCTTGAAAATTAACAACACCCACTAGCAAAGCAACAATCGCCCCACCACAAGCAGACCAGCCAATCGATAAATTCCGCGGCTGCCAAATAACAAATATAAGTGTAACAATGAAAATCAATACCGCCATTATCGTTAAAAACACCTTACGTCCTCCCTTTACTCACAACAGATGCGCAAACCTTGCGCTTCCAAATCAATAACCATTTCATCCTGTCCAGGCAGTTGTTCAAGGACATTTTGTATAAATGGATAATCGTCATGATCTTCATTAATCGAATAAAAAATCCATTTTCCTTTGCGCGTTTCTTTCACTAATTCAATATCTCGCAATTTTCGCAAATGTTGACTAATCGCTGGTTGACTCATATTGAACATCGCAGTAAACTCACAGACACAACAATCATGCGACTGCAGTAATTTCATCATCGTTAAACGCGTTTGATCGCCAAGCAATTTTAGTAATTGTGATGCTCTTTGCATATCTGTCTTCACGGACCATCCCTCCGTTTCTTAATTATCATATAACCAACTGCTTATGTGTGCAAGTGAATAGATTATTTCTTTCATAAAAAAGATGGGGCTGTCCGAAAAGTCAAAATGACAAGTCGGCAGCCCTTTTCAATGGTATGAATCATGATTTCCGTTCCGGTGGCGGACGCTTTCCGTGGGCATGGCTTCAGCCAATCGAACAGCAAAGGGTTCGATTGGCCGTATTTCTGCGTACTTCGCGGAAATTAAGGCATCTGCCCCGCTGCGGGGTCTTCAGCTCATGCTATTCCCACTGGAGTCGCCGCCACCTCCACTCCAATCATAAACAGTAAGCAAATGTAATCCCTCTATAAAAAAAGTTCCTTCGTACTTATTGGACAGTCCCACCCTTTTTATCCCTAGTCAAATAATATCAATCCAAATTTTAACGGCGGTTGCTAAAATAAGTACTGCTAAAATGACTTGTAAAATCTTTGTATTCAACATTTTCCCGATTTTCGCGCCAAGCGGAGCCGCAATGAGACTAGCAATAATCATTATGAACGCCGGCCAGTAATCGACTTGTCCTGTCATGAGCTTACCGATACTCCCTCCAATGGAAGAAATAAATGTAACAGCGAGACTCGTTGCGATTGTCATACGCGTTGGAATGTTCAGGACGACAAGCATAATAGGCACAAGCAAAAATCCCCCTGCAGCCCCGACAATACCAGACCCAACGCCAACAATTAACGCCAAAATGGCAGCTAACGGCTTATTAAATGTTACTTCATATAAGGGTTTGTCATCCACCTGTTTCTTCGGAATAAACATCATAATGGCCGCAATTGTTGCCAGCACTCCATACACAACATTCACACTTTGTTCTGATAAAAAGGACGAGCCAAAACTTCCGATAAAGCTTCCGACTAAAATCGAACCACCCATATAAATGATAAGTGATTTATTTAAGTAGCCCCCTTTACGGTAAGCCCAAACACCCGCAAGTGAAGCAAATAATACTTGGACCGCACTAATGCCCGATACTTCATGCGCCGAAAAAGCGGCTAAGCCAAATAAGGGTGGGATGTAAAGCAGCATTGGATATTTAATAATGGAACCACCGACGCCTAGCATACCCGATAGAAAAGAGCCGATAAATCCTATTAAAAATATAATCACTATAAATATAATATCCACAATTCTTTCCTTCTTCCTTATAAAGATGGCGGGTTTCGAAATTCGAAAACCCGCCGATTCCATTACGCTTTTTTAATAAAGATTTTTAGTACACCAGCATCATCTGTTTGCTCCAAAATCTCATGGCCACCTGCATTTGCCCATGCTGGGAAATCGACTGCAGCACCTTTATCTGTGACATGTACTTCCAATACTTCACCTGAAGCCATTGCAGCCATTGTTTTTTTTGTACGAACAATTGGCATTGGACAGGCTAATTCTTTTGCGTCTAGTATGTTGTTTGCATTCATTTTTACAATCTCCATTTCAAATTTTAGTTTTGTCAGTGTACCTATTTCTTTAACGTACTGCACATCGGTTTGGCCCAATTTCCATAGCTGTTTGCTCGTCGTTATCTGGTGTGATTTTCCCCATATTCACTTGACGGATTTCTTGATAAGCATTCGGTTGTGGTGGTAGGTTAGCTGTCACCATACTTCGGAACGTCACTTCATCCTCAATAGTTAAACCATGATTTTCTACGAATAGGTCACCTAAGCGTTTTGCCACTGTTCCATCCTCATTTAACTCTTCAATGATCATGAAATGGGCTGGCAACACGATTAGGTCATCCGCCAATTCACGGTAACGGCTATATAGTGTTTCACGTAAATCGCCTACCCAGTCTTCAGCCAGACCTGCCAAATCAGGGCGACCAATGGAATCGACAAATAAAATGTCACCTGTCAGCAAATATTGTTCATCTACTATAAACGAAGTAGAACCAATCGTATGACCTGGTGAATAAATGGCGCCTACCTCCATTTTGGATGTACCAATTTGTACGGTTAAACCATCTTCAAGTGCTGTATAATCAAACACGACTTCTTCTGCATCTTTCGATGGTAAGTAGTACGTTGCACCTGTTGCTTCAGCGATATGGCGACCGCCTGAAATATGATCTGCGTGTAAATGCGTATCAAACACATGCTTGATGGTGACATTTTTCTCCGCCGCAAAGTTTATAAATACTTCAGTAAAGCGAACAGCATCAATAATTGCTGCTTCCCCTTCAGAAATCACCATATAGGAAAGACAGCCTTTTCCTAAACGAACGAATTGATATAGCTCGCCGCCATTCGCTAAATCGCCTACTTTGATTGGCTCAAGGTACGTGCTCCAAGACTTCATACCCCCCGCTAAGTAACTAACTTCTTGCCCTTCTTCTGCTAGCATATCAGCTACCATAATTGACGAACCTTCTTTCGCACAGACAACAAGTACATCTTTATCGGTTGGAATTTGAGGAAGAATCTCATCTACGCCGTCTAATAGTTCGAAATAGGGAATGTTGACGTATTCGAATTGATGGCCCTCAATTTTCCAATCTGCGAATGCATCTGCGTTACGTACGTCCAAAATGAATAATTCTTTGTTATCGATAACTTTGCGTGCAACATCTGCCGCGGTCCATTTATTTACTGCCATCTTTTTACCCCCGTAGGTATTATTTTCGAGATTTTTTAGTGAAAGAGCTGTTCCACCCTTTCACGCAGTCTTTCATAGTCATTAGACTATTTTTATTAAATCGCCTGACCAAGCAGCCATACCTGGTAGGACATTGTATACGTTTGTAAAACCGTTTTTTTCTAATTTTTGCGCTGCTAAATCGCTACGTTTACCTGTACGACAAACCACATAAATTTCTTGTCCTTTTTCTAGTTCACTCAGACGCGCCTCCAATTCCCCCATCGGGATCGATTTCGCTCCTGCGATGTGTCCAAATGCAAATTCTGCTTCCTCGCGAACATCTAAAATAATGCCGCCATTAGCTGCACGTGCAACAATCTTATCAGTAGAAATCGTTTGTTCAAACGTTTTTTCAATCAATTCATCGGCTGAACATTTGCGGATGTAGTGCATCATCACATCGCCTTGCTCTGTCGTACCGATATATTGATGACCCACTGCTTCAGCCCAAGCAGCTAAGTCTGCCTTTGATCCCTTATCTGTTGCAATGACTTCTAAAATTTGTCCATCTACTAGCGTTGCCATTACCTTTTTTGTTTTAACGATTGGCATTGGACAAGCCAATCCCTTTGCATCCACCTGTACATCTGCTTTAATTGTCATGCGAAATCCTCCTCAACCCTCATTTAATCAAGATCGGCTTCACTTTCCCATGCCATCATGCCACCTACCATATTCGTTACGTCAAAGCCTTGATCTTGTAACAACGCAGTCGCTTGACCACTTCGTCCACCTGAACGGCATATCAGAATGTACGGCTTCTTTTTATCAAGTTCATGCATACGGAATTCGAGCAAACCTAGTGGAATATTAGTAATTCCTTCAATATGTCCTTCTTGTACTTCCGCTACTTCGCGTACATCGATTAGGTTTAATGCCTCACCATTTACCATTTTGAATGCCAGTTCTTGTACTGTAATTTCCTTCACTCTACTCATCCTCTCCATGCACTCATGCCACCACGGACATTCGTTACATTGCTATATCCTAATTTTTTTAATTGCTTACAAGCTTGACTGCTCCGCATACCACTTTGACAAATGACAATAATTCCTTTGTCCTTCGGCAACTTCGAAAAATCTGAGCCAAGTGGCATATTTTTAAATTGACGAATGTTACGCCCTTTATATTCAGCCGGCGTTCGAACATCGACAAATATTTTATCTTGATCGCCAACAATTCCTTTTAGTTGGTCCGTTGAAATCGTTTGAATCCCTTTTGCCGGCATCATGCGCCAAACGATAAATACAATGACCAAGCCGACTACAATAGCTATTTCCATTTTGACTCTCCTCGTCTATTTAGATGAATAAATTCACATTTCCATTTTCTGCATCCGCTAAATAAGCGGCAACACCAGCATACTGTACGCCGTCCAATAGCTCTTCCTGTTGTAAACCTAGCAGATCCATTGTCATCGTGCACGATACCATTTTAATGTCTTGTTCCTGTGCCATTTCAATTAACTGCGTTAATGTCAATGCATTATGCTTTTTCATGACATGCTTAATCATTTCAGGGCCCATACCCGCCATTTGCATCTTCGATAGCCCCAGCTTTTCTGCTCCACGCGGCATCATACGTCCAAACATTTTCTCTAAAAAACCTTTTTTCACGGGTACATGCTCTTGTTTTCGTAGTGCATTGATGCCCCAAAATGTATGAAATATTGTCACTTCATGATCATAGGCAGCTGCACCATTTGCAATAATATACGCCGCCATTGCCCTATCATAATCTCCACTAAATAAAACGATGGTTGTTCTTTTCTTATCCATTCCGTCATCTCCATTTACCTATACCCGTATGGGTATTAAATTGATTAAAAATATAAGCCGAAAATTATCGGCTTTTCACAAGTAGATTGACTGCTTCTTGCACGAACTCATTCATTTTTGATTGATCACCTTCTGCATTTTGCACACACTCTACTAAATTTTCACTAACGATAACGCCAATGGTACGATCTACGCCAGAACGTACAGCTGACAGTTGCGTAATGACTTCCTTGCAATCTTTTCCTTCTTCCATCATACGTAGAATACCTCGAAGCTGACCTTCTAAACGTTTGACACGGTTTGTGACCTTGTTATCATACTCCATTGCCCACACACTCCCTTCTGTACACCCACATATTATACCCCGGCAGGTATGTTGTCAATAAATAAAACTAAACGAACAAAAAAGACATCAAATACTGCTTGAAAAATCATATTTTTTCTTTATTCTTCAAAACAAATATCTCCCTAACAAAAGCACCTATTGCTGCAGATAAAAAGATGATAGCTATTAAGTTTATCACTCTCACAAATGGATAGGGTGTGTACATAACTTGTGCACTTTGAATAATCACAAGCATTCCCCAAATAATGGACATCACTGCTAAATATTTAGGCGTAGCTTCCCTTCGTTTCTTCATTATCATTCCTCCGTCTTTCTAATTACACAGCAATTAGTTTTTGTTCATATTGTACGTGTGAATCTCTATAATCTATTGTATACTAAAAGACGTGAAGGTGATTTTACATGGAGAGCAAAATAATTGAAATGCTTGAAAAAATGCAATCACAGATGGATGGTATGCAAACGCAAATGAATGAACGATTCGACGCTGTTGATAGCAGATTCGATGCAGTTGATTTAAGACTCGATACAATCGATATGCGCATGTATGGGCTCGCTGAACACTTTGAGGAACTTTACAATTGAAGTTCGAGATGACTTGACCAAGGACATCAGATACTTAAAACATAAAGTCGCTGTAATTGAACGTGATGTATTTTTATTAAGCCCAGACCAATAATTTGATAGTCGAATGACGGTCTTCTACGTAAAGTAGGCTGTCTTTTTTTATTGTCTTCCATTCGAAAAACACCAGCTATCCGTTATTGAATGAACTGGTGCTTCTATTTTTATCTTTTCTCACTACACACCAATTGAGTTAGTTAAAATTATATGCTGTCACAATTGGTTCGCGACCTGTTGTTACATCATGATAATATTCATATAAACAAATTCCTAAAAACGAGCCAGAAATATTGACGACACTTGTATACCCACTGTTCTGTAGTGCCATTACTGCATTATAACTACGTTGGGCAGAACGACAGTGAACATATACAGGTACATCTTTTGGTATTTCATCCATGCGCTCGCGTAATTCACTAAGTGGAACATTGCGTGCATTCACTAGATGGCCATTTGCAAATTCACCTTTTTCACGAACGTCGATAATAACCGCGTTTTGTTCTACCAATTCACGGACTTCGGATACGTGGATTTGCTTAAAGCGACCATATAAAACATTTAGAGCAACAAGTGCTGCTAGATTCACGACATCCTTTGCCGTGCTAAACATCGGTGAGTACGTTAACTCTAGCTCTTTTAGGTCCTCCAACGTTCCTCCCATCATAATCAGTGTCGCAATGACATCTATACGCTTATCTGCATTTCCTTTTCCAATCGCCTGAGCACCTAAAATTTTACCCGTCGGCACTTCAAATACTAATTTGAAATGGAGTGGGTTACTATTTGGCATCAAACCAACTTTGTCTGGCGCAATTATATACACGCTATCCGCTTGAATCCCCGCCTGTTTCGCTACTTTTTCATTAAGCCCCGTCGATGCACAAGCCAAATCAAAGATTTGAATACTTGACGAACCAATGACCCCCATATTTTGATGAGGAATACCATACATATGATCTGCTGCTGCACGTGCTTGACGTTGAGCTGGTCCAGCAAGTGCTAATCGCGTTGGTTTACGTAATAATTGATGATACACTTCAATGGCATCACCTACGGCATAAATAGAAGGATCATTCGTCCTATAATTCGCATCTACTTTGATACCGCCAAGTTCCCCAATCTCCAAGCCCGCTTCTTTCGCAAGCCTTGTCTCTGGACGTACGCCTACCGCAAGGATAACCGCTTGTGCTTTCACTATTTTGCCTGAGTTTAACTCCACATGCGTGTCCGCCACTTTCGTAAGCCCATCACCAACAATCACCTCAACACCTTTATCCATCATTTCCTTATGCAAAATTTGTACCATATCATTATCAAATGGCATCATAATTTGATCCGCAAACTCAATCAGTGAGACATCGCGTCCCGCTAACCGTAAGTTTTCAGCGACTTCTACACCGATGAATCCACCGCCAATCACTGCGATATTATCAATATCATTCATTTGTACAAATTGATGTAATCGCTCTATATCTACTACATTACGTATTGTAAATACATGTGGAGCATGAACACCTTCTATAGTAGGCACAATCGGGCTCGCTCCCGGTGATAGCACCAACGTATCGTAGTGCTCCTCATACTCTTCTCCTGTGACTACATTTGTCACTGTCACTGTCTTAGCTTCACGATTAATCGATAGGACTTCTTGCTGAACACGGGCTTCGATATTATATTTTGATTTAAAGGCGACCGGATCCATCAAGATGAGCTTTTCACTATTTTCAACAATGCCACTTAAATGAAAGGGCAAAGAGCAATTTGAAAAGGATACATGGGGTCCTTTTTCAAACATGATAATTTCCGCTTGTTCATCCATACGTCGAATACGCGCTGCCGTCGAGGCACCTCCAGCTACGCCTCCTATCACTACAACTTTCTTACTCAATTCCGTCATCCCCTTCCTTATAATCAATTACGCCTCGGCGGTAATTGCGTCCAGATTTTGAATCGAGCAAGCTCGATTAACTCCTTTCAAAATCTGTGACATCCGCCGGAGGCCCTATCTTTCTTCAGCTGGCCTTTAACACCCACCAAACAGAAAAACAAAATCGCGTTCACCTCACCACCTATAGCGATAAGAGTCTTCTGCTGAATAAAGATAAAATACTATGACACCACTATATACCCCTATAGGTATATAGTCAAAAATATTGCTCTTTGAAAAATTTCCTCCTAATTAATAAAATACTAGTCGGCACACCATTAAGATTGTGTAAATTTCTATATGATACTTGGAGGTTTGCGAGAACAATGCTATATTCATGTAACTCACATGAATATAAAAGGAGATTACCATGACTATAACCAATCGATTCAAAACACTGTTAGAAATATTACTAGTGTCAACACGACTCGGCCTGACCTCTTTTGGCGGACCTACCGCGCATTTAGGCTATTTCCATGAGGAATACGTCCGCAGAAGAAAGTGGATGGATGAAAAAAGTTATGCGGATTTAGTCGCGTTAGCACAATTTTTACCTGGGCCTGCTAGTAGCCAGGTCGGCATTGGGATAGGCGTAATGCGTGCTGGCGTCTTAGGTGGCATCGTCTCTTTTATTGGCTTTACAATGCCCTCAGTTATTGCACTTATTCTTTTCGCCTTATTGCTTACTGGGTTTGACGTTGGAAATGCCGGCTGGTTGCACGGCTTAAAAATTGTCGCTGTAGCCATCGTTGCCCATGCCATTATTGGAATGGCTAAAGGCTTGGCGCCTGATGTAAAGCGAAAAACAATTGCTTTATGTGCTCTACTAGGAACACTTCTTTGGCAAACGGCTTTTACCCAAATTGCTGTCATTTTGCTTGCGGCACTTGTCGGATTTTTATTATTTAAACAGCATGATCGCCAGCATGAAGTCAGTTCTACATTTCCAATTTCAAAAACTATTTCGATCATTTGTCTAACATTATTTTTTGGTTTACTATTTTTATTACCCGTTTTACGGGAGATTTCTGGCTCCTATTGGGTAGCTATGTTTGATAGTTTTTACCGCTCTGGTTCGTTAGTATTCGGTGGTGGGCATGTCGTGTTGCCTTTATTAGAACAGGAATTGGTATCGACTGGCTGGTTGAGTGGGGAGGCATTTCTAGCGGGATATGGGGCTACACAAGCAGTTCCTGGTCCTCTATTTACATTCGCTGCTTATTTAGGAACTGTCATGAAGGGCTGGCAAGGTGGTTTGGTCGCAACGTTTGCGGTATTTTTGCCCGCCTTCCTGCTCATTTTAGGAGCACTGCCATTTTGGGATCGATTACGAAGCAATCCTACCATTAAAGGTGCTATTATGGGTGTCAATGCTGCGGTAATCGGGATACTCATCTCGGCCTTTTATTTTCCAATTTGGACGAGTGCAATCTTAGTACCTGCAGACTTCGCTTTAGCAGCTATTTTGTTTAGTATGCTGGCGTATTGGAAGTTACCGCCTTGGATTGTCGTGGTCGCCGGAATTGTCGGAGGTTCTTTATTACCTTTCCTAGCTTAAAAAATGCCTAACGCTACAACAGTTCGTTTTAGCGTTGGGCATTTTTTCTTTCCTGCTACTACGCATTAGTTAAAGCTCTTTCACAATCGATGTAATAATATGTATAGAATCCCATTCCCCGTTTGAAAATTTGACAATCGGGTATTTCCGGGGAAATAGCTTCTTACAAATTTCAGTAGCTGGATTGCCCTGTTCGTGCAAAGCTAGCACATCCTGTTGAAGGGCTAATAGATTGTTTAATTTCCTCTCTAGCGCAGATCGTCCGTCTTCAACAAAACCTTTGTGATTGCAAAATACCTCTTGAAAATCATACGTCAACACCCGCTCTAATGATTGAATAATAGTAGGAACACTTTCTTCTTCCAAGATGACTCTCGTCTTTTCATTCACATATAAATCCCCCGTAAATAATTGGCCCGTTTCCCGATTCAAGAACGCTTTGTGGTCATACGCATGACCTGGTGTATCAATGGCATCCCATGTCGCATTTCTAGATGTAAATGTGTCAGGCATCACTTTCGCTTGAAACGGCTTTCTTCTTCCCCAAAACAGTTGGCGATACAAAGGATAATTGGCCCGTTGTGCACAGTAGTCAATTGTTTTTTCATTAATATAAATCGGTAACTTCTTCGTTTTTTCCACATAGGCCGCACAGCCCGTATGGTCCTCATGAAAATGCGTGATCATCACTTGGTCAAAATCCGCCTTATCAATAAAAGGCTCAAAATGCTGACGCAAAGACTGCGATCCTGTATCAATCAACACACCATCTGCCACATAACTGTATACATTCAAGGAGACACCTTGGAATTTCACTTTCCCATTCAAAAAAGAAACGCCATTTTTCTCCCCAAAATCCGATGATTTCTTTACTAACACAGCCCTCACTCACCCCTCTCATATTCTGAAATATACCATAATTATGTTAATAAAGCATTTAGGCAGATTTCGATAGTACTCAAACACAGAAAAAGTTCATTTGTTAATGAGGAGGATTAAAGATGTTATGATAGTAACAACAGCATATTTTTATGCGATCGAACATCATGAAAGGGGAACAGTATGTATACTTTAAAACAACAATGGTTTGGGAATATACGTGCCGATATTTTAGCAGGTATCGTTGTGGGACTTGCACTCATTCCTGAAGCGTTGGCTTTTGCATTCATTGTAGGTGTAGATCCACGTGTCGCGTTATATGCTTCATTTACGATTGCGGTCATTACTGCATTTGTAGGGGGGCGACCTGGTTTAATTTCAGCTGCGACAGGTGCGATGGCTTTGGTACTCGTCAGCTTAATGGCGAATCATGGCCTACAATATGTACTAGCAGCCACAATTTTAACAGGAATTATTCAATTAATTCTCGGCGGACTCGGTGTTGCGAATTTAATGCGCTTCATCCCAAACTCCGTCATGCTTGGATTTGTGAATGCACTGGGGATTATGATTTTTATAACACAAATGCCCTATTTACTGGGGTCAACTAGTATGACCTATGTATTTGCGCTGATTACATTAATTTTAGTGTATGCAATTCCACGATTTTTCACAGCTATTCCCGCGCCTCTTATTGCAATTGTCGTGATGACAAGTATTGCACTCCTAAGTGGTGTCAAGTTACAAACGATTGGCGATTTGGGAACAATGCCAAATTCATTGCCGATATTTTTCCTCCCAGATATCCCGCTTAACTTTGAAACGTTAAAAATTATCTTTCCTTATGCTTTGGCATTATCCATTGTCGGTTTATTGGAGTCATTACTGACATCTCAAGTATTGGATGATATGACGGATACGCCGAGCAATAAAAATAAAGAAGCGCGTGGACAAGGAATCGCCAACTTTATCACTGGCTTTTTCGGTGGAATGGCAGGCTGTGCTTTGATTGGCCAGTCCATTATCAATATGAAGTCAGGCGGACGAGGACGTCTATCAACATTGACCGCGGGTGTATTTCTGATGTTTTTAATTATCGTTTTAGGTGATGTTGTGGTTAAAATTCCGATGCCTGTTCTTGTTGGGGTTATGATTATGGTGAGTTTTACAACATTTAATTGGGGTTCGTTTAAGTTCCTCAAGCAAGCGCCTAAATCGGAATCCCTCGTTATGCTCCTGACAGTTGTCATTATTTTATATACGCATAACTTAGCAATTGGTGTTGTGATGGGTGTTGTATTCAGTGCATTATTTTTTGTTGCCAAAATTTCTCGTGTGACAGTCACATATGATGAGGATGAATATAAAGTAAAAGGGCCTTTGTTTTTCGCCTCCACTACAAAGTTTATGCAGTCATTTGATGATGTTACTAAAAAGGACATTGTCATTAATTTTGAAAACAGTCAGCTATGGGATGAATCGGCAGTCGGTGCAATCGTTAAAGTGAAACAAAAGCTTGAGCAAAAAGGTGTGAAGGTACAGATTCAAGGCCTAAATTCTTCAAGTAAACAATTGTACGAGCAGTTAACATAAAGGAGGAATTCATATGAGAATTGCTGTAGCCATTGATGGGTCCGATAATGCTTTACGTGCAGCCAAACTTGCGATTACACTTTGCAAATGCTTACCTGATGCGCATTTAGAAATTATTTATGTATCCGATTATAATAAAGCAAAAGATGAACGTCTGTTAGCACAAAGCCCTGAGAGCTTAACATTAAAACGCGAGCAAAAAATACATCCTATTGTAGAGCTAGCAGCTGATGCCGAAGTGAAGACGAAGATGACCATGTTAAAAGGAAATCCTAGTCAAGAAATTATCAAGTACGTGAATGCAGAGCACATTGACCAGCTTGTCATCGGGAGTCGCGGCTTAAATACGCTGCAAGAAATGGTACTAGGTAGCGTCAGTCACAAAGTCATGAAGCATGTGGACTGTCCGATAACGATTGTTAAATAGAATGCTCCCAGAATCATTCATAGAAAAAAGCCATGATCACCGAATTTATCTTCGGGAATCATGGCTGTTCAATTATTTCTTACTTTTGTTTAAATCCCCAAGTCATCATAGAAACCGGTTTACCTTCTTTACGTTCTTGGGCATATTCAGCTGTAGCTGTGAACAATACGTCAGAAGATGAATTCAATGCCGTTTCACAAGAATCCTGAATAACCCCGATGATAAAGCCGACACCGACGACTTGCATCGCAATATCACTTGGAACCCCAAACAAAGCACATGCTAGTGGGATTAGTAATAGTGATCCGCCTGGAACACCTGAAGCACCTGCAGCAGAGACAGCAGCCACAACAGAAAGTAAAAGTGCAGTCATAAAGTCAACCTCAATGCCGAGTGTATGGACAGTTGCAAGCGTTAGTACAGAAATTGTAACCGCTGCACCAGCCATATTAATCGTAGCACCTAGAGGGATGGATACTGCATACGTATCCTCATCCAACCCAAGTTTTTCAGCCAATTTCATGTTTACTGGAATATTTGCAGCTGAACTCCGTGTAAAGAATGCTGTGATACCGCTTTCTCTTAACACCATTAAAACAAGTGGATACGGATTTTTCCGCGTATAGATGTATACGATTATCGGATTCATAACAAATGCGATAAATAACATACATCCCACTAAAATTAAAATCAATTCACCGTACACTTTTAAAGCAGAAAAACCAGTTGTTACAATTGCGTCAAAAACAAGACCCAAAATTCCAATTGGTGCTAAATTAATGATCCATTGTACGACTTTAGTAATGGCATCCGAAAAATTGCCTAATACATCTTTCGTATTTTGATTAGCATGTTTCAATGCAAGCCCAAGAACAACTGCCCACATTAATATTCCTAGATAGTTGGCACTGATTAATGCATCAATTGGATTGGCAACTATGTTAAATAGTAATGTTTGTAAAACTTCCAAAATACCTTCTGGAGGAGAAAGATTTTCTGCTCCTGTTGTCAGTGTGAGTGTGACAGGGAACATAAAGCTTGCAGCAACAGCGACAACTCCTGCTAGGAGTGTACCTATCCCATATAGCCCCAGAATCGATTTCATATTCGTTTTCGTACCACTTTTATGCGCCGCAATCGCGTGCATCACTAAGAATAAAACCAAGATTGGTGCAACTGCCTTTAATGCACCGACAAATAAAGAACCCAAAATCGAGATTCCACTTACATTAGGAACGATTAAAGCTAAAATAATACCAACAATAATACCGATAACAATCCTTTTTACTAAGCTTATTTGGTTCCATTTGGCAAATAAATTCTTCATCATACTACCCCCAGATTCTTCTAATAACTTACCTACTAAAAAATGTACAATCACTTCTCCCCGTTAAGGCTTTGTCTATCTCGCCTTGAAGTAGATTGTTGCCTTATTCTAGCATGACCTTTCCGAATTGTGCAATGATTTTTTTATATCAGAATTTATTTGGCATTTTTTATGAAAATCGCATGAAAGTTAACCGTATATTCGGATAATACAGACGCTGAGGGAACATAATGAAAACAACGAAAAAGCCACAATCACCAAATGTTCTTCAGTAATTGTGGCCATTAGCATTCATCAGTAATGTTCAATCTCATGAATATATTATCGATTTGAATCAGCTAATCCAATAGATTTCAAATCATTCCCAGATGGAATCTGGAATATCCGAAGTCCGAACTCGGAAGCTACGGCAAAAAGGTGGTCAAAAATATCTGCTTGAACCGTTTCGTACACGGCCCATCGGATATCATTTGTAAATCCGTATATTTCGATGGGCAGCCCATGCTCACTAGGTGCTAACTGTCTCACCATCAAGGTCATTTCTTGATTAATACCAGGGTGATGTTGGAGGTAATTACTGATATACGCCCTAAATACACCAATATTTGTAAGGGCTCTTCCGTTCACTGGATTGCTTTGATTAATTTCATTGTGGATATTGTACTCCGCAATTTCGCGTTCCCTAGTCGTGAGATAATCCGAAATGTAATGGATATTTTTCAAATGCTCAATCGTCTCTGCGCTGCAAAATGAAATACTCGTTGTATCGATAAATAACGATCGTTTTATCCGTCGCCCACCCGAATTTTGCATTCCACGCCAGTTTTTAAAGGAATCGGATATTAGCGCATAGCTTGGAATCATCGTAATTGTTTTATCCCAGTTTTGCACCATGACTGTATTTAATGAAATATCAATAATATCTCCATCTGCCTCATATTTAGGCATTTCAATCCAATCACCTACGCGGACCATATCATTAGTCGTCAGCTGGACTCCTGCAACAAGACCTAGTAACGAATCTCTAAACACTAACATGAGCACGGCGGAAAGAGCACCAATCCCACTTAGCAAAATAAATGGGCTTTTATCCATCAAATTCGCAATCACCAAAATGATCCCGACAGTGACGATTATAATTTTAACAACCTGAATATAACCCTTGACTGGCTTGGTCTTAGCTACTTCATACGTTTGATAAATATCATTAACCACATTTAATACGGTATTGATAATGATTAACCCCATGATAATGAGGTAAGCAATTACCCCTTTTTCAATCAACTGCTGATAGGCTGGGAAGGTTGACGAAAAGTAATGCAGGATAATCGCAGGTACAATATGCGATAACCTATGGAAAACCTTTCGCTCTAAAAGAATATCATCCCACTTAAATTTCGTGTTTTTCACAATGCGCGTAATGATTTGGATAACTACCTTTTTTGCGATAAAATTGGCAAGCACACAAACAATAATTATAAAAAAGATCATAATGATAGTGGAAAGATACCGAACTAAGGTAGGATCCACTTCCATTTTTAACAGTTGGTTACTAATGAACTCCATGTATTTCCTCCAATGTATGTATAGTCGAAAAGGGTCTATTGCTATTCAATTAACATAACATGAACGAATAGGTGCTTCAATTATTTCGCGTGACCGACTAGCTATTTCAGTAAAATTTTGTCATGAAAACTTGTGATATTGTCGTTTTTTCAAAACCACTTGCCAGCAAAGACGAAACGACACGACCATTTCCTTTTAAAAAATTATACGTTGTACGATTGATCGATTGGTCATATTCTAATGCATAAGCAAGTAGCTTACTTAGTGCATCCTCATTCCCATTTTCCTTCACCTGAAATAACGTAATGCTTTCCGCCTTATCGCCATACACACATTTTTTTCGAATCAGACAAGCTGCCTGCACCTCTCCATTCTTTGAAATCACCACAGCTTCCCCACCTATTTTCGGCGTGTTACTAGCATCCGTTTGCCAAGGGACAATCGATGGAAATAAATCTGAGCCAATCGATTGGGTAGCCGGAATTCTTTTCATTTCATAGCCAGTAAGATCCGGTTCCTTACTATCTAACATTTCATTTGCACGTAAAAAGAGTAAATCGTCCTCTACTTTGTAACCACATTTTTCATATAAAGAGATAGCTGCCTTATTTTCAGAAAGCGCCTCTAAGGTCGCTACAGAAACATTACGTTCCTTTATGATTTTTTCCGCTTCCACCATCAAGGAATACCCCAATTTCCTGCCTCTATATTCTGGAATAATTCCTGTTCCACCATTCCAAGAAATCTTTTGACCATCCACTTCTCTAATTCCTTGGAGCACAAAGCCAATTGGATCTGTTCCATCATATGCAACGATGGATAATGCCGGAGATAATCCATCATTCCCAAAACGACTGACGAATGTATCAAAAGATAAATTCATCGGCACTAAATAGCCTTCAAATCCACGATTAAATAGGACATGTGCTTCTTCAAAGCTTACTGAAGACATCAATTTATACGAAATGTTCATGGCTTACCCTCACTTTTTTAATGAAATAAGAAACACCTTACGTTAAGACTGTTTTTGATAGTTGCAATGAGATTGTATTGGGATGAAGGAATAGGAATAGGAACACAATTCACCCCTTTTATTTCCCAAGGAATTTTTTGAAGCCGCCCCCTTCCCTTGAATGCTACTGTGAAAGCCGATTTTATAGTTTGTATGGATTAATTTGTTCCAATTGCCCTTTTCTTATAACGAATAAGCAAGAGCAGAATTCAGTGCTGGACGAGACAAATTACTTATACGTTCCAAAAAAGAAGCATCCACGTCGTCAACTGGATGCTTCTTTGATTAGACTTTAATTTGTTTAGGGCTCACTAGAATAGACGTTTAATGGGTATTCTTCGTCCCAAGTGGTTACATTACCTGCCGCATCTGTTACTCGAATTGTAAAAAGATAATTACCTATATCTAGCTGGGGCAAGGTGATAGTAATCTGATTATCCCCATCACCCGTTCCCGATGCAACGAAGATGTTATCATTGAGTATTTCAATAAATGCCCCCCTCTCAGCTGTAACGTGGATTTGGGCTAGCCTAGGAAATGGGCTTTCGTTGTCACCCCAAACATTCTCGATGATTGGCGCTGTTGTGTCGATATGAATGGAAGGGACTATTTGAACCACTTCATTATCTGCTTCATCTATAGCCTTTACAGTAAAGTTATAAATACCTTCCTCTAATTCGGAGACTGTAAAAGTGAAGATTGTCGTCATATCACCTTCACTTATCTCAGCCTCGACGGCGACGAGTGTATCACCATTATAGAGCTGTAGTGTCGTCCCTGCCTTTGTTTGCACGACTATATCTTGACTAGTGCTATTACTAAAGATGGCAGCTGTTGGGCTAACAATCGTTAATAGCGGTAATGTTGGATTTTCTTCACCTGAATCTTCTTCACCCGGATTTTCTTCAACTGGATCTGATCCAGTATCATTAGATGGTTGTGAAACAGGTGCGGGTGCGTCAACTGCACCTTTAGCGGCGGCTTCCTGTTTTGCCTTCTCCGCGGCTAAGGCTTCCTGTTTCGCTTGGAATGCTAACCTGGCGGCATCATTTGCGAGCTTCTTCGCGAACTCTTCGGCAGCTCTCTGCTTCGCGGCTTCTGCTGCCTTTTCCTTCGCTTCCTTCTGCTTCTCAAGTTGCTCTTTTAATTTCTTCTGCAATTCTTCATTCTGTTTCTTATGCGCTTCCTGCTTCAGCTTCTCCACTTCTTGTTTCTGCTTGCGTTGTTCATTTAACAGATTGATCTGAGCTTGTTTTGCCTTCTCCTGAGCCGATAGCTCCGGCGCCTTAATATTATCAAGATCAAGCTTCTTATCTAATTGTTCATTAATTTGCTCAATGAACGCTTTAATTGCTGCCTCATCTACTTTATTTTGCTTAATCGCATTATTAATGATATTTCCAACGAGATTATCAAGATTTTGATTGATTCGATCAATCACCTCTTGGTTTGTTCCACCCGTGCCACCTTGCTGCTCTCTAAGGTTCTCGATATATTGTTCATTCTCTTGGTCCATTGCCGCTTTGCTGGCAATAATAGCTTCGATAATCGCAGTGCTCGTATTCGCTATTAAATCGTTTAGATCTGCTATATTCTTATAGTCTTCATAATCATCGGAATGGGTATCTTTGTCCAGATTGATTTGCTCATTTGGATATAAGGTTACACTGTTATCTGGCTGTCCCTCACCTTTCTTATTCACAACCCCTATACCCGAAGCAATAAAAAATTTAGATTCCCCAGTAGTCGGATCCACGCCTACGAGCAGAGTCGTGCCTCTAACGTTCATGAAAGCATCTGGTGTCTCGATTTTGAATTCATCTTCCGAGTTGGTGAGAGTAGATGCCTGTACCCATATTGAGCCGTTCCAAATGAAAAAGCTTGTTTTCACCTTTCCTGAATCATTCCGCAAATCGGAGATATACAGCCGTGAGTTTTCCTCAACTGTGATAGTCCCCCCGCGGCCAGGTACTTGGAAAACCATGCTTGAATTCGCCTCCGTTTGAATATGATCTCCGCGGTACAGAACCATACCTTCGTATGCACGAATCTGCTTAACGCCACCAGCTTTTTGAATATGAACAACCCCGATTACTTTCTCGATTTGCGCCGATCTTACGATTTCAGCCTGTGCGGGTTGCGACATAAGTGGAGATAGTAAACCTAAGATCATTGCGATTGCTAATAGTAAAGATAATTGGGATTTTGTAAAAATTATGCGGATTCTTTTCAACATACTCACTCCTCCTTCGAATATTTTTCCGATCATTGTACATCGAGACAGAACACTTCACTCAAGATGCAACGTATATCTCTGCCCCTCCGAAAACCGTATAGGGTTTATTGTTTTCTCCATTTTGTCTATTCCTAGTTTAGATATTGTAATAATAGGGCGTCCCAGACCGATTATTACGCGTTAGAAATTTTATCTGACGGATGTATTTCCTGCTAGAAGCCCTTATCTTCAGTTTTCATAGAACAGCTTATCTATAATTTAGCACAAATATTCCCATTATTCAATTAGGTAAGCATATATTATTCTCAAATGCATGAAGCAGCACAAACCATACGATACAATACTAGAAAATAAAATTAGGCACCAACTAATTAGCTGGCGCCTAACAGTATTACCTTCGAAATGCTACAAGTTTGTCGTTAATATCTTTTGTTTGACCATACACAGCTTGATAAAGAGTAAATAGTTTTTGATATTTCGCCACATTGTCTTGGTTGGGTACAAATTGTTTGTCGATCTTTAAAAATGTAGCTGCACATTGCTGTAGCGAATCAAACCATCCGCATCCATAGGCTGCTAGCATAGCGGCCCCCATGCCTGGGCCCTGCTCACTTTCAAGTCTTACAATTGTAGCGTCAAAAATATCTGCTTGCATTTGAAGCCATACTTCATTTTTTGCACCGCCACCAATGGAAACAATTGTATCGATTTCTTTCCCACTACTTCGGAAAATAGCAATGGATTCATTCAGTGAAAATGTGATACCTTCAAGTACTGCACGCACAAAATCTTTGCGTTGATGGGCACTATCCATACCTATAAAACTAGCACGAATCGCGGCATCAGCATGGGGCGTCCTTTCACCGACTACATAAGGGGTAAACAATAACCCATTTGCTCCCACAGGAACAGACCCGACATCCGCTAGCAACTCATCAAAGGATTCATCCGCTGCAAAAACATCCTTGAACCACGTTAAACTATGGCCAGCCGAAAGCGTCACACCCATTGTATAAAAAGCATCTGGCGCACTATGATTAAAATAGTGAACCTTGCCTTCAAAATTCTTGTCATCACTCGCTTCATAGGATAAAACAACACCTGATGTCCCAATACTACAAAGTGTTTTTCCATCCTCTAAAATGCCCGAGCCAATTGCTCCACAGGCATTGTCAGCCCCACCAGCAAATACACGTGTAGTGTCCGAAAGACCCGTAGCTGCCGCAAAATCAGCAGTAATCATGCCTACTTCCTCATCAGAGTTCACGAGTGGCGGACAAATACTTGGATCAATTTCAAGTAACTCGCAGATGTCTGTACTCCACTCTTTTTCACTAATATTTAATAACAGCGTCCCTGCCGCATCCGAGTACTCCATTTGCAGCTTTCCAGTAAGCTTGTAGCGCAAGTAATCCTTTGGAAGTAGAAATGTCTTTGCTTGATTATATACAGCTGGCTCATGTTCTTTCACCCACAATATTTTAGGTAAAGTAAAGCCTTCTAACGCTGGATTTTTTGTGATGGCTAATAAACGTTCCTCACCAACTACATCATAAATCTGCTCACATTGTGCCGTTGTCCGGGTATCATTCCACAGAATGGCAGGACGTAATACTTCGTTGTTTCCATCGAGTAAAACAAGCCCATGCATTTGTCCAGAAAAACTAATCCCCTCTATTTCTTCAGGATTTCCCTTAAAAGCATTCATGAGCTCAGCTAGCCCTAAAGTCGTTTGATCTACCCAATCCTGGGGATTTTGTTCACTATATCCCGACTTTTCCTGGATTAAAGGATACGACTTTGAAACTTCCTGGACGACATCACCTTTTTCATTAATGAGCAAGATTTTAACTGCACTTGTGCCTAAATCAACACCAATTACGTACTTCATAGCAACACCCCCAGACCAATTAATCAGCGAAAGCCTTCAATAAATATTGATTGATGGTTGCTTTAATTTGTTCTAAGCGACCAGATGACTGCTTAATATCTGTTAAACCGAGTGCGTGCGCCTCTAGCTTATGAAAATCTGTTTTCCCTTGGACAATATCGAGACCTACACCATTTGTAAATGTCTGATAGCGATCTTCCACTATATTTTCTAGTACCTTATCATCTATTAAATTTTGTGCCACTCTTAACCCAACTGCAAACGCATCCATTCCAGCAATATGCGCATGGAATAAATCCTCTGCCTCAAATGAACCCCTTCTTACTTTCGCATCGAAGTTTAGTCCACCTCTACCGAGTCCACCATTTTTAAGAATTTCATACATCGCAAGTGTCGTTGACCATAAATCGGTCGGGAACTCATCTGTATCCCAGCCAATCAGCGGATCACCTTGGTTGGCATCAACAGACCCCAACATATTGTGAATGCGTGCATAATGAAGTTCATGTTCAAATGTATGGCCAGCAAGTGTTGCGTGATTTGCTTCAATATTAAACTTGAAGTGATTCTCAAGACCATAATTTTGCAAGAATGCATGCGCAGTCGCTACATCATAATCATATTGATGCGTTGTTGGCTCTTTTGGTTTAGGCTCGATTAAGAATTGCGCATCAAAGCCAATCTCTTTTGCATAATCAATCGCCATCGTATAAAAACGAGCTAAATTATCTAATTCAAGCTTCATATTTGTATTTAACAGTGTTTCATAGCCTTCACGGCCACCCCAGAACACATAGTTTTCAGCACCAAGCTCTTTACCAATCTCTAAGCCCTTTTTCACTTTAGCCGCAGAATAGGCAAAGACATCTGCGTGACTCGATGTTGCTGCACCATGGACAAAACGTGGATGCGTAAAGTTATTTGCAGTATTCCAAAGGAGCTTCGCTTTACTATCCTTCATATAATCCTTAATCATACTCACAATCACATCTAAGTTTTGATTAGACTCTCTTAAATTAGCTCCTTCTGGTGCAATATCGATATCATGAAAACAGAAAAATGGAACATCCAATTTTTCATAAAATTCGAAAGAAGCATCGACACGCGCCTTAGCCAAATCCATGCCACTGAATTTATCCCATGGACGCATCATAGTTCCAGCCCCAAATGGATCTGAGCCATCCATCGTGAATGTATGCCAGTATGACACACCGTAGCGCAAGATTTCCTCCATCGTTTGATTGCCGATTTTTTCCTCAGGATTGTAAAATTTAAATGCAAATGGATTTGTTGATGAAGAACCTTCAAATTTAATTTTATTAACGTTTGAAAAATAAGTCATTAGTAGTACCTCCTGATTTTTTCTTGTGATTTTATCCCTTCACTGCACTAGCAGAAATCCCTTCAACAACTTTATTACTAAAGAAGATGAATGCAATAATAATCGGCAATACACTAATAATGAGTGTCGCTCCAATTGCGCCCCAATCTGTCATATATTGTCCGATAAAGTTTTGGATCCCAACTGTTAGTGTTTTATATCTTTCCGAACTGATAAACGTATTGACAAATACAAACTCATTCCAGTTATAAATCATGTTAATGACGACAGTCGTAGACATAACCGGTGTTGTCATCGGAAGAATGATTCTGAAAAACAAGCGATGAATAGAAGCACCATCTATAATTGCCGCCTCTTCTATTTCACGGGGCAAGGTGTAATAGAAACCAAGTAAAATCATCATTGTGATTGGTAAATTATAGGATGTATAAGTGATAACAATCGAAAAAGGATTATCAATTAAATTTACACTTAGAAACATACTAAAAAGCGGGATTAAAGCAGAGTGGATTGGAATCATGAGCCCAACCATAAATAACCCCAATACAAAACCACTTAACTTCCATTTCATTCTTGTAAGCGCGAAAGCTGCCATACTTGCAAACAGCACAGTTAAGACAATTGCCAAACCAGTAATCCAAACACTGTTGAAGAAATAGGTCCCAATTCCGCCTTCCCATACTTTTAAATAATTTTCCCATCTGAATTCTGATGGCAAAGCAAATGGGGAGCCTGCAAATATCTCTTTATTACTTTTCAGTGAAAATATAAAGAGCCAAATTAGCGGAAGGATTTGAAATAACGCCACCACTCCTAGACATACATAGAGAATAAAATAACCTATACGTCTCATTTTTCTAACCACCTTCTACGATTAGTATTCTATTGGGTCCTTAGAAGTAGAGAGTTTACGAACAATAACCGTTACGATGATCGTAATAATCAACAATAAGAAACCAATTGCACTTCCATAGCCGAAATCATAACTCGCAAATGCCAATTTATACATATAGGATGCCATAACCTCGCTTGCCCCGTTTGGTCCACCACCGGTCATTACATAAATTAGATCAAAGTATTTCAAGGATCCAACAATTGCCAGTATAACCGTGACACTCACAACCTCTTTGATTAAAGGTAGCTTTATCTTGAGTGCAATTTGGAAAGCAGATGCACCATCAATTTTAGCCGCCTCTATCATAGACTCTGGGATGTTTTTCAACGCTGCATAGTAGATTAATATGTAAAAACCAGCATATTGCCATAAAATCGGAATAAAAATTGCAAATAACACAATAGAAGGCTCTGCCAGCCATGCAGGTGGATTGGCGATACCGATTTTAACAAGAATTTCATTCAACATTCCATTTGACGGATTATAAACTTTAATCCATAATTGTGCGATCGCAACTGATGATAACAGCATTGGAATGAGGTAAATCTTTCTTAACAAATCGGAACCTTTTATTTTTGAAGCTAATATTAATGAAACTAGCAAATAAAGCGCTAAGCTAAGTGTTGAAAATATTGCTAATAAAAATGAGTGATAGGCACTGCTCCAAAATTTTAAATCCTTAATTCCATTTATATAGTTTTCTAACCCGATGAACTTCATGGCACCAATGCCATCCCAGTCCATTAATCCATAATACCCTGTCAAAACCAGGGGGATGAATATCAATACTGTAATTAACAAAAATGCTGGCAAGGTATACAAAGCAATATGTAGCTTATTAGACATTACTTTATTCATTACATTCACCCCATATCTTATGAAGTAGAAGAGGACATTCCGAAGCGATGGATATGTCCTCTTCATTGATCAATTGCGCAACGGCGTAATTGTGTTGGGATTTTGAATTGTGCACAGCACAATTCACTCCCCAAAAATCCCTAACATCCGCCGGAGGCTTAACTTGAATCAGCAGGGAATTTGAACTTCTGCTGAATCAAGTTAAGTCAAGCCTCACGTAACTAATTTACTATTTCGATAGTGCGTCTTCATGCAATTTTGCAAATTCTTCTGGCGTGATACTATTGCCAAAGAGCGCTTGAATTGCGTCTAGATGTGTTTGGGCTACTCCCGGACTCATTTGAACGTCTGCAAACAACGTAATATTAGATGCTGAATTTAATTCTTCAAAAATGTCGATATACATTTCTGGAAGATCCAAGGATGAAATATCCATTTTAGACGCTGAGATTACACCAGCATCCGTAACAGAT
This sequence comes from Sporosarcina sp. FSL K6-2383, assembly GCF_038618305.1. NCBI lineage: Bacteria > Bacillati > Bacillota > Bacilli > Caryophanales > Caryophanaceae > Sporosarcina > Sporosarcina sp. FSL K6-2383. Next base: position 3,262,900 of record NZ_CP152017.1, read on the forward strand.
TTCTCTCCCCATTCCTTCACAAAAAATGCTGCGAATTTCTTAGCTTCCTCTTTTACATCTGAATCTTCTGCGACGAATAATCCAACCCCAGTTCCTCCAACAAAGCTATCCATATCCCCTTTGCCATCTACAGTCGGGAAGTTAAGGTAGCCGATTGAATCCTTAAATTCTTGAGGAACATCTTCATTTGTTGTGAAGTTAGGTAGTTCCCAAGTACCCATTAAATACATAGCTGCTTGTTCATTCATAAACATACCTTTAGCTTCATCATTCGTAAGTCCATTAAACCCTTTGATAAACCCATTTTCATTCACAAGGTTTTGAACTTTTTCTGCTGCTTCTATTAAAGCAGGGTCCTCAAATGTCCCAGATCTATCAATTGCTGCATTCAAAACATTTGCGCCGCCAATTCTGTCAGCAAGATACATATACCACAACGAACCCGTCCAAGCATCTTTGTTCCCTAAAGCAATTGGCTGAATACCATCTTCGTTAAATACTTTTATTACATTTTCTAGTTCTTCATACGTTTTCGGTGCTTCAAGATTACGCTCCTCAAACATTGCTTTATTATAATAGATTGTCGCTATGTTCAATTCTAGTGGAAGACCATAAGTGACCCCGTCCAGTGCATAAGCCTCCGCTGTTCCGGGAATGAATGTATCACTTAATTCTTTCTCAATTAAATCATCTAATGGTGCAAACATATTTCCACCTACATAAGGCTCTAAATATCCTGCTGCCCATGTCATTCCCACATCCGGAAGCTCTTTTGAAGTTGAAAGAACTTTTATCTTATCTTTGTACTGCTCATTACTTAACACTTCTACATCAATTTTTACGCCTTCGTTTTCCTTTTCAAAATCGGCAATAATTTCAGTTACAATTTCATGGTGCTGCTTCGAGCTTCCTTCAGGCCACAAATGCATAAACTTAACTTCTTTATCGCTAGATGAATTACCCGAATCTGAATCTGAACATCCTGCTAATACAACTGATAATACTAAAGCTAACATCAATGTCGTCAAAATATTCCTTCTTTTCATTCCTCATTCCCCCTAACAATTTTTGGATGCGCTTTCATCATATCAAAACTTAAGTTGTTCGTCTAGTGGACAAACTAAGTTTTTAGTATAAAATATAAAGAGATGGTGCTTATCTACTTTTTCTTTAAATATGCTGTACACTAAATAACATCGCTGATAAAAGGATTACGTGTAACATCCAGCTTTAGTTACGGCAAGATATCCCCTGTTCTATAGCATGACAATCAGATATCTAAGAAATTGTTATTCAATGCCATTTTATTTTTCAAAAATTAAAGGGAGAAAGGACTAGATATAGTGAAATTAAAATCGAGTGAAACCTGGAATCAGCATGTTGTAAAAAAAGGTAATAAGTCACTTATTCTTGATAAAATTAAAGATAGTTCCCCTATTTCTAGAGCAACGGTCGCAAGCCAAACCGGGCTTAATAAAGGAACTGTTTCATCATTAGTGAGCGAATTAATCGAAGATCACTTAATTTATGAATCTGGTCCTGGCAAATCTAGCGGTGGAAGAAGACCAGTCATGCTGTTATTTAATAATGATGCTGGATACTCCATAGGATTAGATTTAGGAGTCAATTACTTATTGGGTGTTTTAACTGATTTAGATGGAAATGTTCATCATGAAAAAATGCTCACATTTACAAATCTTACGTATAACGATATTGAATCAAAACTATTCAGTGTCATTGATTATCTCATCGCTAATGCGCCCGCAAGCCCTCACGGTATTATTGGAATCGGCATTGGAGTACCTGGGATTGTCGCCAAAAATGGCGAAATATTGCTTGCGCCTAACCTTAACTGGGAAAATATAGATTTGAAAACGGTGATTGAAAAAAGGTACGACTTGCCTGTCATTGTAGAAAACGAAGCAAATGCAGGGGCATACGGCGAGAAAAAGTTTGGCGTAGGAAAAGATTTTAAAAATATCATTTATGTCAGTGCGGGCATTGGTATCGGTGTTGGACTTATTTTAAATGGTGAATTATACAAAGGCAATAATGGGTTTTCAGGCGAGCTTGGCCATATGACCATACAAGTAGACGGTGCCCCATGTCGCTGCGGGAATGAAGGATGTTGGGAATTATATGCTTCGGAAAAAGCTTTACTGAATAACGCCAAAAAATTAACGCTTTCTCCCCCATCTGAAGAAGATTTTTGTTTAGCCAGCTTAGTAGAGCTTGCTGAAAATGGCGATGAAGAGGTCATTGAATTATTTGCGCAAACTGGAGATTATTTAGGTGTTGGCATAAATAATATTATTAACATCTTCAATCCACAGCAAGTTATTATTGGAAATCGATTGGCTACTTCCCAAAAGTGGCTCTCAAAATCACTAAATAAACGAGTAACCAATCAAGCCTTGTGGTTTCAACAAAGTGATTTGCAAATAAATTTTTCTGAATTATCAACACACTCAACAGCTTTGGGAATGGCTGCCTTCTCAATCGAAAACTTTTTAAGGTTTAGCATTCAAGATAGGAACTTGGTTTAAATACTATTCATACATTGATGTTTCCGTAACTCAATTAATTTTCGCGATGATTTGAATAGAAAATTAAAAAACATATGCAAAGGGGTAATTACATTGACAATTATTACGAATCCGATTTTGCCAGGTTTTAATCCAGATCCAAGTATTTGCCGTGTAGGAGAAGACTATTATATTGCCGTTTCTACTTTCGAATGGTTCCCAGGTGTCGGGATTTATCACTCGAAGGACTTGAAGAATTGGCGTTTACTTTCGCGTCCTCTTAATCGAATCAGTCAGTTAAATATGATGGGGAATCCAAATTCAGGTGGTGTGTGGGCGCCTCAACTATCCTATAGTGACGATAAGTTTTGGCTAATCTACACTGATGTAAAGGTTACGGAAGGTAAATGGAAAGATTGTCATAATTACCTTGTCACTTCCGATACGATTGACGGAGAATGGTCAGAGCCAACTTACTTAAACAGCTCAGGCTTCGATCCATCTTTATATCATGACGAAGATGGCAAGAAATACTTAGCAAATATGTTATGGGATCACCGTGATGAAAAACATAGCTTTTATGGCATTGTGCTACAAGAATTTGATGCTAAACTACAAAAGTTAATTGGCAAAAAAGAAATCATCTTTAAAGGTACGGATCTTAAATTAGTCGAGGCACCACATATTTATAAAATCGATGACTATTATTACTTGTTAACCGCTGAAGGTGGAACGAAATATGATCATGCAGCTACAATTGCACGCTCAAAAAATCTCTGGGGCCCCTATGAAGTACATCCAGAGAATCCTTTAATTACATCATGGCCTTATCCTAGAAATCCACTTCAAAAATCCGGCCATGCCTCAATTGTTAAAACTCATACGGATGAGTGGTTTTTAGTCCACTTAACAGGAAGACCTTTGCCAAAGGATCAGGAGCCGATATTAGAAGTGCGTGGCTATTGCCCACTTGGTCGGGAAACGGCTATTCAAAGGTTAGAATGGAAAGACGGTTGGCCTTATGTTGTGGGGGGCAATGGACCTTCTCTTGAAATTTTAGGACCTGCTATAGAAGAAGTGAAATGGGAAAATGATTATGATGAAAAAGATGATTTTAACGCAGATACATTAAATGCTCATTTTCAATCGTTGCGCATTCCATTAGGTGAGAAAATTGTTTCGTTAAAGGATAATCCTGGTCACCTACGCCTGTATGGGAAAGAATCACTGACTTCAAAGTTCACTCAAGCTTTTATCGCAAGACGTTGGCAGCATTTTAATTTTACAGCGGAAACCAAGGTAGCTTTTAATCCCGACACGTTCCAACAATCTGCCGGCTTAGTGAACTACTACAATACAGAAAACTGGACGTCTCTTCAGATTTCCTGGCATGAAGGGAAAGGAAGAATTCTCGAACTGAGCACTTGCGATAACTTTACATTCGCTGAACCACTTCAAGGTGAAGAAATTGTAATTCCTGATCATGTCGAATACGTTTACCTACGTGCTGAAGTGAAAACAACGATGTACCAGTATTCTTATTCTTTTGATGGGGAGAATTGGACGAGTATTCCTGTAAAATTTGAAGCCCGCAAGCTGTCTGATGATTATATCGAAGGTGGTGGATTCTTTACCGGGGCATTCGTCGGGATGCAGTGCCAAGATACATCAGGTCAAAATCTACACGCTGATTTCGATTATTTTGTTTATCTGAGTTCAGCAGAAACCCTCAGCTGAACTCAGATAAAGCCTTCGGCGGATGTCAGGGATTTTGAAGGGAGTCAATTGAGCAAGCTCAATTCAAAATCCCGACGCAATTACGCTGAGGCGTAATTGATAAAAAAGAAGCTAATTAAAGAAGGTAAAGAATCCATTTTGAGAAATTATCTTCAAAATGGATTCTTTTTTGATTTTAGATAAGTCATCGTATGATAGCCAGTCATTTCTTAGGGGAACAGTACGCCCATTTTTTAAGTACAGTATTATTTGCTTTCCGATTACCTCACCTTTGTTTATGTCACTGTATCTGATTCTTTTCTTACCAAGGGATATCTTTCTAAGATGTATCGTTAATGTTTCGTCTTGTAAAGTTAAGTAAGTCTGGTCTGGCATTCTTGTCAGGAATCTCCAACCAACAATAGCGGCTGTTATTCCTGCAATCAGAGAAAAGAAAGAACTGTAATATCCAGCACCCCAAAATTGTAATGCCGCAAAGAGAAACCATATAATCGCACTTCTTTTCCATATTGGACTTTCCGCTAATTTGATTTCCATTTCTAATCCCTTCTTTCCGGAATCACACTATTTTATTTTCATCAAGAAACACTAATGCAGCTATTCATTCAGAATGAAATCAAGTCCTTGTAGCTTCTCCTTAACCTCAGGATGCATCTGATTATCCTTTTCACTGATCAAATCGCTCGTTACCATTTCTTTGAATACACTGTGAATGGATGTTAACTGGTTCAATTGCTCAGCTGTTGGTGGCTTATTCACCATTTGGTTAAGCAAATCAATTGCACCATCTAAAGAAACATTCAGCTCTTGATTCAACTCCCCTACGATCCCTAACAATCCCTGAGCATTTAAAACATCAACTAAAATCGGCTCAATAATGGTCATTCTCTCCTGAGAATCCTGCAGCGTAGTCTCACTTGCCTCTAAAGCCACTAACGTTTTAGTTGTAAAAGCCATTTCCATTAAGTTGTAGGCATCCTCGAAAAAGCCATAGGATGCAGGATGATTGTAGTGATTCTGCATATTTTCTTTTTTATATACGGTTTCTTTCTGATATCCTTTTTCATTCTTATCGTATGTGAATTTTTGAACAGTTCTATCCGAATGTTGCGTTTTGAGCATCACAATCCCTGGTTTTCCATCAAATGTTGTCATACTAAAATCGATTGATCCTAACTGAACATAATCGTCAAAAAGTGGATAGGTTTTCTCACCGTCTTTTACTACCAATAACCATTTTTGTCCATCGTCCCAAGCAAAAAGGCCATTTTCCGACTTTCCTGCATTCACATACAACTCGATTATTTCTTCCTCATCATCTCCGTCAATGTCTAAAGCGGTTTTCTTATACAGCGTTTGTGGATAGGTTTCAATTTCTTTTGCTATAATCATTGCGTAATCATTATTTACTTGTTGATTCATTAATTGCTCATGCGCTTCTCTTTCCTCGGCTAGAGTATTTAACAGAGCATCATTTTCTACCTTAATCTGCTCGATTTGATTTTTTAATTCAGTAATTTCTTTGGGCTGATCTGCGTTTGACTGATCAGTGCACCCGACAAGAATACCTGCTAGGCATGCGATTCCTATTAAGCGTCTCTTCATTTTCCACCCTCCTCCACAAATTTTTCACTTGATACCAATATGACCTGATTGATGAAGGAAAGGTCTAATTAGACTTTCCGTCAATTGCGCTCGATTCTTTAATGAGTAGTTAAAATTCCTTCATTCGTATTTCAATTTCTGTCTCATGTTTCTTTACTAATTCGTTCAAGAAGTCATTGGCTGTTTTATTGTATATCTCTAATTCTTCTTCATTGAATCCATTTGGTTTACCAAACATTTTTTGCATATAGGCATTCATATATGCAATTTGTTCACTTCTAATTTCTACGTACTCCTTATAATACGCTTCAGGTTTCATGCCGAATTTTTGAGCCTGTGAATCAACAAACTTACCTATCGAGTTTCCGATTGGATCGTCTTTATCTTTTAGCGGAAGCATTAGCATCGCTTCCCTTTGTGAATGTATGTCGTCAGATACATCTAGATTCATTCTTTTAGCATCTTGAAGCATTAATTCCAGTTTTATAGTTCCTTCAATATTTTCTAACACATCTTCGTCAGAATATAAAAATCGTAGTTCACCTACTGTAATTTCCTTGTCTCTTACAATTGCCACAATATCGTTATCATTATAATCTTTTATATGCCGTTGAACACTTGAACTGCACCCTATCAGCGTAATAACGAAAGACAAAATAATACTATAAAGGGTAATTTTCTTCAAGAAAACACCTCCATTCTAAAAGTCTTACTACTTGTAATACGTTTCAAAGAGGCGGAATGTTTCAATATATTCACTCTTCAATAAGGTCCGTTTGTGGAACAGTAGTGATAAGTCTATCTCTTCATACACAAAAGGCTGTCCAGAAAATCAGTGAATGATTTCCAAAACAGCCCTATCTGTCTATTTACTCTTACACCATTGCCTTTTGGCGACATGCTTCAATCGCGTCAATCATTAAGTGGTCCAAATGGTTTATATCTAATACTTCTAAACCAGCGGCTGTTGAACCGCCAGGAGTCGCTACCGCATCCACCAATTCAGCAGGGGCTACATTTGTTTTTAGCATTTCTGCAGAACCGGCAATCATGTTGGCTACTAGCTTTCTTGCTTGCGCTTCACTGACACCTGACTCTATTGTTATTTGTTCAAGTGCTTCTGCTAGCCGATAAATAAATGCCGGGGCACTTGCAGTTACGGCGGTTAACTCATGAATTTGCCGCTCTGTCACTTTTTCAAATTCACCAATACCACAAATCAATTTCTCAATCCATTCTTGTTGCTCTTGATTCACATGTTGACCGAGTGCATACAAAGTCATGGACTTCCCTAATTTAGCCGCTGTATTCGGCATAACCCAAGCGACAGGCGTCCCCTTAGGAAGCTTGGACTCAAGATGAGTTGGATCGATTCCAGCCGCTACTGTAATGATGACTTGCTCTCGAATCGTTTCAGATAATTTTGCAAGGATGTCATCATGAGATGCTGGTGGCATCGCAAGAATAATGATATCCATCTTCCGTATCTCGTTTGACCAGTCATTGGTCGTTTCCACGTCAAAGGCTTCTTTCACCTCACGTAGCCGCCCTTCATTTCCACTGTTCCCGACAACAATGTCGAATTCGTTTTTGTCTAATCCTTTAATTAAGGCTTGAGCCATACGCCCTGCCCCGATAAATAATACTTGTTTTTTATTCATACTCACTGCGGTTCACCTTTTCTGTAGTTCTTCTGAATCTTGTTTCACTAACAATTGTAGAGCCTAATAACAGTAAACCACCAATCACTTGTAGTAAAGTGAATTGCTCCTGCAAAATCAATCCTGATATTAAAATAGCCACAAGGGGGTCAACATAGCTTAACATGGCTATACTTTGCCCTTTTAAATGTTCCATACCCGAGAAAAATAACCAAAATCCAATACCCGTGTTCACAATCCCCAAAAATAAAATGAAAGGAATTGATGATGAGGATACACTTAGCATATTTAGTCCTTCTGTCAAAAGAACATAAGGTAAAAGAATTAACGCTGTTACCCCTAATTGAATAATGGTCACTTCTAAACGATTCATTTCTTTGATAAATTTATTTAATAACATCAATGCAGCATAAAAGACAGCTGCAGTAATACCAAAAGTAATCCCTAGTAAATCGTCAGTCCCAGTTGCGCTAAACCCATTCCCTACAATGGAAATCATTCCGATAACTGCCACGACAATGCATATCACTTTTTTTATAGGCAATTTTTCTTTAAGAATGATAGGTGAAAGTAACATCACGAAAACAGGGGCAAAATAATACCCTAACGTAGCGTTTGTCAGTGTCGTATAATCGTAGGATTGATAAAGAAAAATCCAGTTGCCAGCCAATGCTATCCCCGATACAAAAAGGATAATTGCGTACTGCCTAATTTTTTTCCAAGAGAATTTATTTCTTTGACTAATATACACAATTGTTAAAAAGAGACAACCGATGGAGCTACTGAAAAGTGCTGTTTCACTTGAGGATAAATCAATGTATCTGACAACTAAACCAATTGTCCCAAAAATAATCATTGATAAAATAAACTGTATACTAGCTTTCATCTTCTACTCCTTCAAATCTGCGAAACAGCTTTTATTTCGCGGATCTATTTTTTATCTTAATCGCAGCACGATTATTACATGTTCAAAATTGATTTTTCTTTAGTAATAGCATAGCATGCAAGTATGTATTCCAGAATTGAATGTTAGTCATGACAAGCATGATAAAACGGAATGTCCAGGAGGTAAAATGATGAATATCCAAAAATATCTGGCATTTGTCAAAGCGGTAGAGTATGGAAGCTTTACAGGAGCTGCTGATGCATTAAACTATACGCAGTCTGGCATTAGCCGTATGATTGGCGATTTAGAAACGGAATGGGGAGTTTCGCTTTTTGAAAGAGGACATGCAGGTATCAGTTTAACATCTGATGGCTTAAAGTTACTGCCCCAGTTACAGCGAATCTGTAATGAGCATGAAATTTTACTGATGCATGTCGAGGAGTTACATGATTTGCAATCTGGGATGATCCGCATTGGAACATTTTCAAGTGTGGCAACCCATTGGCTACCTCATATGATTAAATTCTTTAAGAAGGACTATCCCAATATTGATTTTGAACTGCTGTTAGGGGATTATACAGAAATTGAAAACTGGATTATCGAAGGACGTGTTGATTTTGGATTTTTACGACTACCAACAAAAGCAAAAATGGAAACGATCTTTTTAGAACAGGACCGTTTGCTAGTCGTCATGCCTCAAGACCATCCACTTGCTAATTGCGATAAGTTTCCAATCAACGAATTAGTAAACAGTCCATTTATGCTATTGGAAAAGGGAGGGAATGCAGAAATATCCGAGATATTCGAGCAGCACGGAATTTCACCGCAAGTTCATTTTACAACATGGGATGACTATGCGATTATGTCTATGGTGGAAAACGGACTAGGCATCAGTATATTGCCAGAATTGATTTTACGGCGTATTCCTTATCAGATTATAGCGAAAGAGCTTGAAGTTCCTGCCTTTCGAACGATTGGTATTGCGATGAGAGAGCAAAAATCCCTTACAATTGCCGCCAAGAGATTTTTGGAGTATTTATCTTATAAAAAAGATGGGGGCCCGATTACGGAATTATGATTGATTAGATGATTTTGAAGACAAAACAGTGTGCACCCTTTGCTACACACTGTTTTGTTAGTTAGCTTGCAGCGTAATGACAGAGGACTAATGGATGCTGTTCTTCTGGTCCATTATATACTTTTTCACTCTTCTTCTTTCCAATTGTTCAATTTCTCCATCACGAGGTCATACGTTTTTTGTGAGATGTCTGGAAGTGTCCCACCTAACGCTTTCTTCGCCTCACTAAATCCTTCCTCAATCGCATTTTTCAGCAGTTCAAATTTGCTTTTGTCCCCTCCTGAAATAGCTTCGGCAAACTCCACAATGCGATCACTAACCTTTTCAGGGCTATACTCCCCACCCTCTCCGATTGCCGCCTGCGCATCCAAACGTGTCTGCTCATCTACAACGAGTTTTTTATCTCCATTCATCACATCTTTAAAACTCAAACCTTGTTCTTCAAGCATTTGACGAACTAAGTTCCGCAGATTTTCATAAGCAATGTTACTCTCCGCTTTAAGTCGCTCAATCGTATTCATATCCGCTTTGTACGTCGGCTTTGTGTAGGCAACACTTTGTTCCTTGTCAGACGGTATATACTCGTCCACTGGCTGCTTACCAGTTGATTCATTTTTCTTCTCCGCATCTTGTTTCACAGTAGTAGACTCTGGCATTTGAGGTGTTCTAAAAGTAGATTGGTTCGGTGTAATCTTCATCATTTTTCCTCCTTCATCTGTATTTATTAGATTCCTTACATTCTATATCGGCATGTAAATCCATACTTTCAGACTATTGCGTGAAAATGTGAAGATGACGATTACAAAAAGTAAAAGTATCTGTACAAATTAGTAGCAGCCAGATGAGTACAAGGACTACTACTAGTGTATGATAGGATGAATAACTATTTCTGAATGTGTTCAGAACTTGGTGCACTTGTAGATTGGTGGGATTTTATGAAAAAAAGAATCATTGACTTGTTATTTATTATTGCAGGTTCTTTTATTTTTGCATTAGCTGTGAACCTTTTTGTTATTCCGAATGACCTCGGAGAAGGTGGTGTCACCGGGCTAACCATTATTGCATATTATTTATTTGAATGGTCTCCAGGACTTGTGAACTTAATCCTCAATAGTCTTTTGTTAGTCGTAGGCTATAAGTTTTTAAGTAAAAACACAACCATCTATACCATTATCGCTGTACTGTTCAATTCTTTGTTTTTACATATAACGTCAGATTGGCGTATCGCATCCGATGAAATCATTGTCAATGCAATCTTTGGTGGTGTATTTGCGGGAGTTGGGATTGGCCTGATCATCCGAGTCGGCGGCACGACAGCAGGTTCTACCATTCTTGCGAGTATGACCCATAAGTATCTTGGTTGGAGCATTAGCTACGGCTTACTATTTTTCGACTTGATTGTCGCTTTCTCTTCTTATTTTATTATCGGTGCTGAAAAACTGATGCTGACGATTTTGATGCTGTACATCGGTACAAAAGTGATGGAATTCATTATCGAAGGTTTCAACACTCGGAAAGCTGTCACAATCATTTCCAAAAATCCAGACAAAATTGCGCAACAAGTGAACGAAATTATGGATCGGGGAGTGACTGTCTATTCTGGTCACGGCTACTATTCAAAGGAGAAAAAAGATATCCTTTACATTGTAATTAGCAGCCCTGAAGTTGTGCGTTTGAAAAAAATCGTCAAAGTAGCAGATCCGGATGCTTTTGTTGCCATTCACGATGTACGTGACGTTTTTGGTGAAGGGTTTAGGGAAATTGCAAAGTCTTGAAGGTGAACAGCTGATATCGGAAATACCTTTATGCCATTAGACTCTTATATTTCCAGGAATAAATTCAAGTCTACAGCATGTGATTTGGCGTTCTTACAAATTGGGGTATTGCATGCGCCCCAGTTGGTATGGCTATAATTAATCGATCCATATTTATATGAGTACATACCCGATTCACTGCTTATTTTGATTTATTTATCATCCACAACAATATAAGTTGCCTCCACTGGTCCATGCACACCAACAATGAGATTCATTTCAATATCTGCGCTGTTACTTGGTCCAGAAATAAAACTTACACATGACGTGACTTCCCGCCCTTGTTGACTGGCGTCGTGAATTTGTTTCACTGCTTGTGTCATTCTTGGAACGATTGTGCTTTTAGGTATAATGACAACGTGAACCCTTGGTAATAGACTAATGGAACGACCATTGTCTTTATCGTTGAATAAAGTTACCGTACCGGACTCTGCCAGTGTGATATCACTAAATGTGATGCCTACATCAGCTTGTTCAGCAAACATCTGGTTTTCCTTTCCAATAGTAGCATCCCAAAGTCGTACATCCACACCACTGTTTTGGAGTTCTTCATATATTGTATTTAGTCCAAATTTCATATTCCGATGATCGGTCGCAGCAATCACTTTTTGCCCCTCATGCGCCTGAATTACTTCTTTCAGCATTTTGGATAAACCATCTTGATTCGTCCGCTTAAAATGCGTATGGATGACTTTGCATTGTTTTTCCAATACTTCGACCAGTTCGTCTTGAGAATAATCTTTATAAACATCCCATTGGGGAGATAAGCTCCATGTAGGTCGTACGACTCCTTCTGTCATGCGAGGTCTACCAAGGTTATTTGCTAATTTATCCAAAAAAGTGTCCCTGTTTTGAATACTCATTGCGTCCCCTCTCCTTTTTGACGTTCTTTAAACCAAGAACGAAACGTTTGTTTACTTGGAGCCGGAAAATCACGCTGTGCTGTCCAGCCCTTTAGGGGACCTGGACCGTTCGTTATCATTTCATCCTTTGTCCAAGGTTTAAGTGCATTACGCGCCAATTTTGTGCTCAATTTGTATGCTGCTGGATGGGAAGACCATTTCACAAAACCGTCCATTGCCACTTTTTCTATCACTGGGGATTTTTTTTGTTCAACCATAATTTCACGATGGCGAATTAATTGATTATGAAGTGGAATTTTCACAGGACAGACATCTGTACAAGCCGCGCATAGCGTAGAAGCATGTGGAAGTTCTTTATGTTTTTCATAGCCATCTAGTAAAGGCGTAAGCACTGCACCGATCGGACCCGGATAAATCGAGCCATATGCATGCCCACCAATATGACGATATACCGGACAAACATTAATGCAAGCGGCACAACGGATACAGTGAAGCGCTGATTGAAATTCGGTACCTAGAATTTTAGAACGACCATTGTCGACAATGACTAAATGATACTCTTCAGGTCCATCGACTTCCCCTTCCAAACGCGTCCCTGTAATCGCGGTGACATAGCTCGTTAGTTTTTGTCCTACAGCCGATCTTGTTAATAAACTAACTAGCACATCTAATTCTTCCCACGTAGGAACAATGCGCTCCATTCCCATTACCGTAATTTGTGTATCCGGTAATGATGTCGTCAACCGGGCATTTCCTTCATTCGTCACAAAGGTAACTGCACCAGATTCGGCAACGGCAAAGTTACATCCTGTAATTCCTATATCCGCCGACAAAAAATCTTTTCGCAATTGCTCGCGAGCAAATAATCCTAACTCCTCTGGGGAATTGGATTTATCATAGCCTCTTTTTTCAACAAAGGACTGCCTGATTTGATCTTTATTCAGATGCAAAGCCGGCGTGACAATATGCGAGGGAACATCCCCATCTAATTGCAAAATCCACTCACCCAGATCTGTTTCAACGACTTCTGCGCCAGCTTCTTGAAGTGCTTTATTGAGACCAATTTCCTCTGTAACCATCGATTTGGATTTCACGATTTTTTTTGCCTGTTTATTTTTCACAACTTCTTTAATATAGTTATTCGCATCTTCTGCTGTTTCGGCAAAAAATACATGGCCACCACGTTTGGATAGATTATCACTTAATTGATGTAGATAAAAATCGATATGTTGCAACGTGTGTGTACGAATCTCTTCGCCCAACGAACGCCACTCTTCCCAGTTTCCTAATTCTTCCGCTGCATCCACCCGCCGGCTTCTAAAACGCCCCTGCGCGGAGGCGACGGAGTTCAGCATAAAATCATTTTCAATGCCTTCTTGTACACGCTCATTGAATGAACCACTTTTAATTTGAATACTCATCAAATTCCCCTCCTTCTAACAATGGTTTAAGATTTCAGCGAGATGGATCACTTTAACATTGCGCCCTTCTCTCGACAAACGTCCACCGATATTCATTAAGCAAGCCATATCTCCACCGACCAAATACTCTGCCTCTGTTTCCACTACATGGTCTACCTTTTCTTGCACCATTTCCCCTGAAATAACGGAATTCTTAACAGAGAAAGTTCCACCAAACCCACAACAATCTTCGCCTTGTGGAAGGTCCACCAGTTCCACACCTTGTATGGATTCTAATAGTTTACGTGGTGCATCTTTTACTCCTAAAAGACGCGTCATATGACAAGACGGATGGTATGTCACTTTCCCTTTAAAAGTAGAACCGACATCAACAACACCCATCACGTCAACAAGAAATTGGGTCAGCTCAAACGATTTTTCCGCTAATTTCTTAGCTTCCTCCGCCCATTCAGAATCCTCACGAAAAATCGTCTCGTACTCTCGTAACATGGCAACGCAAGATCCTGATGGTCCGACAACATACTCTGCATCTTTAAATGTTTTCATCATATGTTTCATTGTTTTTTTTGTGTTTTCTAAATAACCACTGTTATAAGCCGGCTGACCACAACATGTTTGTGCTTCTGGAAAATCAACCTCACACCCTACCCGTTCCAAAACTTCGACCGTATCTTTCCCCACATTTGAAGAGAATATGTCGCACATACATGTAATAAATAAAGAGACCTTCATCTGATTCACCTCTATTATTTTCTAAATTCTATATACTTCTCTAATGACTTTTCAACGTTACGCAAATGATCTAACATATATTGTTCGGCTTGGTCAGGCTGCCTTTCTTTGATGGCATCATATATTAAGTGGTGCTCATTAATGAGTGAAACTGTCTTTTTTTCTGAATGAATTAAGATTTCTCTAGTTTCTCGCAATACGGTAAGCATGACCTCTGAAACTGAACGCATTAAATGAATCAAGACTTGATTATGCGTTGCATCAGCAACTGCCATATGGAAACGCATATCAGCCTCTTCACCTATATCCCCACTTCTTTCAGCATTCTCCATTTCTCCAATCGCTTGTTGTAGCGACAGTAAATCGTTATCTTGATGATAAAGTGCTGCGGATCTTGCTGCACCTACTTCAAGAATTTTGCGTACTTCATATAATTCTTTAATGTCTTCTTTTTTCATTAACATTCCAACCGTTACAGGCAAAGTAAAGTTAGATGGATCGAATTCCGTGACGAATGTGCCTTCACCTTGGCGCATCGAAACCAAACCCATCGCCCGCATACCACTCAGTGCCTCTCTAACTGCGGAACGGCTGACATCAAAAGTTTGTGCGAGCTGTTCTACAGATTCAAGTCGATCTCCCGGGTTTAATTCCCCATCTTTTATCATTTGGATAAGTGAATCTGCCACTTCTTCGTAAATTTTTTTCGCTTGAATCCGTCTCGTTCCCACTATACACTCCCCTAACAGCATTATGATTTACTCATAAGGTCATCTGATGACTTCATATTAACACATCTCCTTCCAAACAAACCACCTAACTTTCGAATTTTTCTAAATATACAAGAAACTATTATTTTTTAACAAGATTATTGGATGTAGAAATGAAGTTTAAGGCTTATAGTAAATTTAGAAGATATTATTTTGAAAGGTGGAGGAATAAGTCATGCAAAGAAAATCTAATTATAAAAAAGCAAGAATCGGTTTATATTCAACAGGCTTGAATACTTATTGGGAGCAGTTTCCGGGGTTAGAAGAAAGATTAATTGAATATGGTTCATTTATAGAAAGTAAACTATCCGAGGATGCTGAAGTCTTTAACTTTGGATTAATTGATAGTGTGGAAAAAGGACGTGCAGCAGGGGACTATTTTAGTAAGCATAATGTCGATATAATATTCCTTCATGCAGCAACCTATGCAGTTAGTTCCGTTGTTCTACCTATTCACCAGCGCTGCAATGCAAAAGTGATTATGCTAAATTTACAGCCAGCAGAACAGCTTAACTATGAAGAAACGAACACTAGTGAGTGGCTTGCACAATGTGGGGCATGTCCAGTTCCTGAGTTTGCAAATGCCTTCAACCGAGCCGGTATTGATTACCATGTAATTAGTGGGCTGTTGGGGTTGGATTACACGCCTGAAATCTCTCTTGCAAACGAAACGACTGCCGAACGTCCGGAGGCAAAAAGAGCATGGCGTGAAATTAATGAATGGGTACAAGCCGCAAAAGTAAAGAGAAACTTGGCGAGTGCACAAATCGGATTTTTGGGAAATACGTATAATGGCATGCTTGATCTGTATAGTGATTTTACAATGATTCAAGCACAAACGGGCATTCATGTAGAAGTGTTGGAAATGTGTGACCTAGCGGAACTAATCGATGATGTTACAGATAAAGACATCCAACAAAAGAGAGCCCAAGTTGAAGATATGTTTATCATTAGTGAAGATTCACCTGCCGAAAAGCTAGCGACAAAGCCGTCCGAAGAACAACTGAATTGGGCATGTAAAATTGCATCTGCGCAATATAAACTCGTTGAGGAAAGGCAACTCGATGCCATTACCTATTATTACCACGGTGCACCAGGGAATGACTATGAAAAACTGCAAAATGGCCTAACTGTTGGACAATCGCTTTTGACTGCTGAAGGCATTCCATGTGCTGGCGAAGGTGATTTAAAAACAGCAATCGCTATGAAGATTTGCGACACCCTTGGCGTTGGTGGAAGTTATTGTGAAATTGTCACGACGGATTATGTTGAAGGTACCATCTTATTAGGACACGACGGACCTTTCCACTTGAAAATTGCGGATGGAAAACCTATCCTTCGTGGGATGGGAATTTATCATGGAAAACAAGGTAGTGGTGTCGCTGTTGAGGCACAAGTGAAAATAGGTCCAGTTACTATGCTCGGTCTTTCACAAACAATAGACGGCAAACTCAAATTGATTATTAGTGAAGGAATTTCGACGAATGGAAAAACAATGCAAATCGGTAATACACAAACACCTGTTAAATTTCCAGTCGCCCCAGACACTTACTATGAACGTTGGTTCCAAGAAGCACCTACTCACCACTGTGCTATGTCCATCGGCAGTAACATCAACCAATTTGTTAAAACCGCAAAATTATTAAATATTCCTTATGTTGTTATCTAACTAACTTCGAATTGCAGCTTCATATTTCCTAAATAAAAGAAGGGGCTGTCTAATAAGTCCTTTTTACAACAAAATCACTTGAATTTGAAAATGTTGAAACGCTGTTAAATCAACGTTTCAGCATTTTGTATTTTGTACATTCCAGGCTCTAATACCCCTTTTGGGACAGCCCCTTGCCTTTATACGCTCACTTCGTTTCTACATGGCACAATCGTCAACTTAATATTTTTTTCCTCAATTGTTTGAATCGATTTTGGCGTAATCCCATTATCCGTAATCACTTCATTAATTTCGCCTATTGATGCGATATAAGAAAATGCCTGTGTATCAAACTTCGTTGAATCAACCATTAAAATAACATAATCACAGTGTTGAATCATGCGCTTTTTTAATAACGCTTGAAGTTCACTGGAGTCGCTAAGCCCTGTTTCTAAATGGAATCCCTTACAGGAAATAAATGTTTTATTCACATGATACATATCTAGTGAACGTTCTGCTAAAGGGCCAACATAGGACAATGATTTCGATAGCAATTTCCCTCCTGTTGAAATCACTTCGATTTTGTCTTTTCGCCCTAGCTCGATAGCAATTTTTATGGAGTTCGTAATGACCGCAATCGAAATATTAGGCAATGCTTTCGCCATATACCAAGCTGTCGTACTGGCATCTAGAATAATCCGATCTCCTTCTACGACATACTTAACTGCTTCCTCCGCAATCGCTCTTTTCGCTTCAACATTTTGGATTTCTCTTTCGGAAAAATGGATTTCGGAGTCCGGTTGCTCATTACGCATGGCCCCACCATGACTACGCAAAAGTTTTTTTTCCTTTTCCAACTTTTCCAAGTCTCTTCTGATTGTTTCTTCTGTCACGCTAAAAATATCACTCAACTCTGTCACACGAACTGTCGAACGCACATCGAGAAGTTCTATGATTTTCTGATGTCTTGCTGCTGCAAGCATGGCCAATCCACCTCCTAGTTCAGTTTATCGGTATTTTTTATTAGATTCGTTTTGACTGGACTTCAGCTTCATAGGTTTTCACATTTTCAAGCCATGTCTCTTTTGCAGGTACATTCATTTTGGCACAGTAGTAATCCCAAATCGCACCAAAAGGATATGTTTTAAACTCTTCCATTAAAGCTAATCGTTCCGTGAAATTCTCCTCTTCTTGCAAGTTCTTTAAATAGTCATTAGGTGTCAACAATGCATATAACAACGATTTTATCATATTACGCGTTCCAATTGTCCATGCTGCCACACGATTTATACTTGCATCAAAGAAATCCAAACCAATCATCACTTTATCCAACGCATCGTTCCGAACAATTTCCAGCGCAATTTCACGTAGTTCATCGTCAAAAGTGACGACATGATCACTATCCCAACGTACAGGTCTTGATACATGCAATGCTAATTTATTTTCAAAAATAAGCATGGTCGAGATTTTATTTGAAACGGTTTCTGTTGGATGAAAATGTCCCGTATCCAATAGACATAACACATCGCTTTGCAACGCATATCCAAAATAAAATTCGTGTGATCCAACAACATATGATTCTGACCCAATCCCAAACAATTTACTTTCAACTGCATCAATTTGATATGCCTTGTCAATTTCAACCGCAAAAATTTCATCAAGCGACTCTTTCAAACGTTTTCTTGGTGTCAGTCTGTCACTCGGAGTATCTTTATAGCCATCAGGAATCCATATATTCGTTAAGCAAGGTGTCCCAAGCTCTCGCCCAAAATATTCCCCGATTTTTCGGCTTGCGATGCAATGGTCTATCCAAAATTTCCGAATTTCTGGATTAGGATGTGATAGCGTCAAACCATCTTCCGCTTTTTCATGGGAAAACAATGTTGGATTGAAATCTAAACCAATGCCTCTCTTTTTTGCCCATTCCACCCAGTTCGCAAAATGTTTTGGCTCTAGTTTGTCCCTATCCACTACTTCGCCATTTGTTTCCGCATAGATTGCATGAAGATTCACTCTGTGCTTACCAGGAATCAGTGAAAGTGCCTTATCCAGATCCAACCGTAATTCCTCCGGCGTACGTGCTTTTCCAGGATAATTTCCAGTTACATCAATCCCACCGGACAACTCACTTTTATTCACTTCAAACCCACTAATATCATCACCTTGCCAGCAGTGAACAGATATCGGTATATTTTCTAGTTTTTTAAGTACCTCTTCCACGTTAATTCCCCATCGCTCATATTCCTTCTTTGCAAATGCGTAATTTTCATTGATTGTCATTCCAATACCCCCTTTAATTTTAACCTAAATGAAATACCTCTTTTAATTCGACGGCAACTGGACTGTTATCAAGATTCGTTTCCATAAGTGGATCCATATAAGCCCACCACTCTTTACACACATCCGTATTCGCAATGTTCCCCCATCGCTTCTCATTTTCAATTTCTACATAAGCAAATAATGTACCCGATTCTTCATCGAGAAAAATGGAATAATTATGCGCACCATGCTCTTTAATCTCTTTTTCCATTCGAGGCCATAGTTGATCATGCCGCTCTTTATATTCGCTGTAGCACTCTTTATAAACTTTCATAATCGAAGCTTTTCGAATCATCCATGCGTCCCCCTTCACTTATGATTTTCTTAAATTCTTTGATGATGAAACTCGAATCCGTACTTTTCGGAATAAATTCTTCTAGGGGGAAAGAACTTCGAACGATATTCCGACCTTCTTCTAAATCTTTTATTTTACCTGTCGTAATCATTTGCATCATTACATTTCCAATTGCTGTGGATTCAGCAGATCCTGCGAAAACAGTTGTTTTGCTTAAATTAGCGGTTAATTGATTGAGATGCCTATTTTGTGCTCCACCACCGACGACATACAAATGACGAATCTGCTTTTCAGTCATCTTCTCTAATTCTTCGATGGCAATTGTATAAATAATCGCCAAGTTATTGTATACACAAGCCGCTAATTCTCCTGCCGATATCGGAGTTGGTTGATTGGTCTCTCGACAATACGTTTGAATTTCTTCGATCATATTTTCTGGATTTAAAAATCGTTCGTCATTAAAATCAATATACTGCTGGAACGAAGCAACTTTTGAAGCTTCCACAACGAGTTCCTCATACGATAACTTTTCAGGCAAATGACGACGAACCTCTTGAATCATCCACATCCCCATTATATTTTTCAACAGGCGATAAGTCTTAAACACGCCCCACTCATTTGTATAGTTTTCTTGTAAAGCTTCCCTAGTCACGACAGGGCTATCCGTTTCGACACCGAGTAGCGACCACGTACCACTACTCAAATAAGCCCAGTTATCTCCAGTTCCTGGTGTTCCGACAACCGCCGAAGCTGTATCGTGGGATGCGACGACATAGACCTCGCAATCCGGTAAATCGAATGCGGGAAACCATTCTTTCTTGAGCGGACCTAGCTGTTGACCTGGTTCAATAAGTTCGCCAAATTGATTTTCACGAAGACCAATAGTTTCTAGTAGATCTTGATCAAATTGTCTCGTGCCTATGTTCAATAACTGTGTCGTAGAAGCGTTCGTTACTTCCATTACTGCTTTTCCTGTAAGTAGATAATTGAGATAATCAGGGACCATCAAAAGTTGATCGAGTTCCATTATGACTTTTTCATCTTCTTCATATAACTGATAGATTGTATTGAACGGTAGGAACTGAATACCTGTTTTTTCATAAATTCGTTCTCTAGCAAGCTGTCCCGTTACTTTGTCTATCGTTTCAGCAGTTCGATGATCTCGGTAGGAGACGACTTCTTTCATTCGCTCCCCTTTTTTATTCAAAAGGACATAATCGACCGCCCATGTATCGATTCCCACAGACTCTACCCGATAGCCCGCTTGTTTCGCAAGTTGTAATCCGTAGAGGATTTCATTAAGTAAGTAGTCAATGTCCCAATACAATGTTCCATCTTTTGCTGAGAACCCATTTTCAAATCGATGAATTTCTGTAATTCCAATTTTTTTTTGCTTCAGTTTGCCAATAACAAGCCGACCACTTGAAGCACCGATATCTACTGCGATATGCACCATCCCTCGCTGCCTCCTTTGCATGTACTTACCTTGTAAATGCGGCTGGTACTCCACCATCCACTGTAATCATACAACCTGTGGTCTTATCTGATTTTGATGAAGCAAAGAAAGCAATAGACTCAGCAATATCACTCGGATAAATATTGACCAATAATGTCGTTCTGTTTTTATAATGTTCCTCTAACTCACTCGGTTCAATTCCATAAGCCGCAGCTCGCTCTTCACGCCAGCTCGATCCCCAAATGGCAGAGCCTTGTAACACAGCATCTGGTAATATAGAGTTCACCCGAATCCCATATTCCCCGCCTTCTGCAGCAATACAACGGGCCAGATGTACTTCAAGCGCTTTTACTGAACTGTATGCGGCTGCATTTCGTCCAGCATAAACAGAGTTTTTCGACCCTACAAAAACCATATTTCCACCGATAGCTTGTGTCTTCATTTGACGGAATGCCTCACGAGCAACTAAAAAATAGCCCGTCCCAAGTACATCCATATTTAGGTTCCATTCGTGTAACGTCGTTTCTTCAAACGGGCTAGATGTTGCCAATCCAGCATTGTTTACAACTGAGTCGACTCCTCCATAGGTTAAAGCAGAAAAGTCGAATGCGGATTTCACTTGGCTTTCACTCGTTACATCCATTTTTATTGCAACTGCTCGACCTTCTCCGTAATGCGAGTTAATTTCATCGGCAACTTTTTGCACGCCCTCTTCATTTAAATCTGCTAAAACAACATGAGCCCCTTCCGAAACAAATCGTCGAGCTGATTCACTCCCGATTCCACCTGCCCCGCCTGTAATGAAAATAACTTTTCTTGAAAACTCCACTTCAGGTGGTGCAAGCGACAACTTATACAATTCCAATGGCCAATACTCAATATTGTAAGACTCATTTTCACTAAGGGATACAAACTCCCCTAATGATGTAGCCCCCTTCATGACAGCGATTGCTCGATGATAAAGCCCCCCGCTTCCATTAGCCATCGCTAAACTTCTGCCCGTATTCACCATTCCAATTCCAGGAATTAAAATCACACGCGGAGCAGATTCAAAAATTCGGTCTCCTTCATGCTTATTTCTTTCGAAGTAGGCTTTATATTCATTCTTAAATTCTTCAACACCACTTTTCACTTGTTCGATTAATCCCTCTATATTATCTTTTGCCACATTCCAATCAATATAAAGCGGCGTACGTTTTGTATGGACTAAATGATCGGGGCATGCAGCACCAACTTGAGATAATTCGGATGCATCATGACTATTTACAAATTGCAAGATGTCAGCAGAATCATCAAAAGTAAGAATCATTTTCTTTTCATCGCTAACAGCACCTCGAATAACTGGCATGATTCTTGCTAATAATTTACGTCGTTCCTCCTTGGAGAACGCTAAGTATTTCCGACCACCAAACACCTGTTCATCGTTGCTACAATCATTAATATATTTCTCTGCTTCATTAATTACAGAAAGTGTTTTTTCATAGCACTCTTCTGAAGTATCTCCCCAAGTAACTAAACCGTGTTTCTCCATTAACACGAGTTCGGCATTTGGATTTTCTTTTACACCTTCAGCAATCATCTTTGATAAGCTGAACCCTGGGCGGACATAAGGAACCCACACAAAGCGATTTCCAAAAATCTCTTTAGCTATTTCTTTCCCATTATGTGCGCAGCAAAGACTTATAATCGAGTCTGGGTGCGTATGGTCGACATGCTTATACGGTAAAAAAGCATGAAGTAGCGTTTCAATAGAAGGTCGAGGGTGTTTGCTATTGATCATACTGTGTCCCAAATATTCCACCATATCTTCATCATTCATTTCACTGCGTTCTATTAATGGAGCTATATCTTCCATTCTCACCCCTGTAAAGTTTTCAGCACCCATTGTTGCTAAATCAGAGCCACTTCCTTTCACCCACATAACTTCTACATCTCTTCCACGAAAATCTTTTTCAATCGCTTTCATAGATGTATTACCACCACCCCAATTACAAACAGTGCGATCCGTTCCTAATAAATTTGAACGATACACTAATTCCGGTAATCCTTTTTCAAGTTTCCTTGCTTGATTTTCGTTCCATAAATTATTCGCCATCTCCATACCTCCGCTTTTCTTTGTTTATGTCTGTTTTTATTATACACAACTTCAGACTATTGTGACTAGTTTTTTAAAAATTTATTTTTAAAAGTCTTTTTTTCTTGATTTCACGCTTTTAAATACATAAATACCAATTTATCGTATTACTAAAAATAAAAATTCTCGAAATTGATGTTCCCAAACAGAAATTAATATGCTAAGATGTGAATAACAAAAATCTTCTGTTAACTTTATAGTAAATAAACAAAGATTTTCAATCATTTATACATATGGAATGATTGTCGTCTCATATGTATACGTCATTAATATTTCTATCAACCAAACTTGTAAACGCTTTCTCGGAAAATTATCAGGGTTATAAAGTAAAGTTACTAACTATACCAGTGAAAGCAAAGATAGGTTTCGTGTTTATAAGAATGGTCCACTATTCCTATAAACATTACCAAATGAACTGATTAAAGTTTAATGCATGTCTCATGGTAAAGCATATCTGAAGGAAGGAAGGGTATCATGTCTGAATCTGAATATATCCTTGAGTTAAATGGAATCACAAAAGAATTCCCAGGCGTAAGGGCATTAGATAATGTTCACTTCAAATTAAAACCGGGAGAAATACATGCACTTATGGGAGAGAACGGCGCCGGTAAATCTACTTTCATTAAAATTATTACAGGTGTGCATCCGCCAAACGCCGGGGAAATGTATTTAAACGGAGAAAAAATATCTTTTAGCAATCCTAAAGAAGCCCAAAACATGGGGATTGCAGCTATTTATCAAAATGTAACGAACTATCCAGATTTAAGTGTTACTGAAAACATCTTTATGAGTCATCAAAAAGTACATGCAAAAACGAAAAGATTAAATTGGGGTACCATGCATGCCGAAGCAAAAAGAATCTTGCAACAACTTGGATCAACGATTGATCCAAAAATGGAAATGCAAGCGCTAAGTGTTGCCCAACAACAAATTATTGAAATTGCAAAGGCTATATCGACAAATGCCAAAATCATCATCATGGATGAACCGACTGCCGCACTGACAGCAAGGGAAAGCGAAGAACTCTATAAAATCACAGAAAAACTAAGAGATAGTGGAACTTCTATTATCTTCATTTCCCACAGATTCGAAGATATTTACCGGTTAGCGAGTCAAGTAACTGTTTTACGAGATTCAAAATATATTGGATCCTGGCAAATCGATGAAATTTCAAATGACCAACTCATTGTTGCAATGGTTGGGAGGGAAATTACACAAGTATTTCCCGATAAAAAAGGAAGTATTGGGGATAAGTTATTTGAAGTAAAAAACCTATCCAAAATGGGGTTGTTTGCAGACATCTCCTTTACACTTCACAAAGGAGAAATCCTTGGTATGACTGGTCTAATAGGGGCTGGACGGACAGAAGTATGTCAAGCACTCTTCGGCATAGCCCCTTATGATCAAGGTGAAGTTTTTTTAAATAATAAAAAAATTGAAATTAAGCAACCCAAACAGGCAATGAAATTGGGTATCGGTTATTTGCCTGAAGATCGCCAATTACAAGGATTAGTTTTTGATTGGGATATTGGGAAAAACATTTCATTGCCAGCATTAACGAAGCTATCCAAAATGGGCTGGTTAAGTAATAAGAATGAGGCAGCCATCGCAAAAAGACTTGCCGAAAAAGTAGATGTTAAAGCACAATCCATTTTCGATTTGGTCAGTTCTTTATCAGGTGGAAACCAACAAAAAGTGGCTGTTGCGAAATTGTTGACGGCTGATTTAGATGTCATTATTTTGGACGAACCAACAAAAGGTGTAGATATTGGAGCAAAGTCTGCGATTTATGAAATCATAAATGATTTGGCAGCACAGGGGTATGGAATCATTATGATTTCTTCAGAGATGCCGGAAATATTAGGAATGAGCGACCGAATTATCGTCATGCGTGATGGACGAATCGCAAACACTTTCAATAAGGTAGAAGCAACCCAAGAACGTATCCTTGAGGCAGCACTCAGTGAAACGACTCCTTCTAAGGAAATATTAAAAGTATAGCACCATGTGATAAACCGAAAGGAGTGTAATGAATGCGTGAAAACACGTTAAATGCAGCAGCCCAGCCCGAGATTCCGCCTGAGAAAACCTCAATGCTTGCGAACATTTCTAAATTTAGAGAGCTTGGACTTCTCGGGTTTATCGTTATTATTAGCCTTGTTGTCCAGCTGCGTAATCCAAGCTTTTTAAGCGGAGAAAATATTAACGATATGTTCACAAACACAGCCATTTTGAGTATTTTGGCTCTAGGCATGATGCTTGTTTTAATCACGCGAGGAATTGACCTGTCCATTGGGGCAATTATTGCCTTATCTGGCATGATTTCTGCCCAAGTAGTTAGTACCTATCAGGGGTTAAATCCATTTCTCGCCATCTTACTAGGTATCACCGTGGGTATTATTTGCGGGGTTGTCAATGGATTCCTTGTAGCTAAAATAGGCATTCTTCCAATTATCGCTACACTTGCACTAATGAATATCTTTAGAGGAATGGCTTTCACAATAAGTGGCGGTGAATGGATTAGTGCCTATCAAATGCCCGAAAGCTTTGTTGCAATAGCAACTGGAAAAACATTAGGATTAAACAATTTGATTGTCATCGCGATTATCATCTATCTTGCTTTCTTCTACTTTGTAAACCATACACGAACAGGTAGACAAATCTATGCTGTCGGAAGCAATCCTGACTCAGCTACTATAAGTGGTATTAATGAAACGAAAATTTTAATGCTTGTATATACAATTATGGGTGGACTCGCGGGTCTATCCGGCGTCCTTTGGGTTTCTAAGTTTGCTTCAGCACAAGGGGATACCGCTGCTGGTTACGAGTTAACCGTTATTGCAGCATGTATTTTAGGTGGAGTCAGTATCGCGGGTGGTTCCGGGAAAATTTCCGGAGTCATTCTTGGCGCTATGTTATTCGGATTATTGAACAATGCGCTTCCTTTGTTAAACGTTTCTCCTTTCTGGCAATCGAGTATCCAGGGAGCAATCATCCTCATAGCTGTCATCTTTAACACACTTGTTAAAAGAGGCGTTGATTTAAATAATTTAATGAGAAGGAGGATTTAACTTATGAGCCCTAAAACAACAACTTCTCAGCAGGAGTATATCCCACGGACTTTATTGGATAAAAAAAGATTTTCTCTTAAAAGTTTCTTCTTCCAATGGGAATGGATGCTTATACTCATTCTTTTGGCTGTGTTTTTAGTCAACTCCAACATCTCGCCGTACTTCTTTAACTACGGCAGTTTGCGTGACGGAACAATGATTTTCTTGGATAAAGCCTTTATTGTCTTCCCGATGGCACTCGTCATGATTTTGCGGGACATTGATATTTCGGTAGGGTCAACGGTCGCTTTATCATCCGTTGTCATGGCAACCTCTTATAACTTATTAGGTCTTCCTATGGAGGTTTCCATTGTCATTTGTCTCGCAGTCGGTGCCCTTTGTGGGTTAATCAATGGATTCTTAATTGTAAAGTTCAAAGAGTTGTCCGCTGTTATTGTGACATTAAGTACAATGATTTTGTATAGAGGAATTGCTTATGTCATTCTGGAAGATCAAGCTTCAGGAAAATTCCCTGAATGGTTCGGTTTTTTCGGATGGGGATATGTGTTCGGAGTTCCCTTTATACTAGTGCTCTTTGTTATCGTTGCCATCACATTCGGCTTGCTTCTTCATAAAACAACATTTGGTCGTGAAGTGTATGCGATGGGGAAAAATCCAACTGCAAGTCATTTCTCAGGTGTCAAAGTAGATAAAATCAAAATTATTGTCTTTACACTAACTGGGCTAATGGCTGGACTGACTGCTATCTTTTTAACTTCCCGAATGGGGAGTGCTCGACCAAATATCGCAACAATGTATGAACTCGATGTGATTGCTATGGCCGCACTTGGCGGAATCAGCACGGCAGGTGGAAAAGGAAGAATACTTGGCACAGTAATTGCTATATTCATCATCGGGTATCTTCAATATGGGCTTGGATTGATTAATATTCCGGCTCAAACACTTCTTATCGTAATTGGAATCCTGCTTATCCTAGCGGTTTCCGTTCCAAAAATTAAGGTTCCCGCATTTTTAGCAAGAAAAAAAGAATAACTTCTGTTACGTTACAGTTGTATTGACTGTTTTGTATATAACACCCATTAAAAGGAGGAGAAAGTGTTGAGTAATCTAAAAAAAATGTCTATGTTCTTTTTTACAATGGTACTAGCGCTAATTATGTTAGCCGCTTGTAGTCAAGAACCGCCAAGCAGTGGAAGTAACAAAGATACAGATGAGGCTAAGGGTACGGAGAAGCCCGAAGAAAAAGACAACGGCGAAAAAGACAAGTATGCCTTCATTTTCAAAAATACTGGAAATCCTTATGGTGAGAAAATGATGGATGGATTTAAAGATG
The DNA here is from genome assembly GCF_038618305.1 of Sporosarcina sp. FSL K6-2383. Classification (NCBI taxonomy): domain Bacteria; kingdom Bacillati; phylum Bacillota; class Bacilli; order Caryophanales; family Caryophanaceae; genus Sporosarcina; species Sporosarcina sp. FSL K6-2383. The sequence goes on from NZ_CP152017.1 coordinate 3,290,248, forward strand.
CAATTGAAGAACTTGGTGGGGAAGTTATTTTACGCTCACCCGATCAACCAACAGCAGAGGGGCAAATTCAAATTATTGAACAACTCATCCAACAAAAAGTAACTGCTATCGCCATTGCTGGAAATGACAACGATGCTTTGGAGCCAGTATTGAAAAAAGCAATGAATCAGGGGATTAAAGTTCTTTCTGTAGACTCTGCTGTTAACGCGGATAGCCGTATTCTACACGTCAACCAGGCTAACCCAGAAAGAATAGGACGTATTCAAATTGAAGCAGTTGCTGAAATGATTGGTGGCGCAGGAGAAATTGCAGTGTTAAGTGCAACTTCCCAAGCAACAAACCAAAATCTTTGGATTGAGTGGATGCAAAAAGAGTTAGAGGAACCCGCATATAAAGATATTACTCTTGTAAAAGTTGCATACGGTGATGACTTACGAGATAAAAGTGTTTCTGAAACAGAGGCGTTGTTAAAATCTTATCCAGATTTGAAGGCTATCATTGCTCCAACAACTGTTGGGATTGCAGCAGCTGGAAAAGTGCTAACGGATAAGAATTTACAAGACAAAGTAAAATTAACAGGGCTTGGTCTTCCAAGCGAAATGGCAACGTATCTTGAAAATGGAGTTTCTCCGTGGATGTACCTGTGGAATCCAATCGATGTTGGCTCTGCCGCAGGATACATTGCTCATGCTTTAGTAGCTGGTGATATTACAGGTGCGTTAGGTGAAAGTGTGGCAACGGGTGTGTTTGGAGAATTGGACATCGTAGAAGATGGTGATGGCACACAGGTTATGCTCGGAGATCCATATAAATTTGACGCAGACAATATCGGGGAATGGAAAGACGTTTATTAAACCGATAATCAATTCAACATACGAATAATCAATGAATCGGGAATATTGTTCTTCTTATCGGAATAGATAAGTTGCTATATTCCTTTTTTTACGAGGAGGATTCCTATGAATTATTATTGGGAAAAAGCTGAATGCCACTGGTCAGAGGATTCGGTACGACTTATTTCTACTCCTTCAGCAGAAGCACGCTCTGCATTTTTTTATATTCAAGAGATTGGTCATTTCAAAACTTTTTATCCATTTTTTACAGAAAGGCAACATTTGGATTCGTATTTAATTGTACATACGTTAAGCGGGAATGGACAATTGACCTACAATAATACAACCTATTCTCTCGGCCCTGGTGAATTATTTTTTATCGATTGTAATAACTATCAATTGTATCAGACCTCAAATGAAGACTCCTGGGAAATACTGTGGATCCATATTAAAGGAAGTACGACTGCTGAATATTACAAACACTACTCAAAAAGCAATTCGCCAGTAAGTATTTCCCATCAAGAATCTCAAGTTCCTTATTTAATCCAACAGCTTATTCAACTTCATCAATTGGATAAAGCGAGTCTGAAAACTGAAATAATAAGTTCTAAACTCATCCTTAATCTACTAACGGAGGTTTTATTGAACAGTAACGAATTGAATAAGAATAAAGCAATTACACCTGATTATATTGAACAAATGAAAACGGAGTTGGAAGTTAATTTTGATAAAAAAATAACCCTCACGCAACTTTCTAGACTTTTCGCTGTGAACAAGTACCAATTAGCTAAGGAATTTAAGCATTATATCGGGATTACCCCAAATGAATATTTAATAAATAGACGAATAACGAAAGCTAAAGACTTGCTGAAAAATACTAATTTAACAATTTCCTCGATTTCTTTTCAAGTGGGCATTGATAATGTTAGTCATTTTATTAACTTATTTAAAGACCGGGTGGATAGTACACCGCTTTCTTTTCGAAAACATTGGCAAAACGGATGGAATGATTCGAAAAAAGCAAAATAGGAATAAAGGCGTCCTTTGGAACTTAACTTTCCAAGAGTATAGTAAATCTTCGAGTGAGAGTTCTTTCATTGCTCATTCCCGTCATCCAGCTAAAGTTTGTTACTATACAGTATTTACATGACTTTTAAGCAGACATTAAAATTGATAGCCTATCTCTCCTTATACAAACATCCCAAGAATCAAGCATCGATTCTTGGGATGTTCTTCCTTTATTTCTCCAACACCAACAAAGCCACTAACTCAACATGCACCGTATGTGGAAATAGATCAACAGGTTGCACAGTTTGTAACTTGTAGCCAAATGGCAACAATTCAGCTATGTCCGTTACGAATGTATCGGGATTACATGATACATAGACGATCCGTTTTGGTTGGGAGCGCCCAATGCGGCGCATCACTTTTCCACCAGCTCCGGAACGTGGTGGGTCAACTAACAGAATATCAGCGAATCCGAATTGTTCACGCATCTCGTCTAGTCCTCTGCGCGCATCACGAGCAAGGAATGTTGTGTTAGGTAGATCATTATCAACGGCGTTGCGTTTTGCCGATGCAATCGATGTCTCGACAATCTCAATTCCCGCTAATTCTTTCACACGAGCAGCGAACGGTAATGAAAACGTGCCAACACCACAAAACAGGTCAATCATTTTCTCGTCTTCCTGTGGTTTCCCCATCTCAAGCGCGAGGTCCACAAGCTTTTGGGCTTGTTTTGGATTCGTCTGGAAGAACGTATCGAACCAGAGACGATAGCGATAGCCGACCATTTCATCATAAATGAAATCACGCCCCGCTAACAGATGCGTATCCTCTGATTGTGTGATATCTGCCCAGTCTGTGTTCACAAGCCAAAGAAGGCTTTTCACATTCGGAAACTTCTGCGTGATGCGCTCGACAAGATTTTCAACAGCAGATGCCAATTCACCGTCAGGGGTTTTTGTAGCGAACAATGCCAGCATCATTTCGCCGGTCGCAAACGATTCCCTCACCATCAAATGACGAAGAAGCCCCTCATGTGTATCTTTGTCATAGCCTTTAAGGCCGAACTCTTTTACCCATGCACTGACTTCTAACATACCATCGACCATATTCTGGCCTGCAATCAGACATGTTTCCAAAGGAATAATCTTGCGGAAATTCCCTTGTTCATGCATCCCGATATCCCCTTCTCGCGAAAACGTGAACTCCATCTTATTACGGTAATGCCATGGGTCTTCCATGCCGATTGTATCCAGGACCAGTTCAGAATCATGTCCTTCAGCTCCCATTGCCTTCTTCACTTGCTCAGTTTTGTGCTTTAATTGACCTTCATACGTCCAGTGCTGCCATACACACCCTCCGCAAAGCTCGAAATGGGGACAAGGCGCCTCCGTCCTCTCTGGACTTGCAGATAGAATCTCTGCTGGCATTACTTTTCTAGTGCGCTTATCAGGCCGATCGACGACAACCTGCACAGACTCCCCTGGGAGTGTTTGTGGAATCGTCAGCTTCAGCTTTCTAGGATTAAAACCTTTATCACTCTCAATCCAAACCGCAGATCGTCCATTGCCTTTCCCATCTAAATGGTCAATTTCCGCGACGAATGTTTCTTCTTTTATACTAGTCAAGGAATGATTCCCCTTTCAACAGTCCATTCATAATATTGAAGGTTTATTTCCACAATGCTTGTGTACCTCTTCAAAACAGACATACCTTGTCATTATAACAAAATAGGGCTGAATGAACATACAAACGATGCATTATTGACATCAGACACCCAACGTCACACCCTGAAAAAGCACAAACGGTGTCTGATATCGACATCATTCGTGCTCTAAGGAAAGTATTCTAAGTTCGCCGTATCAGAAGATGCTAGGTTGAAGTCTTAATCAATGCTTCAATTCATCTCGCAATGCTTCTACTTCTTCAAGCTGAAGTTTTGTTATTCTCACAATTGACTCGACAGGCATGCTATCCGCGAGAAGAGCACGAGCAATTTCTTTTATCCCTTCTCTACCTTCTTCTCTACCTTCTTCTCTGCCTTCTTCTCTGCCTTCCTCCCGCTCAAGCTCGAAAATCCCTGCGAGTGTCGGCGACAGATCTTCATTGTTAAATTGAACCATCCCTTTAGCCTCCTTTGTTAAAATCGGTTGAATTATTGCAGTCATTTGTTTGGACAATTCCTCTGGCAATCTCATCATATAGTCAATGAAGTAAAATACAGCACGAAGTGTAGTGAATGAATGACCTAAGTCTTTGATAACAGAGCGCAGTAGCTTTTCTTTGAATGCATAGCGTTTGTCCGCATCATCTTTCGTCGCGTTCATGTATTTTACCGCTAAGATTATTTTACTAAAGATTTTGTCAGATTGCTCTAATTGTTCATTATCGTAATCCTCAGTCTTGCAATTCGTATACGCATAATATAGCTCTGTACCATAAAAACTGTAATCAAATTGCTCGGCATATTCACTTTTAGATGGTGAAGTCATGATTGCCAGTGCCATGATTTCTTGCTCAAATCGATCATAAATACGATAGAAATACTGGAACATACGCTTGGCGAAGTCTTCCTGGTTTTCGCTTTGCACTTCTACATGGACCAATACCCATTTTTCTTTGCCACCGTTCAGGTGCACCTTGACGATTTGGTCCGCTATGCGAAGTCCTTTCTTTTCCTCAATAACTTCCTTATAAAGCTCCTTATCTAGAAAGTCTACTTCCTTTCTAAAATCTACTTGCGCATGAAATTTAGGTGCAAAAAACAATAAAAAGTCCTCGAATAGCTCCCCAATCACCTTCTTCCACAACCCATCTTGATCCACTGGCGCCTTTTCGTATCCCGCTGGTTTTTCAAATACTTTTGCAACAACCATACCCTCTTAACACCTCCGCTACAGTTTTCTTATTACTCCGTCTAATCTACAATGAAAGGGATTTTAAGTAAATTGTGTAGAATGTTGAATAACTCCATTTTGGCCTAATATTTGGAGTTGAATTTCAAATTGGACCAACGGAAAATAAGAGTATTTGATTAAAAATACCAAGAATCCCTCAGCAAGTAGGTACCTAAAAACCCGTTGTTATACCGCTTAATCCTACCGCCCCCTATTATTTTCTATCGGTTCTCAAGACACTTCAAATTAGAATTTTGACCTTTTTGAAATACGTGTAACACACCAGTTGAAAACATGAACCCTGTCTGTCGCTACACTCTATGGATTATTCATAGATGACAGTCGCTCCCACAATTAATTCTGTGCATCAAGCGACAAGAAATGATACTATATTATGATGGGCAAAGGACGTTTCAAAAGGAGAAGATAAATATGAGTAACGAAGACAATTTTTGGCTTGACTTACCAAAGCCGTTTTTTATATTAGCACCAATGGAAGATGTCACAGATGTGGTATTTCGCCACGTCATTGGTGAGGCTGGAAAACCCGACGTTTTCTTCACAGAATTCACAAATACAGAAAGTTATTGCCACCCTAAAGGAAGAGACAGTGTGCGGGGGCGATTGATGTTCACGGAAGATGAGCAACCGATCGTCGCGCATATTTGGGGCAACAAACCCGCATTCTTTGAAGAGATGAGTATCGATATGAAAAAACTTGGTTTTCGTGGGATTGATTTAAACATGGGATGCCCCGTACAAAACGTCGCTGCTAATGGAAAAGGTGCAGGATTAATCCAGCATCCCGAAGTGGCTGCAGAAATCATTCAAGCAGCAAAAGCAGGTGGCTTACCCGTTAGTGTTAAAACAAGATTGGGTTACACGAATATTGACGAGTGGCGTGATTGGTTAGCACACATCTTGAAACAAGATATTGCGAACCTGTCCATTCATCTTCGTACAAAAAAAGAGATGAGTAAAGTCGATGCACACTGGGAACTCATCCCAGAAATCAAAAAATTGCGCGATGAAATTGCGCCAAATACGTTGCTAACCATTAATGGAGATATCCCTGACCGTGCAACAGGCCTAAAATTAGTCGAACAATATGGCGTGGATGGTGTCATGATTGGTCGCGGTGTTTTCACCAATCCATTCGCTTTTGAAAAAGAACCGAAAGAACATAGCGTGAAGGAGTTTCTCAATTTACTGCTTTTACAATTGGATCTTCACGATAAATACTCAACAGAAGACGAACCACGCCCATTTAAACCACTTCTTCGCTTTTTCAAAATCTATGTTCGTGGATTTAAAGGTGCTGGGGAACTTAGAAACCAGTTAATGGATACGAAGACAACGGATGAGGTACGTCGTTTAATACAACCTGTTTTGGATAGTGAATTGGATTGAGGGATAGCTAGCTGTTACTTGCTAAATCTGTGATATCCGCCGGAGGCTTTATCTTCATTCAGTGGGATTTTGGACACCCGCTGAACAGGGGCAGCATTCATCTCTCCACCTGTGGAGAGATGAATGCTGCTGAATGAAGATAAAGGGCTGTTCAGAATGTCAGTACAAACTGATTTTCTGGACAGCCCTTTCAATATTATTTTTGCATTTCTTTTGTCGGTCCCATAATTGGAGGAACCGTTAATCCTGCTTGACGAAGAAGAACAGTCATTTGTCCACGGTGATGTGTTTGATGGTCAATGAGTGCACCGAGTAGTTTCCCTCGTACAGTTGGTCCTGTAAAACTAGTAACCTCACCAAGTAGGTCTTCATCGGTTAGTTTTGCTGCCTCTTCCTTAATTGCTTGAGCGAGCGTTTCATACGTTTTCGCAATTTCATCTGCACTCTTTGGTTGTGACACGTCTCGTCCAGGTCCCTGAACTTGGAATCCCGCAAATTGACCGAAAGCCCCCGCCGCTCCAACTAAATGCCATGCCAACCAGCCTAGTGTACTATGCCCCTCAGTAATTGCTTGGTCGAGCTTATCATCTGTCAATGCTTTAAACACCTTGGTAGTTCCTTCAGATGAAACAGTCCATTCCTCCAAAAAGTCTTCTACTTTACGATACATATTCAACCACTCCTTAATAGTTTGTCCATCTCAATTGTAGTTAGTGATGTTTCCATTGTCCAACTTCGTGCACACTACACTTTCACGATCGACTTCTTTTCGAAAAAAGTTTTTTCTTTATGTTTAAGTAGTTTTCCATTTCAAAAATCAAATAAAATAGATTCGCCCGTACTTCAAATTCTTCTCTTGTTTTTGGCAACTCCATCTCACGGATCAAATCATTTAATTCCTCTAACTTATGTAATGAAATATCCGTTGTATCTCCCGAATGAACGTTTCTACTTAAATTCTCCAGGAACTCTGCAAACATTTCTTTCTGTTTGACGTCTGGGCTGGATGAAGAGAAAATAGCAATGATTTTCACCATATGTTTTAGGAGTTCCAGCTGATCCTCTCGCATCTCCAGATAATAATAATCTTTATTTTGTTTTCGCAATAGATTATTTTCTAAATCTTGAATGGCAATACTTTTGGATTGATTAATCAAATCTTCGACTTCAAGTATTTCTTTTCCTCCCCAGTTTCGCATACTGTCCCTTAAATGAGCAGAGAATTCAAAGAGAATAACTTCGAACTTTTGTTCAATTTCCTTCTTAAAAATTTCAATATCTCGCTTGTAATTTGGCATGAAACTATTGACGAGAAGAGCAATTCCCATACCGATGAAAATAATATAAAGTTCGTTCAGAAACATCGTCCAGTTAGCTTCCTTTACCGTATAAACATGTAATACGACAACCATACTTGTGACAAAACCAGCCTGGATGCAGACTCTTACAAGGAGTGGAACAAATAATAAAATAAATAAGGCAAAGACAATGGGATTATAACCTACTACTTCAAATAACAAAGCACCTAGAATCAATGCTAAAAGAGAGGCAAAGAATTTATCCTTCATTGTAATTAATGTTTTTTTCTTCGTTTTCTCGATACACATAATCACAATAATTGCTGCAAATGTTGCAAATTCCAAATCCAATAAACTTGCAATCCAAATGGCCAACCCTGCTCCTACAGCAGTTTTTATCGTCCGATAGCCCATACCAACCATGGAAGCACCATCCTACTATTTTCTATGTAACCGATTGTATACCTCTAGTCTAACACGTAGATAGTGAATCATGATATCTACGTGTTAGATTCGGGTATTCCCCTCCGCCTTCCCTATGGGCTTTTCTACAGTACACCAGCCTAGAGTGGGCATTATTTGTTTCATTAGCCTTGTTTTTGGGCAATAATCATATACAAATCCTCATTTGCTACTTTGATAGCAGGGAATATTTTTTCTATAATGTCGAATCCCGCATTGCGTAGCTCTTGTTCCATGACAGATGAATGTACCCTTGGACCTGAAGATGCTTCTTTTTTCTCAAATTCTACACATAAAAAGGTTCCATTTTTCGTCATGACTCTATTTATTTCTTTCAATGCATCAGACAAAGGATTTACTTCATGTAATGAGATGGACGCTAATGCTATTTCAGTTGTGTTGTCCTCCAGTGGAATATGAGCAAAACTGGCTTCTAACGTTTTAACATTCGTTAGTTTTTCGAGCTGAGCTTTTGAATCCAAATAGTTCAGTATATCTCCATCTAAATCCAGTGCATACACAACACCATCAGTTTGTTTAGCTGCCGGGAGTGTCAAATAACCTGTTCCTGCACCTAAGTCTAAGATATTGTCAGCCCTCTTTATTGAAATCAATTTCAATACATCTTCTGCTGGAAAGTTATTTTTTCTTTCGGCATTTTCAAGTCTATTGATTTTTCTTGTTAAGTTATCTTGATTATTTTTTGTCATCTTCGCATACTTCCTTTTTTGATTTATTTTGGTCTTTTCTATAATCAATTATGGCCTATCCTGATTGCGTCTGAATTTTCAATTGCGATTGAGTAAGTTAAAATCTCTCCTCTATTAAATCTGTATTTACCGCTACCGCTGCTTTATTTCCTTCTGCAGCTGTCAGCAGCAATGAGGAGGGTGCTGTTTGGGTATTCTCTCCGGCAACATAAATGCTTTTCTGTGTGGTACGGGTAAAACCATCTGTGACGATTTCACCATTTTTCTGTATATCACAGCCAAGGCTTTCTGCAAATTGATTGGGACGATAATGTGATGATACGATAAATCCACCTTTTCTATTGATTTCAAGCCCTGAAGCAAATACTACTTTTTCTAGGTATCCTTCCTCGCCAACTAATCTCTCTATCGATTCAGTAATGACGGTAATTCCTTTTTCCTTCAAATCACTTTCAATATGTGGAGCTATTTGATAGCCATTAGTTGCTACGACTAAATCTCTAGACCAATGTTGAATTTTTTTCCCCATATGATAGGCTGCCTCTTCATTTTCCGCAATAACAATTAGTGGTTGATCTCTTAATTCCCATCCATCACAATACGGGCAGCTAAACAAGCTTTTGCCATAATACTGGCCGATTTCTGGAATCTGTGGGTGGTTCTCTTGTATCCCTGTAGCTAAAATGATTTTCTCCGCAAAGTATTCATGCCCTTCAGATGTCACAATCTTAAATCGTTCGTCAGTTGTTTGTCGTGTAACCTGTAAAACAGTTTCTTTAAAAAAATGAACAGAAGGATATTTTTCCAAATCCGCCAATGCCAGATTTCTAAATTCTTCGGGCCTCACACCATCCCGTGTTAGAAAACCATGTGTTTCCTGTGTAACTCTATTTCTATTTGTCCCATTATCAAATAAGGCGACACTTCTTCGTGATCTTCCCAGTATTAAGCTCGCACTTAACCCTGAAGGTCCAGCACCTAAAATCGCACAATCAAATACCTTTTCCACTACTATCATCCTCCCATCTCGAATTCGCCAAAAATATCTCTTCGTTTCATCACACCTATAACAGACCCCTAATATCTGCAATTAAATGAAATAAAAGCGATGGAGGTCATAAGCCTCCATCTTTTAATTTATAAAACTGCGCTGATTCCTTAACAAGATCAGAAATCTTTTGTTGTCGCAATTCCTCTTCCATTTTTTCTTCCGCCGACATCATTACTTTTTGAATGAGACAATCGGGATTACCGTTCAAACAACCGTCGAATAAAGACGCCGACCCTTCAATCGCATGAATGACGTCAAGAAATGAAATGTTTTCCCAGTCCGGCGTTAGCTTATACCCACCATTGGCTCCTGGGGAAGATTCAATCATTCTTGCCTTGACCAACCTCGTTAGAATTTTAGACAAATAGGATGGTGAGATCCTTTGTTGTTCTGCCAGCTGCTGCACACTAATCCGTTGATTTGGAGAAGTAACTGCAAGATAACCCATGATGTGAAGAGCATAGTTTGTCGCTTTAGAATATTTCATACGCCTTAACCTCCATTAGGGACCTTCAATATCTATAATAAGTCCGGTAATGTCATTTTGTCAAACTTTTATGTTTGGTCGTTTGAATGGTTAATCACAATAAGGTGATTTTATTCTCAACTCGTATTCTGTTAAGCTTCGCGCACGGACTCCCTACAATGCTACAAATGGCTAATTTCCGATTTTCATTTTCCGATTTACTCTTTCTAATGTCCCTACAATACTCATCGCTGCTAAATAGCTCGTCTTTGGGTTTTCCGGAAGTGAATGATTGGTAATCGTAAATGTAGCCTCTCCAAAATCGCCGAGGACTTCCACCTGATGTATATTCTTATCACTATGTGGATCAGCTACGAGGCACACGCTCGTCTTTTCAATCCCGATTCCAGCCAATGAAAGGACAATGGCGACATTCATGTTTTTCGGGAATTGCTTAATTGCATCGACTGCTTTACCTTCAAATACAATCTCCGCTTCATCGATTTCCTTATCAATCAGTGAGCTGGCAGGTTTTCGGGTTGTCAACGAAACACTTGTCACCGTACCAAGAGCGTGTGCATTTTGCAATAAATCCAAACCGCCGATTGCACCAGAAGGCAAATGCACGGAGGACTTGTACTCATTAGCAAGAGCGCTTACTTCCATCAACAATGCTTCATCCGCAAGCGCCCCAACACTGATGATCACGACATCCTTTGCCTTTATCACAGATGGCAGCAAGCTTTTCACCGCCTGGATATTTGCTGCTTCCACAACCATATCAATTTCCGAATCAAGAAATTCTTTGAGATCCGTATACAATGACACACCAAACTCTGACTCCAACAGCTGATATTTTTCTCTGCTCCGTACCAAAACACTTTTAATTCGTAAAGTTTCATGCTGATTATGATTTAATTCTTCCAGTAAAAAATGAGCAATTGCCCCCGCACCAATTAAACCAATATTCATCGTTATCCTCCTCAAAATAGTAGGTAGTGCTTTCATTATACAGGATTTTGTGAGGTGATTTTTTTGTCATTTTACACGTAGGAAAGTAAGGGCTTTAAAAAGAACACACGTTACCCGGCACCACACACTAAATAGACAACCATCGGAACGCTAACATTCCAATGGCTGTCTATATATTTTTTATTTTATTGACCAAAAATAGGCGGGAGTTAGGCATTGACACCATTCATGCCCTTAGAATTGTGGCAGTGCCTGGCACCGCTCCCCCTGGAGACTCAACAAATTAACTCATCTATTTCTCGCGGGTAGGTCGTTAAAACTTCACTACCGTTTTCAGTCACCACTAGGGTTTCTGAGTGTCTAAATCCGCCCAAACCTTCAACATAAATACCTGGTTCAATTGAAAAAATCATATTTTCTTCAATGATCGTGTGATCGCCTAAATCCAAAAATGGACCTTCATGATTAAGTAAACCAAGGGAATGTCCAGTATGATGTCTTGTTAAATGCGTCACATTCTGTTCACGGAAATAGGCTTGTACTTGTTCCTCGACAGAAGAGCAGGTTACACCCGGCTTAATGGCTTTAAAAGCAATTTCTTGAGCTTCATACATGATTTGAAAATACTGTTGTTGCTCTTTTGTATATTCATTCACAAACATCGTTCGTTCCAACTCGCTATGATACCCCCAAATCGCTGCATCCGCGCCTGTCACTAACGTATCACCGTTTCTTAACGTCAAATTTGACGTGACGGCATGTGGGAATGCGGACATAGGTCCAATTTGGCCTCTAAATACAATATAAGCTGTTGGCCCATGAGGAAGAAATTCAGGTCCTAATGCCTGAAGCATCGCCTCTGTCGCCTCGATGGAAGCCCTATTGGTGATTTCAATTTCATTTGCTCCATCTTTAGAGTATTTTTGCAATAACTCATGGGTTAATGTGGTCCACTTAATAGACTCTTTAATTAAAGCAATTTCATTATCCGATTTCACATATCTCATTTCTTCAAGAACCCTGCTGACCGATTGCCAGGAGTAATCTGCAAGTAAATCTGTCAAGCTTGGTCCGTGATAACCACTTGGCGATCCGTAGCCATTGCTATCAAATCCAAAAGTTTTTATCCCCTTATTTTGCTCAAGAAATAGCTCTTTCAAATAAAGCATCGGGTGCTTTAAACCAGGATATTCCGGATAAGATTTTACATGGTCAACGAGTGCAAAGGCCTCGGCATGTTCCAATTCCAAACGCGGGACAAGCAAAGTAAAACGAGCATCTTCATTTACAATAAGCGCAATCGGCCGTTCGGAAGTCCAAAAGTGAAAACCCGTCAAATAAAAAATATTGACATTTGAAAACAACACAGCTCCTTCAACATTTTGAGACTTAATTTTCTCAATAAACCGCTTCTGCCTTTGATGCAATTCACTTTTCGGTATCGATAAAATCACTGGAGTTCCTCCTTATCTGTTGTGTATAAATGACACGCCACATACTGATCCGGTTCCGATTCAAGTAGTTCAGGAATGTCTACTTTGCAACGATCCATGGCAAATGGGCATCGCGTATGAAACGAGCAACCTGAAGGAGGATTCGCGGGATTTGGTACATCACCTTTTAAAATAATCCGTTCTTTTTTAGCTTTTGGGTCAACCTCGGGAACTGCTGAAATGAGTGCCTGCGTATAGGGATGCAATGCATTTTTAAATAGGTTTTCAGTTGTCGATATTTCCACAACTTTCCCCAAATACATCACAAGAACCCGGTCTGAAATATGCTGAACGACGGACAAATCATGGGTAATAAACAAATAAGTCAAGCCAAATTCATCTTGTAAATCTTTTAATAAGTTAATGACTTGTGCCTGGACAGAAATATCTAATGCCGAAACAGGCTCATCTGCAACAATCACCCTCGGATTTAGAACAAGCGCCCGAGCAATTCCAATCCGCTGGCGCTGTCCCCCGCTAAATTCATGTGGATATCGCTCGGCATACGTTTCATTTAAGCCAACCGCATTTAACAAGTCAGTGATTTTTTCTTTTCGTTCTTTTTTACTTCCAATTTTATGAACTTTTAACGGTTCCAGCAAAGTTCTCCCGATCGTCCATTTCGGATTCAAACTTGCATAAGGATCTTGAAATACCATTTGAATGTCTCTTCTAACCTTTTTGAGCTCTTTACCAGTTAGAGAATCAATTCTTCTTCCATCCATTTCAATAGTACCTTCTGTTTTCTGTAAAAGTTGAATGATCACCCGAGCCATTGTCGATTTCCCACAACCGCTCTCTCCAACAATGCCTAAAGTTTCTCCTTTAAACACTTCAAAACTTACACCGTCCACTGCCCTTACCGCTGTGCTTCCCTTCGATAAGACCTTATTTTTGATTGGAAAATGCTTCTTTAAATCGGTTACCTGCAGTATGACTTCTTTGGTTCCTCCTTTTGTCATCTTAAACGACTCCTTCTTTTTCAAACAACCAGCACGCCACTTCACTTTCAGTATTCCTCACGAAAGTCGGAGGCTGTTGCTCCCTGCATTTATCCATTGCAAAAGGGCATCTATCTGCAAATCGGCAACCCTTTCCCCAAAGTTTAGGGGGTGGAACTTGACCGGATATATAGGGAAGTCTTGACTGCGGGGTTGCATTTTTAGGCAACGAGGCTAGCAATCCTTTTGTGTAGGGATGCTGTGGGTTCTCCAAGACATTTTCCACATTTCCACTTTCCACAATTCGCCCCGCATACATGACCAAAACTCTTTCACAAGCTTCAGATACCACACCCAAATCATGTGTAATTAAGATCATTGCCATATTACTTTTTTGTTGCAATTCTTTTAGTAATTCTAGGATTTGAGCTTGAATTGTAACATCCAAAGCCGTCGTTGGCTCATCCGCAATCAATACTTTTGGTCGACAAGCAATCGCTATTGCGATCATGACTCTTTGCCTCATACCCCCAGACAATTGGTGTGGATAACTGTTCGCAATTTCTTCGGCTCTTCCGATTCCCACCTGCTCAAGCAGATTAATAATCACCGAATATCTCTGTGCTTTACTCAGTGTTCCATGAATTTTAAGCGATTCCCCAATTTGATCTCCTACCTTATAAACAGGATTTAAAGAGGTCATCGGCTCTTGGAAAATCATTGATATATCCTTGCCCCTGATTTTCCGAAACTCTTTATTGCTTAACTTACCAAGATCCATATCATCGAACAGAATCGAATCCGCCGTTACTTCGCCAGGCGGCTTGACCAGTCCCATAATCGAGAGGGATGTTAGGCTTTTCCCACATCCCGATTCTCCAACAATTCCAAGCGTTTCCCCCTCATAAACTTCAAAGGAAATATTATCTACGGTTACAGTCAATTCTTTTTTATTTCTAAAACTTGTAGATAAATTCTTAACGTCTAATATTTTTCGTTTCAAATTTATCACTCCTTGAACGCAAGATTGTTTTTATAGTAGGGCATCCAAACTGCTGTCCATCAACTTCACAAGAACATTTATTTCCTGATCACCATGCGCTAAGGAAATAGCATGATGCAGTAAATAATTTCCTGAACAAAATACACCTTTTTCTCCAAGTGCTGCTGTAAATTTTTGATAAGCATCCTTATTCGCAACCGCGGCTTCTCTATAGTTTCTTGGTGCTTTTTCAGAGAAGTACCAATGGAAATGGCCACCTTTACCAACCATATTCGCTGCTATATTTTTATTTTTTGCACTCTCATTAAATTTACTAATGAGTGTTTCAGTCCGTGCATCCAACACTTGCAGTACATTCTTCTTCTCATATACCTCCATGAAAGCCAGTGAGGCTGCCATGGAAACTTGGTGTCCATTATACGTTCCTACGAATGAACAAGAACCCGGTCCAGGGGCAGATTTACCCATAACTTCTGCTTTCCCTGCCACCGCTGCTAAAGGATAGCCATTACTGATTGCCTTACCGAAAGTGGACAAGTCGGGTGTTACTCCGTAACGAAGTTGTGCTCCGCCTTTCGATTCTCTAAAGCCCGTTAATAATTCATCGAAAACTAAAGCGATATTATACGTTGTGCATAAATCCCTGAGTGCCTGTAAATATGCTTTATCCGCGGGAATATAGCCAATGTCAATCATTGTAGGCTCGATAATTAAAGCCGCTATCCGATGATGGTTTTCTGCAAGTAATTTTTCCGTCACTTCAATATTGTTGAATGGAAGGACAAGCGTACTTTCTACGGAAGCTTGATCTAAGCCAAGTGAACCCGGTAGAGATTTGGGATTTGTTTCATCTCCCGCAATATCCAACGGTGGCCAAGTGCTTACGTTAACAGCGTCATGCCAACCATTATATGCACCTTCAATTACTGCAATGTTTGTCTTTCCTGTATACGTGCGTGCAATCCTTATAGCATGCATGACAGCTTCCGTGCCTGTATTTGTATATTTAACTTGATCGGCCGTTGTCACTAGGTCCAAAAATTTCTTAGCTGTTTTCACGCTGATTTCCGTTTCCACTCCTGTAACAATACCCGACTTCAAGTAATCTCCTAGTAAATCATTAAAATCTTTATTCGCATGGCCCAAAATGACAGCACCATTTCCCATAATAATGTCCAAATACTTATTATCATCAACGTCAGTCATATAAGCGCCGTTTGCAGTTTTAAAGTAAATTGGATGCGGTTGGCGAAATCTACTATTTGAATGAACTCCTCCTGGTACAAACGTCTTAATATCGTTATATATCTTTTCTGAGTTTATTAGTTTCATTACAATTCTCCTCATCTAAACAATTTTAATTCATCTGTCGTCAGCATATTATGATACAAAAATTCAAAGTATCTTTGTTTTTGCTCATTACTAATTTGCTTAAAAGATTCACGCACACCCTCATATCCTCGGAAATAAGAATAGATAAAAGGTCCACGAAGTGGATGTTTGATAAACCTCATTCTTGATTCAATCCACTCTTCTTGTCCAAAAGCAAAGTTACGTAGAAAACTAGCAACTTCAGTTGGGTCCTTCTGTAATTCATTCAATTGATACGAAGAGTTCATGCCTGCAACAGACTTAATCGTCTGTACAATCTCCCCGATTTCATCATTGATTGTATGGTTCCAGTCAATAAAATCCATACCATTATCACCGATGCCTTCAAAAATTGGACTGGATGCCGTATTTGTTATGACTAACGCAGCGTCTGCAGGAACATTTCCTTTTAAATACTGGGATTCTCTTATATGCATATGTGTTGTATGACCTGGAAACACCTCATGTGTAGCTAAGTGCTTTAAAGATTCATATGTGTATTCCAAATCGCCGTTAATAATCATTGTTTCATTGACATAATCGCAATAGGCACTGTAGGGGACATCGTGAACAATTTTCACCTTCACTTGAACACTTTCCACTTCGGGAAACATCTTCTCCATTACATCTACCTTCGCCATTTCCAATAATGTATTTAAAGTCGATTCGATTTCTTCTGTAGGAATGAGTCGATCTTGTTTCCACTTCATATAATTCGAGTGGACATCTTCCGTAAGACCAATCTTTTTAAATTTTTCCTGTAGGGTAAAATGCAATAACCCGGCTTGCGTGGTTGTCCAAGGATTTTCATTGACGTATAGAAACTCCCTGACCTGCCTACGAAAATCAAATTTTTCATTACTTGACCATTTGACTAAGCTAATTAGGCTATTGATCTGCTTCATCATATAGAAGCTTCTTATTTCACTGTTTAGTTTTTTATATTCATTTTTTAATTCTTCCAAGTCAAAAATAATTTCCGCTGTATTAGAATAGACCTTCGGTGTGATTGTCGTTAAATTAATGGGAACTAGACCTTCATCATTCAATACCGCGTCTGTTCCACTTGTATTGTTCGCTTTAAAATAATCATCCAATCCCTGAACAATACGGACATACCTTTCACTGGCAATGAAATCCGATGATTCATATTTAATAAGCGGCATACTCATGCTTTTGGCTCCGCTGTTTCCAAATTACCGATCATATAGCCATAATCTCCAGGATTTACTTTGCCAATCAGCCCTCTCATTAGAACAACGATATTTCTTTCATATGGGGTTTTTATGGTTTCAATTAAGTCAAATGTTTTCGGATTATATATATTACAAAGAACTTGCTGTCCTTTAATTTCCTGACCAACTGCTTCAAAATCAAATTCAGGCACCAGCATTCCTCCATTTTTCGGGCGAATAATTGTAATTTCTGAAAGGACAACCTGATCCTCTCTCTTCTCAGCTGTGCCTGGAATCATCTGAAGATGTTTGAGGCAATTCACAATTCCTTGCACGCCTCTTTCAACATGCTCGTTATAATTCGGTCCACCACCAATTTCAACGGTTACGCTCGGAACACCTTTAGCCACTGTGTATGTTGCCGTTGTCCCCTCATAAATATCTGTCGGACGATAAAGAAGAGGAAAGTTAAACGCTCTCGATAACGCTTCATCGTTTTGAATATATACGTAATCGACAATCGGAACGGCTCCACCTGCATGTAGATCAATGTAGTGATCTACTTTGTCCAAAAAGTTCTTCGTAATACTATGTGCTAGGATTTCACTTGACCACCCATCTTCTTTACCTGGGAATAGTCGATTTAAATTATTCATATCTAGTGGCGTATTTCTTGTTAACGATTCAAAAGCTAATGAATTGGCTACGGGTAATAACATAATTGTGCCGCTTAACTCGGACTCATCTATTTGATTATAAATTCGTCTAATAATCTCAGCGCCAATGATTTCATCCCCATGTATAACTGCTGAAATTCCTAAAACCGGACCTGGCTTCTCTCCAACGATTGTATGGATCGGCAATGTCACTTTCTCGCCATTCGATAAATGTGTTACGAAAATTTCCTCGTATGTTCTTCCCATGTTCAACTTCCTCTCTTATCTTCTTTTTAATTTCGTATCAGTTAGATCTCTAATTCCATCACCTAATAAATTAAACCCAAGAACCGTAATCATAATAGCTATTCCAGGGTATAAGGACAGGTGAAAAGACTCTCGAATATATTTCATTCCAAAAGCTAAGGTCCATCCCCAACTGGCTTCCGGAGGTTGAATTCCCAACCCTAGAAAGCTCAGGGTTGCTTCTGCGACAATTGCTACCCCTAGACCGAGTGTGGCAATTACAATAATTGGGGCAATGCTATTTGGTAATATATTAAAAAATATGATTCTAAAATCGGATGAACCGATTGTTTTGGCAGCTTGAATGTACTCTTCTTCCTTTATGGACAACACATTGGCTCGGACCACTCGTGCATAATTCGTCCAATAAACCAAACCAAGTGCAATAATCACATTTCCGATTCCCGGACCCAACGATGCGACTAAAGCAATTGCCAATAAAACAACTGGAAAAGACAAGAAAATATCAACAATTCTCATAATTATAGTGTCAATAAGCCCACCATAATACCCGGCAATCAAACCAAGTGTGACGCCGATCACCATTGAAATAAGAACGGAAGTAATCCCCACTTCCAAAGAAACCCTCGCTCCGTAGATCAATCTTGTGAATAGGTCTCTGCCATACTGATCAGTCCCTAAAAAGTGACCACCTTCACCCGGCTTCAATAAGCCATTTCTCATATTCATTTCGTATGGATCATGCGTAGATAGAAACGGGGCAAATACCGCACAAATCACTACCAATACAACAATGATGCCGCCAAAAAAAGCAGACTTACTTTGCCATAAAAGACCCATTTTCATAAAAAGAAAACGTCCATTCATTTTTTGAGGTTTCGTATCCTCTAATTCTATTTTGTTGTTTGCTTCCATCTCCATCTCACCTACTATTGCTGGATTTTCGGATTTATTAGAGAGTAAAGAATATCAACTAGCAAGTTTATCAATGCAAACACCAATGCGATTGCTAATACGGTTCCTTGTACTAACGGAAAATCCCTTTGACTGATCGCCGTAATAACGAGCCTTCCAATACCCGGCCATGCAAATACGGTTTCAGTAACAATTGCCCCGCCCAACAAGTTTCCAAATTGAAGGCCAACAATCGTTACAATCGGGATCAATGCATTTCTAAAAGCATGTTTGACAATAATAAAGAAGTTTTTTACGCCTTTTGCCTCTGCAGTTCGAATATAATCTTCCTTTAAAACTTCAAGCATGGATGATCGTACCATCCTTGTAATAAAGGCCGCACTCATTAATCCTAAGGCTAAGGCAGGCATCAAAATATGCTTTAGACTTTCGACCAAATAATATAAATTGCCTGTTTTGATGGTCTGTATCATGGAAGACCATAATGGTTCCCCGCGTCCAAATGATGGTAAAACATTTAGTTCAACAGAGAAAAATAAAATCATCAATAAACCTAGCCAAAACACTGGGATAGATACGCCCAATTGAGCAAAAAACATACTAATGTAATCTACCCATGAAAATTGTTTAACCGCCGATATGATCCCTATTGGAATCGCAATGATTAGGGCAATGACCAAGGCAACAACTGCAAGTTCCAATGTAGCTGGCAAATGACCTAATACGATATCAATGACTGGCATATGTTGAAAAATTGATACTCCTAAATCACCTTTCAGAAGATTGAGTAAAAAAACACCTAATTGAACTAAAAAGGGTTTGTTCAGCCCCATTTGTTCTCTGAATCTGTCCACTTCATCTGCAGAAGCATCCTGACCTAATAGGGTCATTGCCGGATCACCGGGAATTAAATACAAGAGTAAAAAAACAAGTACGGAAATCCCCAGCAACACTGGGATAAGCTGCAATATTCTTTTCAAGATAAAGGTAGCCATTGTATCACTCCTAATGCGGGGAAAGGAAGACCCTTCCCCCGATTAACTATCATGATTATTTTGTTAGTACTGCATCTTTCAATCCGTAAAAACTACCATTGGAATACGTTTCAAAACCTTCTAAGTTTTTGTTATACATCGCGACATATCCTTGGTATAAAAGGACGTTATATCCCACTTCTTCGGTAACAATTTGTGCAATCTCTTTATAAATTTCTTTACGCTCATCTTGTTCCAATGAAGCACGTCCAGCTGCAAGAAGCTCGTCCACTTTCGGGTTATTATATTTACCGTAGTTACTACCACTACCAGAGTAAAATTGGTTATAAGTTGCTCGGTCCGGGTCAAACAGATTCAACCAACCGAGTAAGGCAATATCAAAATTGCCTTCCATCATATTTGCGCTAAAAGTCGGCCACTCATTTGTTAGAACTTCTACCTTAACGCCATTTTTTTCAAATTCATTTTGTAAATATTCAACGGTTTGAATTCTGTTCGGATCTTCACTATGTGTAGAGAGCGTAATCTCAAATCGTTTACCATCTTTATCGTAAAAACCATCACCGTCCGTATCTTCCCATCCCGCTTCGTTAAACAATTCTTTTGATTTTTCAGAATTATATTCAAAGACAGGTACATCTTCTGTATACGCCCAAGAAGCTGGGAGTAATGGAGATAGTGCCGGAGTATCCATCGAACGATAAATATCTTTCGAAATGACTTCTTTATTTATGATATGTGAAATGGCTTGTCTTACTTTCACATCTGAAGTCCACTCGCCTTGCATATTGAAGTTCAAATACGTATAGCCAAGTCCTTCCATTTCTACTACTTCAAACTTGTCATTCCCTTTCACTCTTTCAATATCTTGAGGGGATAGCGGAGAGTGAACAAGATCAATATCTCCCGACTCTAATGAGGCTACCCGTGTTGTATTATCAGGAATAATAAAGTAAGTAATTTTTTCTGTTTTACTTTTTCCTCCCCAATATGATTCATTTGCTTCAAAAGCAATTTTACTGTTTTTATCCCACTTCACCATCTTATACGGGCCCGTTCCTACTGGGGTTCCAGCTAAACTATTGTCATCTTTTTCACCGATATGTTTTGGAACAATTCCTAAATCCAAGTAACTTAGTAAAGGTGCATAGGGTTGTTTTAAGTTAAATTGCACTGTATGCTCATCAACTACTTCGATAGATTCAATCGGTTCATATAGTACGAGAAAAGGCGCCTGAAATTCTGGGTCTAACACTTTATCGAATGTGTACTTTACATCTTCTGCAGTGAATGGTTCACCATCGTGGAATGTGACATCTTTTCTTAAGTTGAAAATCCATGTCGTTGCATCTGGATTGCTCCATTCCTCCGCTAATGATGGTTGAGGCTCTAGGCTGTTCGACAACCTAACCAATCCATCATATACAAGCTCATTCACTCTTTTCCCACTTGAATCATTTGCAAGTCTAGGATCCATCGTCCCCGCATCTACATCCAATCCTATTTTAATTTCATTTTTATATTCCGAATTCGCACTACCACCTTTACCTTGATCGCCCGGCTCCTCTGAACTGTAACTGCAACCTGAAAGTACTAGGATTGAAATAAATGTCGCAACGAGCAACAAACTAATTTTCTTTTTCTTCAGCATGTTTTCTCCTCCTATTTTCCCTTATTGAAACTCTAGTGTTACAAGCTCTTTTGGTGATTTGTTTAAATTTTCACAGCCTGTTTCAGTGACACAAACTACATCTTCAAGCCGAATGCCAAACTCCCCTTCGAAATACAGTCCAGGCCCTATCGTAACAACCATCCCCTCCTTTAATGTTTCTTTGTTCTCTTTGTTGATAAATGGATATTCATACGCCTCGAGACCAATCCCGTGACCCGTCGCATGTATGAAGTACTGCGCGAGCCCTCTTTTCTCTAGACGATTCCTAATGAACAAGTCAATTTCCCTCAACTCAATACCAGGCTTCATTATTTCCAAGACATCATTTTGAACTTCTTTCAAACTATCGTAGTGAGATAGGAACTTGCCATGCAACTTTGAAAAGGAGAACATTCTTGTCATATCTGAACAGTAATTGTTGTACTTCCCTCCCATATCGATTAAAAGAGGCTGATGCTCCTCAATGAATTTATCACCTGCTCGATGATGTGGATTCGCTGTATTGTTACCGCTCGCAATGATGGGTAAAAAAGTTAAATCATGTACACCCGAACTCTCATAAAAACTTCGGATTGTCTTGACAACCTCCCTTTCGGTTGTCGGGAAATGTTGCAACTGCCCAATTTGATGCATGACGGAATCTGTAATTCTAGAAGATTGACGTAAAATATTTATTTCTTCAATTCCCTTTATTTCTCGTTGCCTTTCAATACAATCCGATAGCCTAATTTTTAAATCATCTCTTTTAGAAGTGATTTGCAAGAAGGTCGCTATATTTAGGTGCTTGTCAATACCTACACGACTACTCATAGGGATTAAAGCAAGTACTCTTTCAAGTGGATTTTCTCCATCTTTGTAGTAGTGAACTTTTTCATTACTGATCTGTCCAATCTGATCTGAAAATATCTCGTTGAGTACAATATGCCTATCGCCGCTTGCTGTTACGACAGCAACTCCCAATCGATCCCCAGTAATTAAGGTATGTCCAAACAGATATTGAATATTTGCATTTGAACTTACGATGAGTACATCAAAACCGGAGTCATTCATCCTTTGAAATGTTCCTTTTAGTCTACTTTGTAAATTCTCCATCGAATTCCTCCCAATAAAAAAGCAGAACCAAAAAATGCCTTTTCGCATTTTTTAGTTCCGCTAGGATTTAAAATTTGTATGTTGTTAAGAAGGGACTCTCCTCAACAAAACTTCAAGCTCGCGCAACAGAATATTCTATTAATTTAGACTATACTTCAATGTTTTACATCCGTCAACTACTTTTTCATGCTTGTATAAATTAAATATTGATTGTAAGCATCTTTTATTGCCATAACAATCGCCTTTTTCCCTAAACCAAAGTATCTACTTTCAAATATTTCTACCTGTTCTTCAATTCCTTGAGCAAGGCTATGGCCCTCAAAAATAGAATTTAGAAAGTCTGTGCACATATTTGTTATAAACGTACTTGACGTCTTTATTATTTCATCTGTACTTGGATCCACCTCAAAGCCAACACCCATAACACCATACAAATTTTTCGCTGCCATACCATCTGGTAACCGGGAATATCCCGTGCAAATAATTGTATCGCTTTTCCCCATAAGATTTTCCCTCCTATCCATTAATCGAGCGATATGAACAGATTAACCTTGAGCACATTATAACATTTTCAAATAACCCTTTAAAAGTATTTAATTATAGATGCCACTATACCACTTAATAATTATTCCTTCTAGTCTCGAACGAAAAAAACAATCATGAAATGGACAGATTTCAAAATCCATATAAACCATTATTCACTATATCTTTTTGATATTTTCCTGTCTTCATATTCATGCCTAATTATCTCAACTTTCGCCCCAATAAAATAGCATAATTAGTGGCCTATAATGGATTTATGGCCTATTTAGTAAATCGTTTGACAAGGCGCCGAAACGTCGCATTCTTCGCACAGAGTGTTGCTTTCTTTCGTAAAAACATTACTTTTTCCGCGCATTGAAGAACAACACCAAAAACCCCGTTTTCATCCAAACCTCGGATGAAAACGGGTTTCTAGTTAACTATCAAGAAGCTTCTCTCATATCCCCCACTGTCTCCCAAATCAGTTCCACCCATTCTGGATGGTCGATGAATGGGTTGCGGTTGCCTTGCCATTCTTCGATGACGTTGTTGCGGTTACGTTCGAAATCATCGACTGGATCTTCGGCATGCCATTCAAGCAGGACTGACAGTTTTCCATGGTATGGGGCGCTGCCGTTGTTGAGTTTTTCATTCAACTCAAGGTCGACACGGTCACCGGTTTCATAACGAGTCGCCATGTAAAATAACATTCTGGCTACGTCACCTTTTACGCGATCAGGTGGTTCCCATGAGTTGGCGGTTTTGAAACAGCCGTCACAGCCTCTCACTGTACTGCCACCGTTGTCAAAATCGAGGTTGCCTCTGGCGCTGTTCACTTGGACGTCGGTCGGACGGAGGTGATGGATGTCCGTTCCGGGTCCTTTCGATGTGCCGAAGTTGCCATGTGATTTCGCCCAAGTGTGTTCGCGGTTCCAGTCGCCTACGTTGCCGCCATTCCGGGCTTTGGAGCGTGATTCGGCGGAGTAGAGCAGGATGACATTGTCCGGATTGTTCGGATCTTCGTCCGTTTTCCTTAGCGCATCCCATACTTCAGCGTAGGACAGTTGTTTGTGATCGGAAATGATGTCGTGAAGAGCGGCTTTCAAAGCCAACCCTTCTTTGCCGATTGCGTTTTTGTAGTAGCCATCAGCGGGAATTTCTTCAGCTGTAACTATTACAGAGAAGCTCATTGTGACCGTTTTTCCGCCGTCATTCGCTGTGATACCGACGATATGGTTTCCATTCCCAAGTTTCAACGTCAGCACGCCTGTTGTCGGATTGACTGTACCTTTTGTCGACGTAAACGTCAGTTTATCACCATCCGGATCGGAGAAATGTTCCGTTAGTGCAACGGAAATAATTTCTCCTTCCTTAACGATTTGATTGCCAATCGCTTTCGTGATGACAGGCGCTTTGTTTTCCTCTACTGTCGGAACGCCGATACGTTTGCCTTTTGAATTGTAAAACTCGATAGCTTCTGGTTTTGCACCATTGATGAACTCGATGCTTTGAATGTTTTCAGCACCGCGAATTTGAAGTGGATGCTTGCCATCGACGAGGATATCACCCATGACAGTTCCTTTCATATCCACGATTAACCCTTTTTTCTTCGGCTGAAGGATGACTCTATTCGTTTTAAAGCCTTCACCGCTTAATTCCGCATAGTCGCCTTTCAATAGGACGCCTTCCGTCAATTTCGATTTGGCATCCATCTTCACGGCAACGCTCGGCTCAGCGATATTCAATTTCTTCTTTTTAAAATTAACTAAATCATAAACCTTTTTCACTTTGATTGGTTCCCAAACGACAGGCACTTCAAATCCGATTTGAACGAGAACCGGGTCATGGTCACTCGCACGACCGGCCATATCTGTAAAGTCAGCATTGACATGAAGGATGTCAATTTCTGTTTGATCGACTAAGTGATTGGATACAAGAATATGGTCCAATACTTGTGAATTCCCTTGATAGACATATGTGTAACGATCGATTTCGTCCACTTGGTTAATTAGATTCGTCATCAAGTTACCTTCGTGGATTTTCAAGCTGTCGGCAAACTGGAAGTCGTTGAAATCCCCAACTGAGACGATATGTGCTTCTGGATTTTTCGTGTTGATGTCATTAACGAAATCATAAACAATCGACGCAATTTGTTTGCGCTGCACCTCGCTACCATACAAAGGCGGCTGCGTGGAGCCGAACAATGGCGTATCACCCGATTTGGAATTCCAATGGTTAGCAATGACGATGACGCTTTCTCCTTGGAAATCGAATTGTGCCGCCAACGGTTTTCGGCTACTGTTGAATGCCGGATGATTCGGATCAATACGACCTGGATTATGGGTCAACTTCCCATTTTCATAGCCGACAGCTGTTGTTGCATCCCCTTGCGGAATCCCTTCTGTCAACGTCACACGGTCCGGATTGTACAAGAAACCGACACGAATATTGGCATTCGGCGCACCGCCGTCTTGATTGTTCGCCGGATCGATATTGACATATTCATACTGCACGCCGCCCGCTTTGACGATTTCAGCAATCAAACGCTCATAGCTTTCATTAGCCTTAGAATCGCCCGCATCCTCGCCGTTATTATCCTGGACTTCCGTCACTCCTACGATATCGGGGCTTTGCATATCCTGGGCGAAAGCTCTCGCCAATTTACGCGCTTTATCCGCGGACGTTGACTTCGTGTTGTTCGAGAAATTTTCCAAGTTATACGAAGCGATTGTTAACTTGTCTGCCTCTTTCACGATCGTCGTTTGTTCAGGTGTCGCGTTCCCCTTTGAATGAGCAGTTTGCATGTCATCCAGTGACACATAGATTTTATAATTTTGGAATGAGTACCCGACGACTCCCGTAATCGAACCTTCGAAGGTATCACCCGTTGCCACCTCGAAATCCCGTGCTGGACCATTCGGCTCTAAACGAAACTGGACACGATTAGCATTCTGATTGTCTTTTTCTAACAATAAACCACCGTGCAATGTATTCGTCGATGCGCTTTCCAGCACGGTGACCAAGTCTCCATGTTCTTGCGGCGCTACCGCTTTCACATTGCCAACTTGTACACGCATACCCTCCAAGCTCTCCCAGAAATCAATGGCGTCAACTTCAGGATTGAATACGCTCAATTGGTCGCTATCGATATGGGTTGTTGGTATCATTTTTTCATCAAGAAGTATGGGCTCTGGCAATGCCACGCCTCTTTCAAGGACTGTCACTTTGCCGCCTTGATCATCCCGGACATTGATTTGCGTCACTTTCATATCGGTCTGTTGACGATCCGCAAATCCGTCGATGGCATACTCGCTCACTTTCCCCGTAACAGACACGAGATCGCCGATTTGGATTGGCCAAGCATTGCGACCGCTATACAGAATAATTCCTTCCGACGTATGTGGATTGCCATCTGTTAGTGCATCCGGTGTTTGGATATGGTAATACGTCGCTCCATTTAACGTGAATGTATAGGTGACAATTCCCTCAATCCCTTCAACGGTTTGATTGTCAAAAGGTGAGGCATGGCCTTCTCCTTGGATATCATGGATTTGAAGGCTTTCGGCAATCACATACTGATTCGTGGATACTTCACTCGCTTGTCCATCTACCGTTAGGACGACCGCTTTCAACGTCGTATCTTTCGCAATATAGATTGGTGTTTCGTAAAGGATTCCATTTTCAATTGGATCCGTTCCATCCAATGTGTAGCGAATTTCCGCGTCAGCAGTCGTTGTGGATAGCGTCACCGTCGTGCTGCCGACAAACGTGCCGCCCGCGGGATTCGCGGAAACAGGTTGTAATATGGATGAATCCACAACAATATCTTGCGATGAACGCGGAATAATTTGATAATCCGCATCGAATTGCTGCACAATTCCAGTGATGGATTCATACATCGTGCCGACCGCTAAGTCGAGCCCATTTGTTTCATCACGGACGATAAAGTCCGTCGCTGTGTAGTTGGCCCAGCCTGTACCTGATTGCATGTCAGTCAGTTCAACGTTTTGTACTGTGACAAGCTGCGATTCGTTCTCTTCCGCAACTTCTGCGGCTGCGATTACTTTTGGAGAAGGTTCTCCAACGTTTTCAGTTTTCGCCTGGATCGTTGCACCGTCTAATTGAAGTAACCCGCGATAATCGGCGAGCGTTCCGGTTAACGTCACTTCATCCCCAATCGCCGCATCTAAACTCGTCGGACGTACCGCAATGCCGCCTGTCTCATCCTGCACGGAAATCGTATTTTTCAACGTCGCGGCGACCCGTCCTTGAATCGTCACCGTTTCCCCAACATTCATGGAACGTGCCTCTGCGATGGAAATGACATCCGCCGGTTCACCAGGTTCCTCAGGCAAATCGCCCACATCATGGGACCCTAAATAATCGAACGTGTCTTTTGGATAAACGACCCATTCCGCATCACGATTGTACACATCAAATGGATTCAAATCGCCCGTAGAAATGGCGCCATTGCGGACCAACGTCACATCCGTCCCCCAGTTACTCCGCACCCCAACTTGTCCAAAAGAATCGATTACCTCACCCGACTTCTTCAGCACAAGCGCGTCATCACCGTTGAAATTAATAACACTCGAATTCTCCAGATTTCCCTTTTCTTTAATTGTCTCACTCGCATCTCGGTGATGAATCACATACGTCTCTCCACTCGCCAAAGTGCCCGATAAAGCAAACGTCGAAGTCGCCGCCGTCGCTCCATTCGCATATAACTCCAACGTATAGTCACTTAAATCAACCGCAGCCTCCGAACCATTAAAAAGCTCAAGCGCCTTATTAAAACTACTTCCCTCTACATACTCCGAAATCAACAAATCCCGTGAAGCTGTCTCCGCATATGACGTCGCTGGTAAAGCCGGAACGAGCAAACTCGCTACCAAACCAACTGACAAAAAACCATTCAAACGCTTCTTCCATTTTCCTTTACGCATTGCATGAATTCCCCTCTCCAATTATAGATTGTCTTGAATCCACTCCATTATTCGTAAAGAAAATCGCTTCCCTTCTCGTGATAGTTTGATAGTAATTGTTTCCATTCCATCGTATCACCGTCACTAGTCGAAAACTATGCGACTTTTTGTAGTATTCCGTAAATTATTCGTAAAGCTTTTCACATGTTTTTTTAGTGAGAGGGGTATGTAATAAGTTCGAGGGGATTTACGTAGTTTTGTAAAAATGAAGTACGTAGGTACTGTGGGAAAATAGTAGTAGCCGCCTATAATTCTATAAAATTTAGAATGAAAAAAGGATATTGCCCAGGAGTTAACCCGTTCAATATCCCTATCCCTTAATAGGCGTGTGGGAATAAAAAGAAGCGCCCACTGTTTATCGAATGATAAGACTTGAAATACCCCTTGGAAAAAGAACATACAGTGCCTGCGAACAACTCACTTAGATCACTAAAGCAGCATTCGCAAAAACTGTTCGAAATTCACGCCCGCCTCGCTCGGAATTTGCTCTTTCGATGTCGCTTCAATCGCAGCAGCTAAAAACGTCTCCGCAAGCTTCATCGATTCTACTAAATCCTGCCCGCGCATCATCCCACCCATGATGACAGAGGCAAACAAATCACCCGTTCCCGAATAACTCTCACCATTATAGTCACGGATACTCGTAAATGAACGATTTGCATCGACAAACATATTGCCTACATAGCGCTTGTTCGGAACAGCTGGTGGCGGATTCAAACCAGTAATAATGACGTTTGCACCAGTTGCCTGCTGTAATTGGTGACCGGCCGCCTCTAGTGTCTGCATATAATCTAATTCGTCATGATAGCTCTGTAATTTCTCAAACGACAAACCTGTAAGCAAGCAGCACTCTGTCACATTTGGCGTAATAATATCTGCACTCTTCACGAGTTCCTTCATCCGATCCAGTAAATTGCCCGTAAACATTTTATACACTTCACCCATATCCCCCATCACAGGATCCACAAGCAGTGTCGTTTCTTTTGAATAAAACACATTCAAAAACTGAAATATATTATCAATTTGCTCTTGTCCTGTCACAAAGCCTGTATGAATACCATCAAAGGTTGCACCCAGCTTGCTCCACTCATCCACAAAGAAATCCATTTTTGACGTTAAATCCTCACAATAAAAGCTCGAATACCCTGTTTGCGCCGTAAAAATCGCAGTTGGCAACGGCACTGCCTGAACACCCATCACTGACAGCACAGGTATTGCAGCTGTTAACGAGCATTTTCCAAAGGATGACATATCTTGGATTACAGCAACTTTCTTCATCGTACTCTCCACCTACCTAATCCTCACTTGTATTCTCTTCATCGTATCATAAGTACGCAACCGCAGAAATACACTCACTTGTAGTAGAGCTATTAAAATTACCATATATTGAACGAATGATTCTATACAATCTCCAGCGAAGGCGCCTAACTGGGGTCGCCGAAGCAAAAAGACTGACAGCGGTTTTCTGTCAGGCTTATTGCGGGAGGCATCCCCAAGCGCCAAGCGTTATTGGCAGGATTCTCTATTCCAATAAATTATAAAACAATCTGACCTCTAACAATTTTACTAAATTGACACTTTTACAATGGTCAGCCTTTTGCTAAAGTTAAAACTATCAAAGAATTCTTTATAGTGAGGATGATCAACATGCAAAATATACAAAATCAGCCCTATACAAAAACACGCACGAAAACTTTTGATTTAGTCATAACCGCATTTTTAGCAGCACTTATTTTCGTAGCAACACTGATCAATATTAAGCTACCAATCGGGCAAGGCGGACTCATTCACTTAGGAACATCTATGCTTTTCATGGCAGCGATTTTATTCGGACCTAAAAAAGGGGCACTTGCTGGAGCAATTGGAATGGGCTTATTCGATATCTTAGGTGGCTGGGCTATTTGGGCACCAACGACAATCATCGCTCGAGCTTTACAAGGCTTCATCGTCGGAAAAATCGCCTGGTCGAATGGGCGACGAGGCGACAACATTAGATTTAATATTTTAGCGGCCATTCTCTCAATGCCTTTGATGATGGCGGTATACTATATCGGGCAAGGAATCATGTACAATAACTGGGTCGCACCATTGGCGTCCATTCCAGGTGACATGATCCAAAACGTTGTCGGTTTGCTGATCGCAATTCCAGTATGTATCGTGCTGAAAAAAACACCTTATTTCAAAAGGAAGTTTTGATAGGTATAAAACCACTGAATGATAACAGGTTCTATGACACAAGGAGGAATGGCAAGGAGCCATCCCTAGTGTCCCTTGTATTCTTGAAATCAAGCTGTCTAGGCATATAGTGAATAGAATGAAAAAAGGTCGCCCGATGTTAGCGCATCGAACGACCAGCTGTAATAGCGGTTCCCTACAAAGGGATTAGCGTCTATAAGGTGAGATAACCCATCCGTAATGAGGCCTTAACTCAAGGATGGGTTGTTTTTTATGGTCAATATAGTTGGTACTATAAAAGCAAATTCTTCTTTCCTTGGAGAAAGCCGTCAATCAAATAAACAGATTTAGTTTTAAATAAAGTCCGTCAGTTCAGTGTTTACGAAATTTAAAATGATTTCCCATAACCAATTTAAGCAATTTCAAAACTTAATTCACGAGATATATCTTCCTTTTATTTATCTGTTTGTTTTTGCTTCTTTTTCAAATACTCCGTACGTATTTTTTCTAGTTGCTGTTTTTCATCAAATTTGGCAGGCTTGAGTTTTTCATGATACTTTGTCACAGCCATCTTACCTTTGCTATCCAATTGATATTTTCCCACTTTGTTCACCTACTTTTCTTGTCTTAAAGAGAATCTATTCACCAAATATAATATACCCTATTTTACTGTAGTAAATCTCTTTACTTTATTAGCGTACTGCCTAACCTTGCATATATCAGTAAAAACTTAGTAACTTCACGATTGGAATGAGCGATTCCAATCATTATTTCCCTTCATGCAACTGCCGATGTAACTGCCGTACTTGTTCTGCAAGCCTTGGAACCGGGCCATCTACCTCTATATCTCGAATAACTTCTTGAATCGGTAAATTACGAACGCGGGATGCAGGGACTCCCATTTCTTGTAGCCACTCAGCGAGTTGGGTAGAAGAACTCGCATACACAATACGGCCTAATCCCACCCAACCATGGGCTGCCGCACACATCGGACAATGTTCGCCAGATGTATAGACCGTTGCTTGGCTCCTTTCCAAAGGTGTCATATTTTCAGCAGCCCAACGTGCGATAGCAAATTCAGGATGTTGGGTATAATCTCCGCCTGAAACACGATTATGATCTTCTTTGAGCACATCCCCGCTAGCTGAAACAAGAATTGAACCAAATGGCTCGTCTCCTATATCTAATGCGTGCTTTGCAAGTTCTATACAGCGCTCTAAATGCTTGAGATCTGTCTCATTAATCATTGAGAATTCGCTCCTTTGGATTTATATCAACACTAAATTGAACAACATTTATAAGATTTTCACTTTATATTCAACCGCTTTTTCATAAACAAGCGTATTGAAGTTTATGTAAATCGATCGATCGAAAAAAGAGTAATATTTTTTTCAGTCTTCCCTAAAATAATCAATTCACTTAAGATTTGTCCGATTACACTGCTAAATTTAAAGCCATGTCCTGAGAAGCCTGATGCAATGGCAACATTTGAATAGGTAGGATGCAAATCAATAATAAAATCCTCATCAGGAGTAAGTGTATACATGCAGGCTTTACCGTACTTCAATTGCTGTGTAGATGGCATATAGCTATGTAAAAATTGTCTTAAATCTGTCGCGTCTTCCTCTAGTTCACTAAATTCGCGCATGGCTTCATCTGGATTGATTGTCTCTCCTCCATCATGCCTGCCTACTTTTAGACCAGCACCATCAATGCTTGGAAAACCATAATATTGTCCTTGAGATGTCTCAAACGCAAAGGCTGGAAATTGCTTATAATTATACAAATCTTCACTGGCATTAAACCAAGCAAATGTTTTTCTTACTGGGTTTAAAGGAAGATTTAAATTTAATGTAGAAAGGAGATTTCTCGACCATGCTCCTGCTGAAACTACCAATGCACCAGCGGTAAAAGTTTGATCCTCG
Source organism: Sporosarcina sp. FSL K6-2383 (assembly GCF_038618305.1). Lineage (NCBI taxonomy): Bacteria > Bacillati > Bacillota > Bacilli > Caryophanales > Caryophanaceae > Sporosarcina > Sporosarcina sp. FSL K6-2383. Next base: position 3,322,539 of record NZ_CP152017.1, read on the forward strand.
GTTTTGACGGTTACTCTATCATTATCCACTACTAATTCTTTCACTTTGCTATTTGTTAAAATGGTAGCTCCGTGTTGCTCTGCAAGTTCTCGATAAGCTCCAATGCACTCCCCACATTTCAGCATGCCTGATGTTGGTTCAAAGCACCCAATGTAATTGTCCGGTAAATTAATGCCCGGCCATCGCTTATTCACTTCACTTGAATCCAAAATCTCAAGTGGCAGTGAATGAGTTTTTGCACTTGAGATGATGTTCTCGATAAAATCTGTCTTTTCATAGCCTACGTTTAGAACGCCTGTTCGGATAAACAATTGTTTTCCCGTCAGCTTCTCTAAGTCGTTCCACAATTCTTGAGCCTTGAGCGCCAACGGAACGTATTCCCCACCTTCACCATACGCATGCCGAATAATTCTCGTATCTCCGTGATGACTCCCTTTGTCATGAGGCGGGTTAAAGGAATCCAATAATAATATTCTTTTGCCGCTCTTTGCTAAAAAATATCCTGCCGCCATCCCCATCGAACCAGCGCCAATTACAATTACATCATAATGCATAGTACGTTTCCTCCCTCGCAAATAAATATCCTACAACTAAATTTATCAATTACGCCTCGGCGTAATTGCGTTGGGATTTTGAATTGTGCACAGCACAAGTAGCTCCCTTCAAAATCCCTAACATCCGCCGGAGGCTTAACTTGAATCAGCAGAGAGTTTAAAACTCCCTGCTGATTCAAGTTAAATATTGGCTACTATTTTCTTATTTTACCACTTAACCACTCTCGCTTATGTACAAATATGAATACCTAGAATCTGCTTAATATAGAAGGTTCGACGAATTACGGTCATTCAACGTTTCACGTATTTTTTTGATCAAAGTAAGATTCCAAGTTTTATCGGACGTATTGCCGTCCTCAAACTTAGCTAGTACAAGGATTCACTCAGGTGTCACACTCATTCCTAGCACAATCTGAATATAACGCTAATCGAATTGAATTTTCGCTATATGTGGCCATAGAAAAACACCCCAAAAGTTAGATTTTGACTCTAACTTTTGGGATGCACTTCACACCAAGGTTTTCAATGGGAGGTTACTCTTTCTGAGTAAACATCTTCACTTGTAATGACTTTGGTTAACCGCCCTTAAAGCGGAATGTAACTGAGACCAGCTGGACGCTTCCTAGACGTTCAGCTTTTCTTATTATATATTAATTTTACTACATTCATACCGAATCAACACATTTAGTGAAGAATACCAGGTTATAAAAACAAATCAGGATTGTTTCAGAACCCGGTACCCTACTTGATACGACTGCATTTGCACCATATCTTAATATGGAAGTGGCGGGAGTCGAACCTGCCGCCCAGAGGCTCTAACACTTAAGCGTCTACACGTGTAGATTGTCTATTAGGTTTTGCACATCAGTAGCCGGCAATCAGGGTGTCCTGTGTTTGTGGCGCTTCCATACCTATTTACTTTGCGATGTTATTCACAAGGGAGTATTACATATTAACGAACTTGGTTCAATTACCTTCTAAGGACGATTATATCATATGATTATAATTAAAAGAGAATCCTCAAAATAAGGACTCTCATTAAGTATATATTCATAGTTATGACTATAACAAACTTCTGTTGTGAGAAACATTGCTACAACGGATGCTGCGTTTTACAATGCAGAACGAGTTATAGAGCCGTTCACTCATATTTTTTTATAGATATACCACTTATCTTCACTTCTTAATAAGAACCACTATAAACCAATTCAAACTTCTTGTGAAACCACACCTTAAGTGGTGCTTACTGTCTGCTTATAAGCCTCATATTGTTCTCCTAAGCCACGTAGTTTTTCTTCGAGGTACAAACACAATTTTTTAGAAAACCTATTAAAATAAACAACATATCCCTCTATCTGCTTGTGAGTCATATTAGGAGTTTTATCTTGATGACTTATTTGATTTCTCAAATTTACGATGTTATTATAAATAACTTCAAAATTAATTACTTGGGAATTCTCTAGTAATGAATGTTCATTATCTGAATACAGAACAATTGTCTCAAACACATTACTTATTTCTATATTGCTAAACAATTTCCTCAATTCCCTCGCGCCGTGTTTCCCATAATTAAACTTATTAGATATATTCAATCCAACAAAAGTTGCTTCTTGCTCCTGCCATAATTCTGCTAATTCTTTTAAAACTTGAATACTCTTTTCCTCATTGTGAACATGTTCGATAGTCAAAGATAGTTCCTTTATCCTGGTAATAGAATGCCTTATTTTCAACTGTTCGGATATCAAAAGATTGGCTACATTCATAGAATTTATATTTTCAACATATTCTTCTACAATATCTTCCACAAAGACCTCAAATTTAGCCGTGAGAAGCAGCAATGCACTTTTATTTAAAGCTGCATATTCACTCTGCATATCTTCGCATATGCTTGCTAGTCCCATTAGTCTTCCCACTTCTTCCAAAGCTTTGTTAAATTTAGTAAAACTCTCGAGTTGATTCGGCATTTTTTTACACCCTCATGACTTTATCTAAATGAGTTATCCATTCATTTAATCTGTACTCTAAAACTTTAGTGTCAGATGTTCCTTGGGTAACAGACAGATTAAATCTTGGTTTATTTAATAGCTCTATATATAATGTTAATATTTCTGTTTTTTTTGCTTGAATTTCTTCAAATGTATACTGTTCAAAACTAATCATTATTACATCCATTATTGCTTTATTAATTTTTGTCTCAAAGCCATCATCACTCAGCTTTCGGAATGCTTTATCTCCAAAAACTTCAAATACAGAATCAATCACTTTGTTAAACTTATCTTCAAGTTTTTGTATTATATCTATATTAAGGTTTTGATTACTTTCAAAATAAGAGTTTAAATATGTCTTTGTAGCACCTTTATAATTTCTGATTGAGTTTTTTTCGCTATCGAAATTCTCTGAAAATGAAAAATAACGCAATATCATTTCGCAATCTACCATTCTCTTGTGCGGCAATTTTAATCCTAACATATTTAAAAACTTTGGATTCTTAGCTAGATGCTTTAGTAAATTATTTAAACTGCCTCTATATAAACAATTTCTTAGTTCTTGCTCGTTCAATTTTACAGAACCAGTGTTTAATCGCATAAAAATGTCATACTTAATTTCAGGATGCGAATCATTGAAAATTAAAATTACTCGTAGACTCCCATTATTTAATACTCTCTTAGCTTTTGGATTAAGGTCTTCATATTTTTCTCCATTTAATTCACTTAAGATTTTCAGACCACTTAACTTAAAATTATTTTCATAGAACCTCTTTAAAGCATTTAACCTTTGTAGTCCATCAACAATATTCCAACTACTATCTTCTTCTTCTGAGGCATAGATAACTGGTATAGGGATATTAAGCAATATAGACTCAATTAATAAAGAAGCCTTTTTATTATCCCATACATAATTGCGTTGATATTCAGGATTTAAAATAATATCGTTTTCCCTAACCATTCTTACTAGGTCACCTACACTTTTATCATAAGCCTGTACCCTTAGCTTTCTCTGCTCAGTAGGTATTTCATTGATTTCCTCATCATCCTCTATCTCTACATCAATTATTTTATCCTCGAATTCTTCTGTCTCTTCACGAAAATATAGCAGTTCACTCATTTTATACACCCCTATTTCATCTTTCTGTTAAGTTTACAATATATTCATTAAATTAATGCCTATTATACTATTAAACTGTATAATAAGTATAGGATTATAACCATTTCCCATAATAACAGATAATAAAAGTTAAATATTCACTATTAAAGGCGAAATGAAAAAATTAATAGGCGAGGGTCTAATTAGTGGTCAATATGATATTTATAAGTTCCTAAATACAAATCGTTATTAGGACATCCCTTGTTCAACTTAGGGGACAGGTTATTTCAACAAGAAGAATGAAAAGTTAGATTAAAATTTAATTATATAACTAATCTAATTAACGAGAGGGACAAACCTATATGAAATTTGAGGAACAACACCAAAACTATAAGACATATTCACACGAAGATTATAATATGAATACATTCCCATTCTTTTTTATTTCTGACTTAAAGGGATTTATTCATTCTCAATTTATGAAGGAAGACCCTGATGAATCAAATGGTATTGCTTTAGAATTACAACATAAACTTGCTGCCATAGCTAGTTTAGACCCGGCTTCCAATGGACCTTATGAGTATATATTCGATGAGATAATAAGTACGTTAAGAAAGTTGGAGAAGAAGGGCTTTACTAACTTAATGGATGGGCTTGCTTTAATATTGGCTTTTCTTAGATGTGACGTGGAATTTAATAATTTTTTTAAAGAAACAAGCATCGGATATACCGCTACATTATCGAGCGGAGAGATTTTTTGGGAATTAAGAGAAGATGTAGATTCTTCAATAAAAAAATAGAGGAAGTCATTCCTTTAATACCTAACGTTTACAAAGATACAATAGCAAGTTTGGAACATGCCATTAAACTATTTAATGATGCAGAAAATGATGAAAAATCACGAAAAAATGCTCTAAGGGAATGTATATCGGCTGTAGAAGGTTTTGTGAAATCAATAACAGGTACAAACGACATTAAAATAGCTGACCAACGAATATCTAAAGAAAAATATGCCCATCCAATAATAACTCGTGATGCTTTAAAGGTATGGAATCATATAAATACCGACCTTCTAGATGTAAGGCATGGAAACAATGAATTTATATCAAAACTAGGTATTGAGGAAGTTACTTATTATATAGAGAGATTAGTTGCCTATATAAAATATCTAAATAGTAAAACTAATTAACCTTGTGCATTATTGTATCTAAAGTAACGGAAGCTTTAGATGAATAAGGAGCAGAAAAAAACCTCAAATAAAGATGTTTCTGCTTCCCTATAAATGTCTATTAATATAAGTAAAGTTCACCTCCCAACAATATTGGATATCATTTCCTCCTAGTGTAATTAAATCACATTATCCTCTAAAAGTTTTTTCAATAATATCTCCTCTATATCCTTTAAATCTTCTGGATATAGCTCAATAATTAGTATTTATTTTGCCCACAAATACTTAACTTCTTTAAAACCTTTCTCGAATTGCTCCCTATTTGATTGTTTTTATTAAGTTCCTTTCCCGAGAATGAGTATTGCAGACGGAATGAGCCAGTAAGTGCGGGAAAGGGAGCCAGCGATGATTACCGCCATGGGAATATAGCACTACTGCCATAGTTTTACCGTTGAATGCCATGAAACTTACCACGCAATGCCACTGTATGTGCCAGTATGTGCAGACGCATATCAGCTGGGGAGAAAGTGCAGTTTCAGTACGACCTTAAGGCGGTATGCGCTAGATAACGACTTGACATGGAGCCTCTACGGGCATGAGTCCCAAGCCAGGAAATCAGCAACACGTGCTGACTTGCCCCGCAAAGGCAATCATGCCCGCCTCTCCATGTAAAGTTGTAAGAAAAGGGATTGCTAACCTCCCCCAGTCGTTGTGTATCGGTGTCCATTCCCGGTTGAAGTGTATTTATAGTTGCTCAACGTTCAAGAAGACCGACACTTTCTAGCCAATCCTTCACTACTAGCACATGTTCTGTAAGCACCATGCCTTGCCGACTTAATATTCCCACTATCACGTATCACATCGCTCCTCCTACCCTTTGTGTCCTCCAACCAACGTTGATCGTTTAATGGCTGTGCCTGCATCCGTTAATGAGATTGCTCGAAGTATCGCAGTAGAACCATATCGATTCCGAATGCGATCCATCACCTTTCCAACTTCTCTGCCACGCCAGTTATCCTGCTCAAACAAACTCAGCTGTATGGATTGCTCGTTTTCTAATTTTGTAATCGAGATCGACACCTGTCGTACTGATCGAGCATCATAGTTTTCGCTTAACAGTTCTTTACAAACTTCATAAATTTTCATCGTTTCGTTCGTCGCTTCACTAATAGTGCGAGAACGTTGAAAGCCCCCACCCAATGTATTTTTACTATACCCAATACCTAAACTTATTGTTCGCCCTGCTTTGGATGCATCTCTCGCTCTTTTAGCAACATCCTCACACATTTCTAATACGACTGCCCTAACTTCGGCAATTGTTTTGTAGTCACGCATCAATATTTGGCTCTTGCCATAGCTAATCTGACCTTCTGGCATTTGTTCGTTTATTTTTGATAAGTCAATGCCCCAAGCGTGATGATACAACTGGTTGCCCATAATGCCGAATTTCTTTTCAAGCATTTCTAGCGAAGCGTGGGCAAGTTCCCCAACTGTAAATATCCCCAATGCGTTCAACGATTTTTCTGTTCGGCTTCCGATGCCCCACATTTGAGAGAGTGGGGACACTGGCCACAACTTCGTTTGTACGTCTTCAAATGTCCACTTGGCAAACCCTTTTTTCTTAGCTTCTAAATCAAGTGCCAATTTTGCTAGTAGCATGTTGGGACCCATCCCTGCCGTTGACGGTAAACCTAGCGTCTCATAGATTTCACTTTGGATTTCTCGAATGGTCTGTTCGGGATTTCCCCACAACCTTTCGGTACCTGTTAGGTCAATAAAAGATTCATCAATACTGTAGACGTGAATGGATTCTGTCGGGACGTATTTATGCAAAATTCTAGTGATAGACATCGAAATCTCAAGAAAATATGCCATTTTCGGCTCGTATAGTCTAACCTCTGGATGTTTCGGGATTTCATACAGCCGATTTCCAGTTTTTATTTTGAATCGCTTTTTCATCGCTGGCGATGCTGCTAATACGACCGATCCTTTTTGTTGCAGGTTTCCAATAACCGCTATCGGAACAGTTCGTACATCCAAATTATACAAAGTAGCTATACAACTTGCGTAAAAGCTCATCATGTCTATACAAGCGATTTGTCTGTTTGGGAATTTGCTGTAATCGAACACTAAATAGCATCCCTTTCTTTGTTGACGATAGGAACAAGAGCCAATATGTTTTCAATTAAAAAAGTACGTCTAGACTGCCGTAGATGACAATATGCTCGAAAAGAAACTTCACCAACTTGGATGACCACTATCTTCCTTTTGCTGACTACACCGCTTTTATCGATATACATCATATCCAAGAGCGAACCACAATCCATTGACCTCGTTAACCGGTTAAGCACACCTGTTCTCATTCTTTTCTTCAGTATAAAGAATGTATGTTCTTATCGCAATGTTTGTTAAAATAAAAGCTCATCTACCGACACATCATATTCCATAAAAATATCAGCAAACAACGCCTTATCAATCAAATTTCGGTATACGCCATCAAAATAACCAGCAATATTTCGAACCGTTTTGCGCTTTGTCGCTTGAACAGCAATATGAAGTGCTTGCATAGCTAATTGTTCGAGTAATTCTCCTTGGTGTGCGTGAATACTAAATTTCAACATGCGTAATGACTGTGCACGATAAATCCCGAACAATTGACGGGCTATGGAGCTGTCACCAATCGTCGTGGACAATAAATCTTTCATTCTTCCAAACAACGTAGTTGGTGTAGATATCGGCTCCGCAGGATACGTATCTGTAAGAGTATTGGTCTTTATGTTTTTAGTTTCAAAAGAAAATGATTCAGCATCGGGAACAACGTCGTCAGCCTTACTGTCACTAAGCTTGTCCACTGTTGCCGGCATGGTCAAAGTCGACTGGTCAACGAAGGGCAAAATAGTGTAAATGTTAGCACCAAGTCCGTTCGTAACGGGGCGAATATAATGGATACGTTCGATGATGCCGAGGCTTTCCAATTTACGAATGGCACGGCGAACGGTTACGTTGGACTTGCCAATTTTGTCTGCCATCGTGTCGTGCTTTAAATGTGCAGCACCGTATTTCACGGAGTAACGACGAATCATATCAAGTACAGCACGATCTGTTGGATTCATCTCGCTCCAATTTTTGTTAACGTGACGGCGTGTTGCCTCGTCCATATCTTGTGCATTTGTGAAATGTGCGTAGGCTTTTAAGTAAGTTGTCATGGTGGTCATGCCCCTTTTATTCTTTATATAGAGGGGAATGAGGAAATCGGATACATATTTAAAAATATATTAAATAAAAGAAAAATCCTTCTGTGGAAGCAAGGATTTTATCTAATGCATGTTTACTATCCTAAATAATTCTTTTCAATGCCCTTCCCCACTTTTTTTATGTGCATGTCTTTTTATCAGTATTTGTCGAAACATTTATAAAGGACTTTTTCCCTTCTCACCGAATTATGACTATAGAAGGAGGAGAACGCTATGAAATGTATTAAATGCGGGATACAATTTAGCGAAGCCGACATTATGGTTATGGAAGAGCACGATTTACAGATTTGCGATTCATGCGAATTGAAAACGGAACTCTTTTTAATTACTAACGCCGGGGTCAAATTCGCAGTTGAAGGGGAAAATCCAAATGAAGCTCTCCAAAATTGGGGACGCTTCGCAATGAAGATGGGATTCATACATGAAGATGAACTTGCTACAATTCAGGTCGAACCACAAATAATCGAGCACGTTATTTTGGTACAAGACTAACATGCGCACCAAATATATCCAATAATGTTACATGATTTAAACTAATCTTCTTTAAAACAACTTTAGTGAACTTGTTCGTTGGGTAATGAAGTTATTCACAAACAATTAGAGAATAAAAGACTCAGATAAGGTAAACAGCCATTGGAACTTTAACATTCCAATGGCTATTTATTTTGTGCATTATTAGCAAGTGGCTCAAAACTCCACACAGCTGGCTCATTCTGTCCGCAATACTCACAAAGGCCTTACTGATTTCAGTATATATCAATTACTTATCAAGTCGAATCGTTCGTGAGCTACTTCAATTCGTGTGAGTGTATCAAGTCACCTCAATACAAGAACACACCTTTCCTTATTATCAGAGTATAACCAACAAACCTCGATAATTCGGATTTAAACTTTTATGATCAATTTGTTTTGCAATTATAGCAACACCAGCACCAGCTTCATGCATAGCTGTTACTTGTGTTTTTCATAATGTATACGGTACAACCCCCTAACCATTTGTAAATCGTCTTTCGATAAGCAAGGCTTTTCATAACTCGGGGTAAAAAAGAAGGCTCTCGCCCCCTTTTATTTTAGAATTAGTTTTAATTGTTTATTCTCTTTACTGTATCCTTTTTTTTCATACTTTTCAGCAGGTAACATTTCATAATCACTATATTGAATTGAAATGTTACTTATTACAGGAGGAACATCTTTATCAAATGCCGATTTTAATCCATCAGATTGTAGTTGTAAAAGTATCTTATCTAATTCAACTTTAGAATGTTCATCTGAAGTATCACCATTAGAATATAAGCTTAAATTCGTTGGTAGATTATCCTTCAACTCAATTAATTCATCTATAGTAACTACATTTATGTTAGTAATCAATCCATATTTAGTAAATGGAGCTTTAGAAACTATATTATTAATTTGAGTTCTAGCACGATCTAACGTCGCCAAATTATTCCAAACAAAATAATAATCTACTTTTCCAATTGTTTTATTCTTTAAAATAATTTCATTTTCTTCAAGTTCCTTTTCAATAGCAATAATTAAACCAAAGTCATTAGAAACTAATTCAACATTTTTTTTAGTCTCATTTCTAAGTCTTTTTACAACTGCCTTTGGATATTTTAGCACTCTTAATTTATAGATGGATTCTTCTAAAATTGTTTTTAAACGTTCCTGGTATTGATAATAAGTTTCAATTTCTAACCACCTTTCTTCAACCAATTGCTTAGTTACAACTTCAAAAACTTTTTTGTAATCTGGGTTAGTATCAAATCCTAAATATCTACGATTCATTTTTTCAGCGGTAGCAAGGAAAACTCCTGTGCCAGCAAATGGATCAAATACAACATCATTTTCATCAGTTGAAAGTAAAATTAACCTTGCCATCATTTCTGGCGGGAACGGACAAGCATGTCTAAACTCTTCTTCACCAAAATCTTTTTTACTTCCCCAACTACCTTGGGTTGGAATATAAAACTCCCAAATATTATCAGGCACTTTTCCTTGTGGACCATATCTTTCAGGATAATCTATCCACCATTCTTTTAATTGTTCAGCGGATTTAATTCTATCAATATAATATTTATAATCTGTAGAATTTTCTTTAGTAAACATTAAGACATACTCAAACACATTACGCATTTGACCTTTTCTAGACCAAGGCAACGTTTTTCCTTTATCCCAAATAATAGTATCTTGATGTATCCACCCAATACTTTCAAGCTCTCTTGCCATATCATCTGGCAATCTTACCATTTTCCCGTCACGTTTCATTGTGTCTACAATAACAAACATCGTAGCACTATCCTTAGAAATATGATGTACTCCTTCAAAAATCTTTCTTATATCCGCTAAATAAGCTTCATATTCTTGACCAAAGCCTGTTTGTTCTTTTACATCTCCATATTCTTTCATATCCCAATATGGCGGGGAAGTAACGATTAAATCAACAAATGGCTCATGATTAGAGAAGTATTCTTTTATAAATAATGAACTTTCGTTTATATATTCATTTAATTTTCCCATATCTAATCCGTTAATATAATTTTGCATTTTTAAGAAAACCTCCAAATGTGTGATTACCACACATTTTAACATTATTTTTGTACTACAATCAAGTAAATATAACTTTTAAAGTAAGGTGTTTTAAATATGACGAATATAAATAACCGTAATTTAATAGGTGGAAATCTAAAAAGAATTAGAAAAGAAAAGCATATCACACAAGACGAGCTCTCTGCACGATTACTTACTTCCGGGACTAATTTAGATAGACCTATGATATCAAAAATAGAAAATCTAACAAGAGAAGTAACCGATATTGAATTAGTAGCAATTGCAGAAATACTATCAATTTCAGTTCACGAGCTACTAAAAAAAGGGAATGACTAATTATGAAAATAGGTGCAGTGTATTCATTTAATAACGGAAAAGATATTATCGAAAACAACTACTCAAAGGAGCTTAAAGAAATCTATTGGGCTATCCAACAAATCGATGCTTCTAAGTACAAGACAAAAATAAGTAAAGAAAAAACAAGTATCGGAAAAATATTATATAGCCCTACAGATTTAAATAAAGCATTAAAAAAGGTTTTAAACCCACTTGGATGGGATAAATTAAAACACAATGCAATCTATGATCCTCCCCATCCAAAAATGTCAGTAACAAGGGCATTTCGAGAAATTGATTTCGTAAAAAATAAAGTAGGTGTCGAAGTTCAATTCGGAAAGTACGCTTTTATGGCTTATGACATTTGTAGTAAGATGCCGATTTTTCATCAACAAGGATATATTAATGTAGGAATTGAAATTGTTCCAATGAAAACTTTTGCAGATGAAATGTCTACAGGTGTTTCTTATTTTGAACAAATTGTTTGGGACTTAGAAAACCGAGGAGTTTCTAATTTAGATATTCCAGTATTAGTAATTGGTATAGATATGGATTAACCCTGATTCATTATCTGATTTTCAATAATTTTTATAGGAAGTAGGATTATAATGGCAACGATACACGATTATAAAATTTCTAGAGTAGCCAGTGAACGAATATTCGATTTAATATTCAAAGATTTACTCGATACTTCAACTATTAGTGAAGCTGATAAAGCTCGCTTAGGCTTTTATCATATCATAGTTGAGAATACTCTTGGTTTTAAAGCTCATATCTATAATTATGATGATGTTGAATTAAATGACGGTGTAATGACTAAAATTATTGACACAAACTACCTCGAGAAATTATATAATCCAGGTTATAAAATTGATGACTATGGTGTAGATGTTGTAAGTATTGAAGAACTATCTAGCTCTGAGGTTAATATTGATTTATTCAACTTTAAATACAGAGAATCTTTCAAACAAAATCATATATCAGACAAAGATATTTCTAGGAGTTCAAAGTTTCTTACTATGTTACTTGGAGATGATGATTCCTTAGATGAATCCGAGAATATTTTAGTACATAAGATAATTAACTTATTAAAAAGTTATACAAAAAGTGACAGCAAATATAACTGTAATATTACTCTCCATATGGTTTCAAATGAAGCTTTTGGTTTACATGAAAATAGTTATGGATATATTGATCAACTTAAAAAATCATATGGTGTTGAAATTAACAGTATTACTTTAGATAATATTGCTAAATTCTATACTGAGAAAAAACAAACAAAATCAGCATCTTTTATTGTTGCTCAAGAAGATTTGATTTCATTCACTTTAGACCGGCAAACTTCTAACCAATCATTTATAGTTAAACTCCCTCTAAATGAGTTAATCCGAATAACTTGTGATCATCTAAGATTACCACTTAATAAAAATCCGAATCTGGATGAGTGGAAAAGTGTTTTGAGTGTAGAACTCGATAGGTCTTTACTTTACGATAATGTTCGTGGCTATTTAGGTGATACTGATTATAACAAAAATATCTTAAAAACTTTAAAAACTGCTCCAGAAAACTTCTTTTTATTCAATAATGGAATTACTTTAATTTCAGATAAAATAGAATCCAATAAGCTTTTCAACAAATTTGAAATAGCTCTTCAAGATTATCAAATAGTCAATGGTGGACAAACAATTTCCACAATTTTCGCATTTTTAAAACAGCTATCTAAAGATAATGATTTTACTGATGAAGAAATTCACGAAGTGCTATCTCCATTATTTAACTCTCAAATATTAATAAGACTTTTCAAAGTACCTCAAGGCAGCAATTTAAAAAATTTAATAGCTGAGTACACAAATAGTCAAAATGCTATTTCAGCTTTAAATTTAAAATCTATTAGTACAATACAAATTAAAATTGAAGGTCATTTTAAACTTAATAATATTGTATATGCAAGAAAAGCAGGTGAAATTGGTAGCGATATTAAAAATCCTTTATTTAGAATCGCGATGGATGAATTAGCACAAGTAATTTATTCCGCAAAAGGTAACCCTGAAAAAGTAAGTAGTCAAAAGAAAAAACTTTTTACAGATTATTATGATGATATTTTCCCTGAAGAAACTTTTGATTTAGATTATGCATATAAATTAGCTATGTCTTTTGAAAATATCAAACAAAAATATATTCAGTTACCTCAATATAAAAGAACCGATCAAAAAGTATTTTATATTATATACTTAATATCTCAATATGATTTAGATGTAATTAATGCTATAAATAAACTAGAAGAAGCTATACAAACTTACAATGTAAGTATACCAGACAATCGAAAATTGATTCAGGTAAATTTCAGAAAACATTTAGATTCGTTAGTGTCTAGTCCTGTAGTTTAATATTAAATCCCCCAATAAAAGATGTAAATTAAAATGTTTACATCTTTTATTGTTACATTTATCTTATACAATAGGAATCACTTAAACTTTAGAAGTTACTTGAAAATCTTTAAAATATGTATTCCACTAATTACGATAAGATGAAATTTCAAATAAAATTGAATAAAAATATGCGAAAGTGACACGCGTGCCATGTTTCAGATGGCTATATTCATATTCGTTAATCATTCGAATCACTGAACGTATCCCATTCATAAAAGACCTAGTAAAATGCTTCGAGACAGACTTACGACTCAAGGTAGATTGCGGTTTTCTAGTTTTGGCTGGGATTCCATCGGAAGCTTCTTATTCATGCATGATTACATTGATTAGTGAATCAAGTGCGTTAGAAGTTGTTCAAGAGCGTCTTCTTTAATAAGAGGAAGCCAGTCACTGAAACCCGTGAGTGTGGGAACACATGAATACGCCCCCTATTCATAAATAGACACGGCGTAAACTCACAATATATCAGTACCCTGGAAAAAGAACCACTGCATCTGACATTGTACACCACTTACCCGATATCATAAATCAGCCCAAAAGAAAAAATACTCAATTGGGTTTTAACTATCCAAAATCCTATGATTTTTTCCATAAAAGAGCAGATAAAACATGATATACTAAGAACATCAGTTGCATAAAGCGTGTGGGCGGTGAGCACTCCCTTGAGAAAGGGGGTGTTTATATATGATGGTAACTTACGAGGCAATGAATATGCTATTTCAAGCTTTTATAGCATTTGCCGCAGGACGCGGCGAACTTTGGCTGCCTTCCCCTTATGGCAACGGCTATTATTGCATTGATTGTCTTTCTTACCAACAAAAAGAAGTAACCGCCCATTACCTTGACCGTGAAGTGCACCCCAAAAGTTAGAGTCAAATTCTAACTTTCGGGGTGTTTTGTTATGGTTAAATATGCAGATGACTTTAAGGTGATGGTGGTGCAAGAATACCTTAGGGGAACGATAGGATATAAAAGTTTGGCAGAAAAACATGGCATAAAATCAAAGAAACAAGTCATTGATTGGGTAAATGTATACAAGAAGTTCGGTGTGGAGGGATTATTTCGAAAGAAGAGACACGAGGTTTATTCTGTTCAATTCAAGCTAGATGCATTAAGCTTTATGAAAAGGACAGGCGCTTCGCAGGCAAAAACGGCACTTCACTTCGGATTGACGAACCCTTCGATGATCGGTGATTGGAATAAAAGATTCCTCGAAGGCGGTGCTGAAGCCCTGGACAATCCGAAAGGACGGCCAGTTATGTCTGATAAAGCGAAGAATATCAAGAGGGACCAGAAGCCAACACAACAGGATGAAATGACACGTGAACAGAAATTAGAACGGGAAAATGAACTCCTCCGTTTGGAGGTGGAATACCTAAAAAAGTTACGAGCTTTTCAGATGGATTCGGACGGTTATCTCGAAAAGCACAAGCAGCGCTATCACTCGAACTCAAAGAAGAATTCCAACTAAAGGATGTACTTCGGATTGTCGACATTCCTGAGTCTTCTTATCACTATCATGTAGCACAAATGAACCGGGAAAATCCGCACCAAGAGCTAGAGGAAAAGATCCAATCTATTTTTGATGAACACAACGGAAATTATGGTTATCGTAGGATTCAACTAGAATTGAAGAACCGTGGCATCATAGTGAATCATAAAAAAGTGCAACGCATTATGCGAAAATTAGGATTGAAAGGCAATAAGTTCATCCGGAAATCACGTCGTTACAGTTCGTATAAGGGTACCATCGGTACAGTGGCGAAAAACCGTATTCACCGCCGGTTCAATACTACAATCCCGTATCAGAAACTGACCACGGATATTACAGAATTCAAGTGTTCCGATGACCTAAAACTCTATCTTAGTCCAATTATGGATATGTATAATGGAGAGATTCTTTCGTACGGTATCAGTGTGCGTCCAACGCTTGACTTTGTGATGAACCCTTTAGAGGAAGCCCTTCGCATCGTAAAGAACGCAAAGTATCGAACTACCATCCACTCAGATCAAGGTTGGCATTATCAGCACGGAAAATGGGTTGTAACCTTAAAAGAACACAAAGTGTTCCAGAGCATGTCCCGAAAGGGGAACTGTCTGGATAACTCTCCCATGGAGAACTTCTTCGGTTTACTGAAGCAAGAGATGTATTACGGCGAACCACTGCGCACGTACGAGGAACTAAAACGGGCAATTGAGACTTATATCCAGTATTACAACAACAAACGGATTAAACAGAAACTGGCTGGCATGAGTCCGGTTCAATACCGTCTTCACACCAGCCAACTAGTTGCGTAATATAAAACTCTAACTTTTAGGGGTCACATCACGCCGAGGTTTTCAATGGGGGTTACTCTTTTTGAGTAAACATCTTCACTTGTAATAACTTTGGTTAACCGCCCTTAAAGCGGAATGTAACTGAGATCAGCTGGACGTTTCCTAGACGTTCAGCTTTTCTTATTGTATGTTGATTTTACTACATTCATACAGGATGAACAGATGGAACTAAGAATTCCAGGCTCGACATCAAATTGTATTTGTTTCAGAACCTGGTATCTTACTCAACACGAACATATTTGCACCATATTACTATGGAAGCGGCGGGAGTCGAACCCGCGTCCAAAGGCCCTAACACTTAAGCGTCTACGCGTGTAGATTGACTACTAGGTTTCGCGCATCAGTATGCCGGCAATCAGGGCGTCCTGTGTGCTATTCTGCGAATCTCTTCCAACTGCCTCAGAAGGCAACAGTTGTCGTATCCCACTTAGAGTGAGCCCTGCAATGCTACATGGGCGATAGAACTACAAGGCAGATTCAACAGCTTACGCTGCGAATGCTAGGTTGTTGTTTGTTTTGCCTGTTATTATAAGGTGTCGTTTCTGACGGAGCCGAACCCTCCGACGCGCAACTCAAGCTCAGACTACCCCTGTCGAATCCGTAACGCCCCCGTTATGAGGAGGTCAGGATGACCTTAATAGCGATGCTAAAAAAGGCTTCTGAACTAACTTACTGTACTCAGTATAGCGCATTTTCAGCTAAAAATCAATCCCGTTGTCTATCCTTCAAGACCCGAGCCATTTCACGCTTAGCATCTTTCTTCTTGAGGTCCTCACGTTTATCGTAATCTTTCTTACCCTTACCAACACCAATCAATACTTTTGCGAAGCCGTCTTTTAAATACATCTTCAACGGCACAATCGCAACGCCTTGCTGTTTTGTTTCGACAAATAATTTGGCAATTTGTTTTTTATGCAGCAATAGTTTTCTTGAACGTGTTGGATCATGGTTGAATTGGTTGCCGTGATCGTATGGACTAATATGCATATTGGAAATCCACGCTTCATTATCACGGATACGCACAAAGGCATCTCGTAACTGCACTTTACCGTTACGGATTGACTTAATTTCCGTTCCTTGTAGCACAATACCCGCTTCAATCGTTTCCTCAATCGCAAAATCATGATTCGCTTTCTTATTAACCGCAACAACTTTCCCTTGGCCTTTCGCCATCTCTTTCACCCCTTAATCAAATGCCATCCTGTATAGGGTTGAAGTAATAATTCCTATGTACGAACCAGCGAAGGCGCCTAACTGGGGTAGCCCAAGCGCCAAGCGTTGTTAGTAGGATTCTTTACTTCAACCTGTATAGGTTCATTTTCTCTTCTTAGGTTTAGCCTTACCTTTTTTCGCAACACTCTCATAAAACTTCTTCTTTTTATTATACGTGCCTGTCTTCTTTTTGTCTTTCGACTTATCGTCAGACTTACCGCCACCACGGCCCTTTTTCTCTGCGTGGATCACTTTCGGTGTTTCTCTACGTGCACGATGGAAGGATTGTTTCATGCCGACAATTTCAAAGTCGATCGCGGATTCTTCCGGCTTCACGGCAGCAACTTTCACTGTTACTTCATCACCTAAACGGAATTGCTTGCCCGTATGCTCGCCAATCATCATCATTTGTCTGTCGTCAAAACGATAATAATCATCCGTCATATAACTAACATGGACAAGTCCTTCGATTGTGTTCTCCAATTCAACAAACAATCCGAAGTTCGTAACCGATGAAATAACACCTTCGAATTCCTCGCCGATTTTATCCAACATGAATTGCGCTTTTTTCAACGATTCCGTCTCACGTTCTGCTTCAACTGCACGACGCTCGCGCTCAGACGTATGATCCGCGATTTCAGGCAATCTGCCGCCCCACTCCGCAACCGTTTGTGGCGAAACATCTTTTTCAATTAAATACTTGCGTATCAATCGATGAACAATTAAGTCAGGATAACGACGAATTGGTGCTGTGAAATGTGTATAGAACTCCGTCGACAATCCGAAGTGACCTAGACTTTCATCTAAATACTTAGCCTGTTGCATGGAACGTAATAGCATCGTCGAAATGACCGTTTCCTCCGGCAAGCCCGCAATTGATTCAACAATTTCCTGCAAGGCACGTGGGTGTACTTTATTGCCTGTCCCCTTGACGACCACACCAAAATTCGTTAAGAATTCGAAGAAGCGTTGCAGTTTCTCAGCTTTCGGATCTTCGTGAATACGGTATAGGAATGGCACTTGCTGCCAATGGAAATGCTCCGCAACTGTTTCATTCGCCGCAAGCATGAACTCCTCAATGAGGCGCTCTGACACGGTACGTTCCATAATGACAACGTCAGTCGGCCATCCTTTGTCGTCCACCAAAATTTTTGATTCCTTGAAATCAAAATCGATAGCACCGCGGTCTACTCTCTTCTGCTTCAAAATAGCTGCTAGCTCCGCCATATGGTTGATCATTGGCACGACATTGGCGTACTTTGCACTCAGTTCTTCATCTTTTTCATCAATAATTTTATAAACTTCTGTATACGTCATGCGTTCTTTCGAGCGAATGACACTTTCGAAAATTTCATGATTCGTCACTTTACCATTGCGGTCAATTGTCATCACACAAGACAAGGTTAAACGATCCACACCTGGATTCAACGAACAGATCCCATTTGATAGTTTATGTGGCAGCATCGGAATGACACGATCTGTCAAATAGACACTCGTCCCACGATCGAAAGCATTGTCATCCATCGGAGAGTTTTCCGTGACATAATAACTGACATCTGAAATATGAACGGACAATACATACGACCCATCATCATTTTTGACAACAGAAATGGCATCATCCAAGTCCTTGGCATCCGCACCGTCAATCGTAATCGTCAATTCTTCTCTCAGGTCATGTCGGCCGATTAAATCCTTTTCCTGCACTTCATCTGGAATATTATTCGTTTGTTGCAGCACTTCTTCAGGAAATTCCACTTCAATGCCATGCTTATGAATAATAGAAATAATATCCACACCAGGATCATTTTTATGTCCTAGTATTTGCGTTACCATACCTGTCATCGACTTTAATTCACTTGGCCAATCCGTTATTTCAACAACGACCTTATGCCCATCTACTGCATCCAGTGCGTCACCTTTGGCAATAAAAATATCCATTGGCAGTTTTTTATTGTCTGGAATAACAAAGCCGAAACCCTTGTTATGTTGATATGTGCCGACAACTGATGTTGTTTTTCGCTCTACGACTCGACTAATCGTACCTTCACGGCGATCTCCCGACGTACCATTTGTGACACGCACCAGGACGATATCCCCGTTCATCGCGCCATTCACCTCATGCGGTGGAATGAAAATATCATCCATTCCTTCCGTTTCAGGTGCGACGAAGCCAAAACCTTTCGCATGCCCGATAAATTTCCCACGCACTAGATTCATACGCTCAGGTACACCATAACGATTCGTTCTCGAACGAATAATTTGCCCTTTTTGTTCAAGATGAACGAGCATTTTAACAAGTTCCTTGAATTCCGCTGCTTGCTCAAAGCCCATTAACTCTTGGATTTCCTGGACTGTTAATGGCTTGTATGACTCGTCTTTCATCAGGGACAGCAATTTTTGTTGCATATCTTGATCGAAATTATCCATATATCTCACTCCTTCATTTACCTAGCATTATCATTTGTTATATTTTTCACACATGCCAATCCAGTGATTCAAGAAATTCAAAAATATCTTCATGTAGTTGCACTTTTTCAGGCCCTAGCGTGATGACATGCCCAGATTGCTTGTACCATTTTAACTGTTTGTCGTCGGATTCTGTGTTATCGAAAATAACATTTGCTGAACCCGGATCGATAACAGTATCCAATGATCCTTGCGTTACGAATAGTGGCGCATAGATGTGATCGATATGCTCGCGAACATCATAAACCAGTGCTCGCAGCTCCGCCAATGTTGGCATGGACTGTTGCTGAAGGGCTTCTAATTCCTCTTCGATTTGCTGCTCATCTTTTCCTTCATACTTCTTGTATTCCCGCGCGTACGCTAGGACACCCTCGTACATGATATCCGTCGTTTTCATCGTCATAGGCGCACACATTGTGACAATCCCCTTCACAGGCATGTTATACCCTAATTTCAACGAAAATACGCCACCAAGCGATAAACCTGCCACTGCAATCTCATCGTAGCCAGCCTCTTTTAATTGATTATACCCTGCGAGGACGTCTTGCCACCACTCAGCAGGTCCAGTTCGAATCAATTCCTCTGGAGGTACACCATGCCCTTTGTAATGAGGAGCGAGCGATGTATAGCCTTTCTTCTCCAGGAAGCGACCAAGCATCCGCACGTCCGCTGAAGTACCCGTGAATCCGTGCAATAGCAAAACTGCACGCTTGCCTGTTTCTATAAAAAATGGTTTTGGTTGAGATATTCGCATAATATGTATTCCTTTCTGTTGAACTTTTTCTATCAATTATGCCTTGGCATAATTGCGTCCGGATTTTTTTCGAGCCCGCTCGAAAAGATCCCCTAAAAAATCCGTGACATCCGCAGGCCGACAGGATGTCGGTCATGCAACCGTTGCCACAGGATGTGGCGTACTTAGGTTACCTTCCACTTTATCTAAGTTCAGCAGAGGTTTTCTGTAGCTGACGCTTCGCTTTCAGTACAAAAAGATTTGCTGAACTTAGATAAAAAACGCCCGACCAGTCGGAAGGTCAGGCGTTCGTAGTTTATTCACATAAGTTTTAGAATTTCATAATTAAAATGGCTAAGATAAACAATAAGATAGCCAGTATCAATGTCACCCGTTGAAGAACAAGATCAAGTCCACGCGCTTTTTGTTTCCCGAAAAGTTGTTCAGCTCCACCAGAGATGGCTCCTGAAAGACCCGCACTTTTTCCAGATTGTAATAATACGACAGCGATCATAGCTAGCGATACGATTACAAGTAGTACCATCAATACTTCATGCATTTTGTTCCACCTCCTGATTAAAACTTACAACAAACTTCATTTTACCAAAAATAAGCTGTCGACACAACCTTTTGTTCTACAATTCGTTTTTATGAATGAACAGCAGGGCTATGCGGTAGTATTTAGTTGCTGAACGGTAGTAAATGTACCCTGAGCGGTAGTATTCACCCGCCGAACGGTAGTAACCGTACCCCGAGCGGTAGTAACACACTTTATGCGGTAGTTTCCCGATCCCCCAAAAAAACCCACCTGAGAGTCTCCTGCAGACTCCCGAAGTGGGATTTCCATCATAATTATTTTTTCAAGTTATAGAAAGTTTTAGCACCTAAATATTCAGCTGTGTCGTCAAGCTGATCTTCGATGCGAAGCAATTGGTTGTATTTCGCAACGCGATCCGTACGTGACGGAGCACCTGTCTTGATTTGACCAGCGTTTGTTGCTACTGCGATATCAGCAATTGTTGTATCTTCTGATTCACCAGAACGGTGAGAGATAACAGCTGTAAAGCCAGCGCGTTTCGCCATTTCGATTGCATCAAACGTTTCCGTCAATGTACCGATTTGGTTCACTTTAATAAGGATCGAGTTACTGATTCCTTCTTCGATTCCGCGTGATAATTTCTCAGTGTTTGTAACGAACAGGTCATCTCCAACAAGTTGAACTGTTTTGCCAAGGCGTTCTGTTAATAGCTTGTGGCCCGCCCAGTCGTTTTCGTCCAAACCGTCTTCGATTGAAATGATTGGGTATTTCTCGCACATTTCAGCATACCAATCAACCATTTCAGCAGATGTCTTCACGATACCTTCGCCTGAAAGATTGTATGTGCCATCTTCTTTATTGTAAATTTCAGATGCAGCAACGTCCATTGCAAGAAGAACTTCCTCGCCTGGCTTGTAGCCTGCTTTTTCGATTGCTTCAATGATTGTAGACAATGCTTCTTCGTTAGAAGATAGGTTCGGAGCAAATCCGCCTTCATCCCCAACAGAAGTGTTCAAACCTTTTGCCTGCAATACAGCTTTCAAGCTATGGAAAATTTCAGTCCCCATGCGTAGACCGTGGCGGAATGATTCTGCGCCTACTGGCATCACCATGAATTCTTGAATATCGACGTTGTTATCCGCGTGCTCTCCGCCATTCAAAATGTTCATCATTGGAACTGGCAATTGTTTTGCATTGACACCACCAAGGTATTGGTAAAGTGGAATATCTAGGTAATCTGCAGCTGCACGTGCTACTGCCATAGATACGCCAAGAATTGCGTTAGCACCCAATTTCCCTTTGTTTGGTGTACCATCAAGTTCGATCAACGCTTTGTCGATTGTTACTTGATCCAAAACAGAGTACATTTCTTCTAGGTCGTCAGCAATAACATCATTGACGTGTTCAACTGCTTTTAGAACTCCTTTACCGAGGTAACGATTTTTGTCGCCATCACGTAGTTCAACTGCTTCATATTCACCTGTTGATGCTCCTGATGGAACGATTGCACGGCCAAATGCGCCGCTCTCTGTGAATACTTCAACCTCTACCGTTGGATTTCCTCGTGAATCAAGTACTTCTCTTGCCTGGACAATTGTAATAACTGGCATGTTAGTCTCCCCTTTTTAAAATAATGGTGTGCCGGTCATTTCTACCGGTTGTTCAAGCTCTAATAATTTTAGCATTGTTGGTGCAAGGTCTGCGAGTATACCGCCTTCACGTAGCACAATATCCGATTTTGTCACAATGACTGGCACCGGATTTGTCGTGTGTGCGGTCATTGGCGAACCTTCTAATGTCATGACCTCATCGGCATTCCCATGATCGGCCGTAACAATTGCCATACCACCCTTCGCATGTAAAGCAGTAACGATTTTACCTAAACAAGTATCGACTGTTTCAATCGCTTTAATCGTCGGCTCTAGCATTCCACTATGACCGACCATATCTGGGTTGGCAAAGTTCAAGAGTATCGCGTCATAACGATCCGCCTCAATGCCTTCAATCAGTGCTTCTGTTACTTCAAAGGCACTCATTTCCGGCTTTAGATCGTAGGTTGCTACTTTCGGCGAAGCAATTAAAATCCGTTCTTCACCCGCAAACTTTTCTTCCCTACCGCCACTCATAAAGAAAGTGACGTGTGGGTATTTCTCAGTTTCTGCAATACGCAATTGTGTTAATCCATTATGGGCAATCACTTCACCTAGCGTATTCTCTAAGTTTTGACTGCTAAAGACAACATCCGCAGCAACTTCGTCACTATAATGTGTGAACGTGACAAACTTCAAATCTGCAAACTTATTAGCGCCTGTGTCAAAACCGTCAAACGTAGCGTCTGTAAACGTGCGAGATAGCTGAATCGCTCGGTCAGGACGGAAGTTAAAGAATACGACCGCATCCCCATCCTCGACAGTTGCAACAGGTTTACCTAGCTCTTCGATAACGAATGGCACGACGAATTCATCATGGATACCACGCTCATACGACGCGAGCACGCCTGCAGTTGGCGTCGCCGCTGTTAAGGCTGTGCCGTCAACGATTGCATGATAGGCTTTCTCCACACGTTCCCAGCGCTTATCCCGATCCATCGCATAATAGCGACCCGAAATACTGGCAAACTTTCCAACGCCAATTTCCTGCATCACTGTTTCTGTTTTCTCGATATAATCAAGAGCCGTTTGTGGACCTACATCGCGTCCGTCCAAAAATGCATGAACAAACACTTTATCAATGCCATTCAACTTTGCAAGACGTAACAGCGCAAACAAATGCTCATAATGGCTATGTACGCCACCGTCAGATAGCAATCCCATGAGATGAAGTGCCGTACCGCGTTGCTTGGCATGGGCAATCGCACCTAAAAGTGCTTCTTTATCAAAGAAATCTGCTTCTCTAATGGATTTGTTAATACGTGTCAAACTTTGGTAGACAATACGACCAGCTCCAATATTGAGATGCCCTACTTCCGAGTTCCCCATTTGGCCTTCCGGAAGTCCTACCGCCTCTCCGCTAGCTGTTAACGTAGTATGCGGAAAGTTATTCCATAGGTGATCGTAATTTGGCTTTTTCGACAGCGCAACTGCATTACCTAGTTGTTCATCGCGTAGCCCAAATCCATCTAAAATAATTAGTGCGACCGGACTTTTACTCATGTGCTCCAGCCTCAACCAATTTTAAGAATGATGCTGGTTCAAGGCTTGCGCCACCAACAAGTGCACCGTCAATATGCTCCATTGACAGAAGTTCTTCAATATTATCTGGCTTTACGCTACCACCGTATTGAATACGAATGCTTGCCGCCACTGTTTCACTGTATAGTTCGCTAACTGTTGCACGGATTGCGCCACATACTTCATTGGCATCTTGTGCAGTTGCTGTTTTCCCTGTACCGATTGCCCAGATTGGCTCATATGCGATAACCGCTTTTTCCGCTTGTGCCGCACTGATGCCTTCAAATGCTTTCTTCACTTGGGCAGCAACTAGCTCAACCGTTTGGCCTGCTTCGCGCTGTTCAAGTGTTTCACCCACACAAACAAGTGGTGTTAGGTTGTATTCGAATGCTGCATGGACTTTCAGATTGACGGACTCGTCTGTTTCATTGAAATATTGACGACGCTCTGAGTGACCTAGAACGACGTAGCCAACATCAATGCCAACTAGCATCGCTGGGCTGATTTCTCCTGTAAATGCGCCTTCTTTCACATCGGACATCGTCTGTGCGCCAATGCCTAAAGCTGAACCTTTTGTTAGCTGTGCCAACTCTGAAAGGTATAGAGATGGCGGACAAATAACAGCTTCCACGTTATCCGAAACCGGAACCTTGCCTTTTACTTCCTCAACAAAGCTTCTTGCTTCCTCAACAGTTTTGTACATTTTCCAGTTACCCGCAATAATTCGTTTACGCAAAGCGATTCCCCCTCATCAGTTATCGTTTAGTGCAGAAACACCCGGTAAGTCTTTACCCTCCATAAATTCAAGAGAAGCGCCTCCACCAGTCGAAATATGATCCATTTTATCGGCAACGCCGAACTTTTCAACAGCTGCAGCTGAGTCGCCGCCACCAATGACTGTATAGCCTGCTGTGACTGCCATTGCTTGTGCAACACGTTTCGTGCCACCTGCAAATGGCTCTAACTCAAATACACCCATTGGGCCATTCCAAATGATCAATTTCGATTCTTCTATTACTTTTGCATACAATTCAGCTGTTTCAGTCCCAATATCGAGACCTTCCCAATCTGCAGGAATCGCATCATTTTTCACGACTTTCGTATTGGCATCTTTCGAAAAATCGTCTGCAATCGTCACATCTATCGGCAGATATAGCTTAACGCCGTTATCTTTTGCCTTTTGAATAAATGATTTTGCTAAGTCAATTTTATCTTCTTCAAGCAAAGACTTACCAATTTCATAGCCTTGCGCTTTCAAAAATGTGTAAGCCAAGCCGCCGCCAATAATCAAGTTGTCCACTTTGTCGAGCAAATGATTGATGACACCGATTTTGTCTTTCACTTTTGCTCCACCAATAATCGCTGTAAATGGACGCTCTGGCGTAGACAATGCTTTGCCAAGCACATCTAATTCTTTTTCAATTAACAAGCCTGATACTGCCGGAATATAGTCCGCGATACCCGCAGTGGATGCATGTGCACGGTGTGCAGCACCAAATGCGTCGTTAACAAATACATCTGCAAGGTCTGCAAAGTTTTTCGCAAGGTCAGCATCATTCTTTTCTTCCCCAGCATGGAATCGAACATTTTCAAGAAGGACAATATCGCCATTTTTCATAGAAGCGATTGCTTGTTCAACTTCTTGTCCAATAGACGTATCTAATTTAAGAACTGGTTTACCAATTAGCTCGGCTAGTTTTTCGCCAGCTACAGTCAGGCGCATTTCTTCGTTCACTTCGCCGTTTGGACGACCCAGGTGACTGGCAAGAATAACTTTTGCTCCTTGTTCTACCATGTATTCAATTGTTGGGATTGCTGCACGGATTCGTGTAACATCCGTTACTTGTCCATTTTCCATCGGTACATTGAAATCCACGCGGCAAAATACGCGTTGTCCTTCCAGTTGCATATCTTTCATCGTCTTTTTTGACTTCATGAAACATGCCCACCTCCATATTATTTATCTCAAAAAAAGGAGGAACGGGGTAATCCCCCGCTCCTCTTACCCAACTTTATTATAAGCGGTATCTATTTTATTGGCTATATTTATCAGCGAAAAGGTCAGCTGATTATAGTCCTTTGCCGTGCATGTAAAGTGCAAGGTCGATACAACGAGCAGAGTAACCTGATTCGTTATCATACCAAGAAATAACTTTTACCATGTTGTCTGCAAGAACCATTGTTGACAAGCCATCGATTGTTGAAGATGCTGTGTTGCCGTTATAGTCTCTTGAAACAAGTGGCAATTCATTGTAAACAAGAACGCCAGCTAATTCGTTTTCAGATGCTTCTTTAAGAGCAGCATTTACTTCTTCTACTGTTACGTTTTGTTTAAGGTCAGCAACGAAGTCAACTAGTGAAACGTTTGGAGTTGGTACGCGAACTGCCATACCATCTAATTTACCTGCCAATGCTGGGATAACTTTTGTAACTGCTGATGCAGCACCAGTAGTTGTTGGAATCATGTTTTCAGCAGCTGCACGTGCACGACGGTAGTCGCTGTGTGGCAAGTCTAGGATTTTTTGGTCATTTGTATAAGAGTGAACAGTTGTCATCATACCGCGCTCGATACCAAACTTGTCGTTCAATACTTTTACAATTGGAGCAAGACAGTTTGTCGTACATGATGCATTCGATACGATTTTATCATCTGCTGCATTGTATGTTTCGTGGTTAACACCCATAACAAGCATTGGAATATCGCCTTTTGCTGGTGCTGACAAGATAACACGCTTCGCACCTGCTTCAATGTGCTTGTTAAGTCCTTCGCGGTCTGTGAATACACCTGTTGAATCGATAACCACATCAATTCCAAGCTCTCCCCATGGAAGATCTGCAGGGTTTCTTTCAGCGTATACTTTAATATTTTTACCATTCACAACTAAGCTATTGCCTTCAGAGCTGATTTCCGCTTCGTTCACACCGTGTACAGAGTCATATTTAAGAAGATGAGCAAGCATTGCCGCATCCGTTAAATCGTTGATCGCAACGATTTCGATTTCCTCTTGTTGCAAAGCCTCGCGGAATACTTTACGCCCAATACGTCCAAATCCGTTAATTGCAAGTTTCATAGCCATAATAAATTACCTCCGAGTAGTTTTTTTATATTTTTTAAAACATTTATCCACTTTTACCTATTCCCTAAAAAATGAAGCCTTAATCCTAAAATTTATTTATTGATAAGCAGTTTCAGCATTTCATTTGCCGCACCTTCATCTGTAACTAAAATCGTTTGTTTCGGTGCGCTTGCCATATAAGCCAAGATGGCTTCTGCTTTGCTACTTCCACCAGCCACCGAAATGATAAGTGGAATCCGTTCCAAATGACTTGTCTGAATACCTACAGTACGCAGTCGATGAACGACGTTGCCATTTTTATCGAAATAGTAACCGAATGCCTCACCAATTGCTCCACTCTTTCGAAGCACTTGCTGCTCTTCTTCAGGTGTGTTACGCAGGACAGCCATCGTCTTTGCGTCACCAATTCCATGAAGAACACAATCTGTCGTTTCATAGAGGCTAAGCATCTTGACAACAAATGGTTCATTGCGAAACGCTTTTTGTGCTTCTTCACTTAACGACTCAGGGTAATAAAACGTACTATACGTTCCCCCACATGCTTCAGCAAAGAAAGCTGCGATCACATTTGCCTGTAAGCCGATATCGTCTCCGACACCGCCTCGCGCAGCGATAAACAACTGATCCGTTGTGTCACTAAACTTTTCGATATGCTGGGGAATTGCTGCAATTGTGCTCCCACCCGTAACGGCTACAATCTTGCCATCTCCGATTTTAGAGCTGAATTGCTTTGCAGCCTCCATGCCCAATAAACTTTTAGCAGTAGAGTCTCCATCTATATCGCAATTTCCAGCAACAACCTTGACAGAACGAATGCCTAAAAACTCTGTTAACTTTTTGGCAAGCGATGCGCGACCCGACCAGTCTTCCATAACAGACTCAAGCGTTTGTAACACTGAGCTACCTTCAACTGTAATCGATGCACCTTCTTTCGCAACATGAATCAGATTCTGTGCTCGAAGAATATCCATCATTGTTCGTGTTTCTCGCTCGGAAAGACCAGCAATCTGACCGAGTGGACGCCTTCCGATAGGACCAGACATCTTAATAAGTTTCAACATCCGGTATCTTTGTTGCATCAGTTCCATCATTTCAGGTACGAGTTTCCTTTGCGCTTCCATCATAGCGTTCAATTGTTCCTCCTTTCAGCCTCAAGGACATATGCTGTCCCATAGAACTGAAAAATGTCCCACGTAGAACAAAAAAATATTTACAACCTAATTGTATACCATCTTCTCTCATTAATCAACAAAAACAATCTGTTTTCAGAATTCGCCGGGGCTTTATCTGAATTCATATAAATTAATGATCTCTACATAGCCAATCGAACCGAACAATAATACGTCACCATCTTTTTCTAAGACCGGAATCATCAACATATATTTCTCATGGCTCTCATCATCCATTTCAATATTGACCTCATCCCACGTAAGTGGATAATCCTCTTGCACGAGTTTCATCATTGCCTTTGCTTCCTCACAAAGATGACAATTTGGTTTTGTATAGAATGTTACATGCATCGTCAAACACCCCAGGATATTCAGAATACCCCCAGTATAATTGAAAAATGACTGATAGGCACTACATATGTTTCACATCCACATTTGGCATGATACTCACCTCCGCTATTAATATGCACTGATAATGCATTTTCACTCTTGGAATTTATTACTAAATGAATCCATACAAAAAAGGCTACATAAATTATGCAACCTTACTTTTGATTTTCATTCACGATTTGATTATTTTCATTTGCATTCAAATTAAGGTACTAAGAGACACTCCTGTTTGTCAGTACTCAAGTGTCAATAGGGTCCTCATCTTATCGTTCCTTCAAACGCGAGGTGTTCTTCAATTCCCGAATCGTCTGCGCCCCGATTCCGAACATTGCCATCTGAAGTTCCATTTCCCGGATTTCCATCACTTCAAGGACATCCTGCGGACTTTGGGTCGCTTCCTTCAGTATGGATCGACCGAATCCAACAAGGTCGGCACCCAATGCAATGGTCTTGGCACCATCTAGCCCCGTCCGCATCCCACCGCTGGCAATCAGAGGACGATTCCCAATCTCTCTGCGAACTAACCTAATAGATTCAGCCGTCGGAATTCCCCATTCGCTGAATGCTTCGGCGGCAACACGCCGGATTGGATCTTTGGCGCGGAACTTCTCTACCTGACTCCAAGAAGTACCTCCCGCTCCGGCAACATCGATAAATGCAACACCAGCCTCACTTAAGCTTTTAGCTGTCTGACCATCGATTCCCCAACCGACTTCCTTGATTCCGACTGGAACCTCTAGCGTACTGCATAGTTGTTCAATCTTCCTTAATAACCCTTTAAAGTTTGTATCTCCCTTTTCCTGAATCACTTCCTGAATGCTGTTCAAATGAAGGACAAGCATATCCGCCTCAGTTATATCGATAATCTTCCTGCATTCCTCGACACTATATCCGTAATTGAACTGAACAGCCCCCAGGTTTGCAATGATCGGAACACTCGGGGCGTACTTCCTCATTAAGAAAGAAGAAGGATGTCCATCACTATCGAGCAGCGCACGAGTGGATCCCAGCGCAAGCGCCCAGCCCCTTTCTTCAGCCGCTACTGCTAGGTTTCGGTTAATTGTCTCGGCAAGTGCCGTCCCGCCCGTCATGGAACTGATAAGGAACGGCGTTTTGCATTCAAATCCGAGGAATTTCGTTTCAATGGAAATTTCATCAAATGCGATTTCGGGAAGTGCATTATGGATAAACGTAAACGACTCTAATCCCGTGGTGATTGACTCCCCCGTAACCTTTTCGTTTAGCGTAATTTGAATATGATCCGATTTTCTTTGCTCGATTGAATTGGCCAACGCCAACACCTGCCTTTACCATCTAAATTCTAAGCAATTTCGCTGTTGTTCTTTGTTGCATACAGCAGATTACAAACTTTAATGGAGTTGAACTTCTTTCACCGTTTGTTCTACTTCTGCTCGTGATATTTTTTCACGTCCCTCTTTCATCGCTTTTAACGATTTATGAGCTAAGGCAAGCGGCAGTCGGCAAAATAATAAAATAGTTTTCTTACTGAGAGATTTCATATATTCATCTGCCTTTGCCAAGTTTTCATCTGCATACTCGAACAGTTCTGCACGACTCCAACCATCAGGAACAAAGCTTACACTACGTTCATCCAAATCTTCCTTCTCATTGCGCAAGATATTTACCGCCTGAAGCCCACGTCCATAACCAATTGCAAGTTCGCGGTCTGTTTGTGCTTCTCCATAATGCTCCCAGAGGTCCGACAGCATAACGCCAACAAGCCCTGCAACGTAATATGTATAATCATCCAAATCTTCACGGGTATGGATTTCCCAGTTTGCTTTTGCCCATTTTGCCATTCCAGTTGCCATTTCACACGCAGCATTCATCACGATTGGCAAAACATCTTTCGGACAAGCCTGTAGCCAATCTTCTAAACGAAGTGAAACCTCAGGCATTTGATCTTTTGTCGATCCAAGGATTCTTAGATACGCTTCGTTATCAAATGGTTGTTTAAATAATTCACTTACTTGCATTAAAATTGTACTTTTTACATCATTGGTCAATTCTTCATGATCTTCTATTTCATCAATTGCCCGAAATACTAAATAAGCAGATGCAACCGAATGCTTTAACTCTTTCTGCAAAAAAGTAATCGGAATATAAAATGTACGACTCGTCTCTTTTAGTACACGCATTGCATCTTTCGGAAACATACTCATTCGAATTCCGTACCTCCCTTTTCAATTTTGTCTATACTCATTATCGTAACTGAATTTTAAAAAATATACACTAAAAAAGAGAATAATATCGGATTATCGATTACGCCTTGGCGTAATTGCGTCGGGATTTTGAATTGAGCTTGAGGCCAGCACGATGCTGGTCATGCAACCGTGCCACAGGATGTGGCGGTCTTAGACTGCCTTCCTTGACTCCTTTCAAAATCCCTGACATCCGCCGGAGGCTTTATCTGAGTTCAGCCGGGGTTTGAACCCCCACTGCACAGTAAAACCATCACATTCATCCCACCACTTAAGGAAGTGGGGGTTTTCTGTAGCTGACGCTTCGCTTTCAGTACAAAAGCATTTGCTGAAATCAGATAAATACCCGAGAATTGATAATAAGCGCTTCCAATGGATAAATTCACTTTTTCCTAACCGATATAATTGTCTCCACAACACACCAATTACTAAAAACCACACTAAACTTTCTTCATATGTAAAAATAATCTAAGAAAAGCCGATCCATTCAATGGATCGGCTTCAACGTGATTATTTTTTTTCTTTCATATCGCTATTTGAAATAATGTGGTCAATCAAACCGTATTCCTTTGCACGTTCTGCTGTCATAAAGTTATCGCGATCAGTGTCTCTTGCAAGAACTTCAATCGATTGTCCTGTACGCTCTGCAAGAATGCTGTTTAGCTTCTCACGAAGGAACAGAATACGCTTCGCTGCAATTTCAATTTCTGTCGCCTGGCCTTGTGCACCGCCAAGTGGCTGGTGAATCATCACTTCCGCATTTGGAAGAGAATATCGCTTACCTTTCGTACCAGCTGCAAGAAGGAAAGAACCCATTGAAGCAGCCATCCCGATACAAATTGTTTGTACATCAGGTTTGATGAACTGCATTGTATCGTAAATTGCCATCCCAGCTGTAATACTTCCGCCTGGGCTATTGATGTAAATCGAGATATCTTTTTCTGGATCTTCTGCTTCAAGGAATAAAAGCTGTGCGACGATAGAGTTTGACACGTTGTCGTCAATTGCACTACCAAGCATAATAATTCTGTCTTTCAATAAACGGGAATAAATATCGTAAGCCCGCTCTCCACGACTCGTCTGTTCAATTACTGTAGGTATTAGATTCATTCCATTTCCTCCTTCAAGGTGGATAGTGTTGTCAGTCTGTTGAAACGCACTTCCGCTTCAACTGTAATTTTATCATACATAGTATGGTCAACAAAGGTCAAATATAACGCTCCCAAAATAACTATTGCATTCGTCTAACCGCATTAGTATAATGGAGTTTGTCTGCTACAAGGCAGTTTATGAATAATGGGTCCTCGTGGTGCAATGGATAGCACGTAAGCCTCCGAAGCTTAAAATGTGGGTTCGACTCCCGCCGAGGGCATTCCCACCCGTCATTGTGTATGCAATGACGGGTATTTTATTGCCCCAAAAAGCTTAGCCCTCAACTTCTCTCATTATTCATAATAAAAAACCGTCTCCAACTATCAAATTACGATACGAAAACGGCTAGGTTTGTTATTTATTTTTCATTTTCAACAAGGACGGAAAGTGTACTTAACGCCTGTTCTTCGTCAATGCCTTCAGCAATGAGTGTAACCGATGTGCCTCGTGCGATTGCGAGACTCATTATCCCCATAATACTTTTCGCATTTACTTGCCGGTTTTCTTTCTTCAAAAACACATCTGATGTAAAACGATTTGCCTCCTGGACAAAAAGTGCTGCTTGCCTTGCTTGTAAACCTGATTTCAATTTCACTTCCACTGTTTGTTCTGCCATGAATTCCCCAACTCCTGTCTATTTGTCAGCTTCCAATGCCCCCATTACGGAGATTTTCTGCAATTTCCTCTATTTTTCTTAAACGATGATTCACGCCTGACTTACTAACCGTTCCACCTGAAACCAATTCGCCAAGCTCTTTCAATGTAATATCCTGATTGTCCACACGTAGTCTTGCAATTTCTTGTAATCTATCAGGCAATTGCCCTAAACCAATTGTACTCTCGATAAATTTTATGTTTTCAACTTGGCGCTGAGCAGCCCCAATTGTCTTATTCAAATTCGCAGTTTCACAATTGACAAGCCTGTTTACGCTATTTCGCATATCGCGAATGATTCGCACATCCTCAAATTTCATCAAGGAGACATGCGCTCCAACAATGCTTAGAAAGTCTGATATTTTCTCAGCTTCCTTCAAATAGGCAATATACCCTTTTTTGCGTTCAATCGACTTGCCATTAAGCTGATACTTATTCATCAATTCAACAAGTGCTTCACTATGCTCCTTGTAAATCGAAAAAATTTCAAGATGATAAGAGGATGTCTCAGGATTGTTAACCGAACCACCCGCTAGAAAGGCACCTCTTAAATATGCCCGCTGACAGCATTTCTTTTTTACGATTGCCGGTGATATTTCATTTTTAAATTGAAAAGTGCCGGTCAAAATAAGTAAATCTTCTAGAAGCGGCTTTGCACCGTCTCTTATTCGGCAAATATACACATTATTTTTTTTCAAACGCATTTTTTTCCGCACAAGCAGTTCTACCTTATAGGGATACAAGCGTTTTAAATTTGAATACAAACGCCTCGCAATCGCGGCATTTTCAGTTTGCACATCAAGGCTTAGTTGTTTGTTTGAAAAGGACAGTGCACCATTCATTCTAATGAAAGCTGCTACCTCCGCCTTTACACAACAATCATCCGCCTCAATTTGAGTCATTTCTTTCTTTGTCTCTGAAGCAAAAGACATGATTTTTCAAGTCCCCTTTCCCGGCGACGATCACGTCTAATCCGTTTTTATAGCACTATCTATATAATCCATGAGCAAATTAGCAACTTTATCAGAGTCATGCATCACATTTTTACCATTCACCAACGCTATATTCTTCACAATGACATCAGGGACAAGTCGTTGAATGTTCTCCAAATCGTTAATAACAGACCACGGTGGTTCCGTTTGCTCCTTCTTACCTAACAACACCGCAATGTCGGCGCCATTCAATAATACCGCATCTAGGAATGCTTCGCCTGCGTGATCATATAACGCTTGGACATGCTCTGAGGCAGTATAGCGATACGTTTCGCCTGCTTGCGTCGTCAAATTACCAATATATATTTTTTTCGCCTTACATGCTAGAACGGCTTCACGTATCGCTGGAACGAGTATTGTCGGTAAAATGCTTGTATACAAACTACCTGGACCAAAAACAAGTAAGTCCGCACCCATTATCGTATCAACAGTTTCTGGGAGTGGCTCTGCTTCTTGGGGAGACATATACACCTTACGGATTTTCCGACCATATACCGGAATTTTAGACTCTCCTGTTACGATTGTGCCATCTTCCAGTTCCGCATGCAATGTAATCCTTTGATTAGCAGCCGGTAACACTTTTCCTTTAATATTCAACACGAAACTCATTTGCTCGATAGCACGGGCAAAATCACCTGTAATATCTGTCATCGCAGCTAGCATTAAATTGCCTAGTGAATGCCCTTTCAAATCTTCCGAGGATGAAAAACGGTATTGAAACATCCTCTCGATAAGGGGTTCAACATCTGAAAGCGCTGCCAAGACCTGACGGATATCACCCGGAGGGGGGATATCGTATTCGTCAAGAAGTCTACCCGAGCTTCCTCCATCATCAGCCACAGACACAACTGCCGTCAAGTCAATATGATGACTCTTTAGACCTCGTAACAGTGTAGACAATCCGGTTCCGCCACCGAAGGCAACTACTTTTTTCAATTTACCGGATCGAGACATGATGTCATTCCTTTCTCTTTTCAATATCTCGATGCGTTATGAGAGTCCGGTATTCATCCTTAAATCTCGCTCCAAAAAATTCGGCTAGCGTGACTGAACGATGCTGCCCTCCTGTACAACCAAACGCGACGACAGCTTGCGATTTGCCTTCATTTTTATACTGCGGAATTAAAAACTTAAACAAATCGGACAATTTTTCAATG
Organism: Sporosarcina sp. FSL K6-2383; assembly: GCF_038618305.1. NCBI lineage: Bacteria > Bacillati > Bacillota > Bacilli > Caryophanales > Caryophanaceae > Sporosarcina > Sporosarcina sp. FSL K6-2383. Next base: position 3,357,180 of record NZ_CP152017.1, read on the forward strand.
AGTATTTGTGTATCGCTCCACTTCAATACATAGTCGTACACATCTTTATCAAGCCCCGTTTGCACCTTTAACTCCTGAATATAAAATGGATTCGGCAGGAATCGTACATCAAATACGACGTCAGCATCTATTGGCATTCCATGCTTAAAGCCAAATGAGATAAAGTTTACAGTGAAACCAGCACCTTCTTTTGTAGAGAATTCAGCCATAATTTTTTCACGTAATGCTCTTGGCTTCAAGCTCGAGGTTTGATAAATAGAGCGTGCTCTTCCTTTCAATTCAGATAGCAAAAGGCGTTCTTTGCGAATACCTGTTAGCAGTAATCCACCTTCCGCTAAAGGATGCGAGCGTCTCGTTTCTTTATAGCGCCGGACAAGCGTCTCATCATCTGCATCAAGGAATAAGATACGTGAAGATACACCTTCCATCCGTAGCAGATCATCGAGCGCGCCGATGAGCGAATCGAAAAGGTCGCCGCCCCGCGTATCCATAACAGCTGCGATACGTCTCATTCGATTTTCCGACTTCATCATAAGGTCAAGGAACATGACTAACAATTCCGGTGGCAAATTATCTATACAATAAAACCCAAGATCCTCGAAGCTTTGCATCGCTACTGTCTTACCTGCACCTGACATGCCTGTAATAATGACAATTTCTACATCGCTATTTGGTGTTTCTATTTCCGTCATCGTCCATCACCTTCCTTTGATCGTTGAATTTCTTCTTTCAATAATTTAAAGTCTTCCGTGTAAGAAAAAGTACCATATTGCGTGCCATATTGCGTGACAGCAAACAGTAAATTTGTGCGATCCCCCTCCGCCATTGGAAGGGTTTGTAAACTCGCAACAGGATGCCATTCAAGCACCCCTTCTGCCGTTGTCTCAAAGGGAACCCCAATTAGATCACGTGCCATAAATGTATAGAGCATCCACTCATCCAAAACGCGCTGCCCAGCGTCATCCATCATAACCATTGTGTAAACGCCCTTTAAATGCGGCTCAACAGCTTCAGCACCTGTTTCTTCCATGAACTCCCTCATTGCAGACTCGTATACCGACTCGCCGGGGTCCATTTTTCCTCCTGGCGCTACATACCAATCCCGACGTGGTTTTTTTAATAATAATACTTGACCGTCTTTCACAACGACTAAGTTTGCGATTTTTTGCATTTGTCTATCCTCACCTTTTTAAGCGCATACATTCATTATACAACGGATTCGAGATAAACAAAACGAAAAAGGAGGCCATCTACTAGGAAATTCTAGTAGATGGCCTTTTTTGTAAGTAGCTATATCAAAAGGGGGGTCAATTGATACTTCTAGTATACCTTTAAGATGTTGCATTCCTGTTACAACCATATTAAGGTTACGTTAAAATAAGTTACCCTAAAGTACTAGGCTTTAGCACCTAGTTTTTCCATCAGCTCTTCAACATATTTTTGCACAGCTTGCGCGGCAATACTGCCGTCACCTGTTGCTGTAACTACTTGGCGTAACAATTTTTCACGCACATCCCCAGCAGCGTAAATTCCTGGCACAGACGTTTCCATAATGTCATTCGTCTTTACATAGCCATTTTCATCAAGAATACCTAGTTTTTCAAAAGGAGCTGTTAATGGATCCATTCCAATATAGACGAACACACCATCTGTTTCAAATTCCTTTTCCGAACCATCAATCGTTGAAACAAGTGTAACTGAACCGACCTTACCATCTTTGTCGTTCACTTGTTTAACCGTTGAATTCCACACAAAGTCAATCTTGTCGTTCGCAAACGCACGATCTTGAAGAATCTTTTGTGCACGCAACTCATCACGACGGTGAACAATCGTTACTTTGTCTGCAAAGCGTGTTAAATACGATCCCTCTTCAACAGCAGAGTCACCACCACCGATAACGACAAGCTCTTTTTTGCGGAAGAATGCACCGTCACAAACCGCACAATAACTTACACCACGGCCAGTCAAATCATTCTCACCTGGAATACCCATTTTTCGATATTCCGCACCCGTTGTAATAATAATGGCACGCGCTTTATATTCTTTGCCACCCGCAACAATTGTTTTAAAGCTTTCGCCATCAATTACGTCTGTTACATCGCCATATGCATATTCAGCACCGAATTTCTTCGCATGCTCAAACATTTTTGTAGATAAATCCGGACCTAAAATCGTTTCAAATCCAGGATAGTTTTCAATTTCCTCTGTATTGGCCATTTGACCACCAGGTATTCCGCGTTCCAACATTAACGTCGACAAATTCCCGCGAGATGTATAAACAGCCGCTGTCATTCCAGCAGGCCCAGCACCAATAATAATGACATCATAGATTTTTTCGGTTGTCATGTAAATTTCCTCCTTGACTACATTGATTCTTTCCAAATCGTATAAGATTGGCTAGCCTCGTTCAACTTTTCTGCTTGTTAAGTAGTCGATTACGCATCAAAATGTGGCAGAAATTCGATTAATTCCTCCACATACTTCGTTAACGTTGGAACAGATATACCAAAGTCTTGCGCAATTGCCTTTTTCGTAACACCCGAATAACGCGATGATTGGAACATATAATCGGCTGCAGCCGCAAGTGCAGCTGGATTACGGAACAGATAATAACGACTCAGTCCCGTTTCACAAAGTGTAAACCACATTTGGAAAAGATGTGTCGCTTGCTTATCCAACGGCCGATACTTGGCATAAAGCAAATCCGTCGTTTCAAGTGCCCTTAAAAACGATTTGTCAAAAGTCGTTGCTGGCATGAAATCATAATCGATTCCACTCGCCAAGAACAATTTCTCCAAATCACTTAATTTATCCACATCAATATAAGAAGGATGTGAGATAATTTCCTGCTTATGACCTGACTTACCGAGCAAATAAAATCCAAACATCCGCTCACTTCTGTAACTATTTTGAATTTTGTCCAACAAAAACTCCCGATCCTGTTCAAGTGAATCGGCTTGAATATCTGATTGGACATCCTTCCACGGCTCATATCCAACCTTCGTCGGATCCATCTCCACTAATGTTGCATACGCTTCTCTTGCCACTTCCTCATGTCCGGAAAAGTAAGCACAATGCGATAACCAGAAATAATAGCCTGCATCTCCTTGAAAACCACGCTTTTGTAAACTTCGCAGCCAGTTATAAGCCTCTTTATGTCTACCTACAAGCGCAAATGTCGCTCCTAGCTTGTAACGATGTTCGAATTGATAAGGCTTAATCTTCACTAACAAATCAACAAGCGACTCTAACTCTTCTTCTTTTTTTTCATAATAATAAAAGACCGCAAGATTGCAGAGAGCGTGTATATTCCCCTTGTTTTTACTTAAAATTTCATGTAACAACACACTAGCCTGCTCCGTTTTACCAACATAAAAATAAGCTAACGCCAGGTTATTGTAAGCTGCCCAAAACTCTGGGTAATCCACAATAATCGACTCAAGTAGTTCTACTGCTTCGTCAAACTTACCTGACTCCATAAGACTCCGTGCTTTTTCTTGAAGAAAATAGACTTCGCCATCAGGCATTTCATCTTCTTTATTAAAGGGTTCTTCTTGTTCTGCAAAGTCGATAATCTCCATCGATTCATCTGCAAACGGACCATCTGGATCGAGCTCTATATACTTTTCCGCATACATTCTAGCATCACGCAACATCCCCAGATGCGCATGCACTTCCGCCAAATAGAAAATAATTTCCTCTTCAGATGGTGCTATTGTATGTGCAGTCATCAGTAGTTCATGGGCTTCCTCAAAACGGCCTTCCTCCATGACGAGCACACCATATTGCATAAGAATATCGGAATCATTCGGACTCAATTCCGTGGCTCTTTTCAAATATCTATGCGCATCATCAAAACGGTCACGCTGCATCGCCTGAAGTGCTTTATTATAATAAAATTCACCGTCTGGAATGAACGAAATAATTTTTTTATCCTGCATCTTACGCTGTTTGTCCAATCATATTCCCCCGAAAAAATAAGAAGGAACGCGCTATACGTTCCTTCCCGTATTGTTGCCTATTATAACATAACTTACACCAACGCAATTCTTTTTCAATTATTTTGCTGACGCTCTCTCATCTGTTCTTGTGTAAAGATGATAGCTACCGGATTTCCACCTGCAAAGACACCTGGTGGAATATCTCGGTTAACGAGAGATGCTGCAGAAATAATTGCCCCGTCACCAATTTCCACACCCGGAAGAATCGTCGTATTCGCTCCAATCAACACATTTTTGCCAATTACAACATCGCCAATACGATATTCATCGATCAAATATTCATGGGCAAGAATGGTTGTGTTAAAACCAATAATCGAGTTATCTCCTACTTTAATTCGCTCTGGAAACATAACATCCGGCATGACCATGAGCGCAAATGAAGTTTTTTGTCCCACTTCCATTTTTAAAAATGTGCGAAACAGAAAATTTTTCATCGGGATAAAGGGTGTATATCTAGACAATTGAATCACTGCAAAGTTTTTTGCCACCTTGAAAAACGATACTGTTTTGTAAATATGCCACAGTGAGTTTGCTCCGCCTTTTGCCGGGTGCCGTTCAGTACGTCTCAAACCTCTTCACCTTTTACAATGCGTAATAAATCCGTAATATGCTGTAGCATATAATCCGGTTGAAACGTCTGTAAAAACGCTTCTCCTTTTGCAGACCACGCCACACCCGCCGTACGGACCCCCGCATTTTTTCCACCCTCAATATCATGGTAATTATCACCGACCATGAGGGCTTCGTCCGCAGTAGCTCCCAGTCGTTCAAGCGCCAGTAAAATCGGCTCTGGATCTGGCTTCGTTTTTGTTACGTCATCCATTCCAATTACAGCGTCAAAGACATTATCTACCTCGAGGAGATCGAGTCCTTTGAAGAGCATATCATTTCTCTTCGTCGAGACGACTGCCATTTTCAAACCCGCCGCCTTTAGCAACTTCAACGTTTCAGAGACACCGTCAAACTCACTGGCAAGTTCATCGTGCATCTTTCTATTCCATGCTCTATATTCAGCAATGAGTTCCTCTGTCCTGTCAGGATCAACCGAGTGGAACGTTTCATACAGCGTCGGCCCCAAAAATGGCAAAATATCTACCCGGTCATATTTCCCTGGATAACGATTCCCAAGAACATATTCAAACGTCTGCATGATCAATTCATTCGTATCCATTAACGTTCCATCAAAATCAAATAACAATGTCGTAATTGGTTTAGCCATCTGCAACTGACACCTCTTTCTCTTTCTGTAATTCGGTCCGTTTCCAAACATACGCAATGATAATGGTCAAGACGAACGCCGTCACAATGCGGATTATCAGCAACGGAAGAATAGGAATACCTAGCGGCATAAAAATCAGCGTATCTTCAACAACTGCATGACAGGCTACAAGAAAAATGAACGCCAAAGTTGCATCCTTCTTACTAACGCCATCCTCTTGTACAGCTTGAATCATGACACCAGCCCCATAGGCAAGGCCGATCACTAATCCTGCCACAAGCGTCATAGATGCATTTGGTTGTACACCAATGACTTTCGTAAATGGTGCCAGCTTCTCCGAAAACTTTTGCAAGTAATTCCGATCTTTCAAAAATTGCACGATAATCATTAATGGAATGACGATAAGTGCCAGTTGCAGCACACCAAAAGATGCTTTTTGGACACCCAGCAAGCCGATTTCTAACCAGCCATCGGGCAGTTCTGTCACTTTAGGGGCCATCCCATAACGTGCTGTTTCGCCTCCGCCTTGCCATAATAGATTAATGATAATACCCGAGAATGCTGCCAATCCAAAACGCACAACCAGTACAATCCACAGCTTCACGCCGACTTTCAGCGCAACACCCGTTTCGATAAACAAATTATGCGAAAATGACAGCATAGCAGCGATGATGAATACTTCCTTCACCGTCAATTCCAACGATAGAATCCCTGCAATTCCTGCATATAAGTTGAGTGCGTTACCAAGCACTAACGGAATCGCAGCTTCTCCACTTAAACCGAATAACCCCATAATCGGTGCAATTAACTGAATAACCCAAGGCAAAACAGGTGTATGCTGTAAAATAACGACGAGGATAGTAATAGGGAATATAATTTTCCCTAATGTCCACGTTGTCCGTAACCCTGCTTTCAGACCATTTTGAAGCGTCCCCATTTCGTAAACCCCTTTTATTTATCCTGATACGTCACTTTAACTTTTTGAACATAGCGTCTGACGATAAAAATAGCGATTCCTAGTATAATCGTCACAACAGATACCAGTTGTGCAGCTCTCAGCTCACCAATCACATATAAACTATCTGTACGCATTCCTTCGATAAAGAAACGTCCCGCTGAATACCAAACAAGGTAGAACAAAAACATTTCGCCCCGCTTCAAGCTCACTTTACGTAGTAGCAAAATAATAATAAGTCCAACGATATTCCACATCGACTCATAGAGAAATGTCGGATGATAAGTGACGCCCTCGATGGTCATTTGATTCATAATCCAATCCGGAATAATTGTCGTTTCAAGGAATTTGGCAGAAACAGGACCACCATGTGCTTCCTGATTCATAAAATTTCCCCAACGCCCAATAATTTGACCTATCAATAGTCCAGCCGCCGCAATATCAACTGTTTTCCAAAATGAAATCCCACGACGTTTCGTATATATATATGCTGTCAAAAATGCACCAATGAGTGCACCATGAATGGCGATTCCACCCTGCCAAATTTGTATAATTTGCCCTGGATGGTCTTTATAATAATCCCATGAAAAAATAACGTAATAGATACGCGCAGATATAATTGAAATGGGAACTGCCCAGATAAGTAGATCCGTTAGAAAATCTGGATGCATTCCTCGTTTGACCATTTCTTTTTGAACGACGATAAATGCCAGTACGATACCAAGTGCTATTAAAATACCATACCACCTGACTTCGATTGAGCCTAAAGAAAAGGCAACTGGGTTAATGGCTAGTAAATCAAACATAAATTATTCTGCCCCTTCCACATTAGGCTGCTCTGGATTATTGACAATGGCGCTATTCACTCTATTCGCGAATTCTTCTGCTGCATTAACTCCCAGTCTTTTCATCCGATAATCCATCGCAGCCACCTCAATAATAACAGACAGATTTCGACCTGGACGTACCGGAACGGTTAGTTTCGTCAATTCCGAATCCATAATTTTCAACTTCTTCTCATCAATACCAAGTCGATCATAAATTTTAGTTGGATCCCAAATTTCTAAATCAACAACTATCAAAATCCGCTTGTCACTTTTAATGGCACTTGCACCAAATAGTGTCATCATATCAACGATTCCAACACCACGGATTTCAAGCATATGTTCAAGCAACTTTGGTGGACTTCCAATGAGTACATTCTTCGCTACTTGTCTAATCTCCACAAGGTCATCCGCTACAAGTCGATGTCCTCTCTTAACAAGTTCAAGAGCTGTCTCACTTTTCCCGACACCACTACTACCTGTGATGAGTACGCCAATTCCATAGACATCGACAAGCACACCATGGAGCGCCGTCATCGGTGCAAGTCTACCACCCAAAAAATTCGTCAGCATACCCGAGAAACGAGTCGTTGGAACATCCGTAAATAACAAAGGAACACCGTTCTCAGTAGCGGCATCTAACAATTCTACCGGTATTTCCATCTCATGTGCCACAATAATAGCTGGTGGTTTAGGTGAACAAAGCCTTTGCATTCGGTCTAGTCGTTCATCATCCGTCAATTTCTCAAAAAATGATAATTCTGTTTTACCAAGGAGTTGGATGCGTTCCGCCAAATAAAAATTAAAATAACCTGCCATCTCAAGGCCAGGTCTTGAAATATCACTCGTATGTATTGGTTGGTCAAGCCCAGATTCTCCAGCACTCAATTCTAGAAATAACGCTTCTTGAACATCTCTTACTGTTACAAAAGACATAATAGTGCCCCCTTTTTCTATTTTTCAAACATCTATTCCCCATTTTAACATGCCCTTTTGGAAATGAAAAAATTTTGCACTACAGTAGTCCATTTTTCTCCTCTTTTTTCTATATAAAGGGTAAGGAGGGGAAGATATGATGAAAATAATGATTGATGCTGGCCATGGTCCGGAAACAGCAGGTAAACGGTCGCCGGATGAAGTATTACGAGAATTTAGCTTCAATAACGCTGTTGCAAATCTTGTTAAACAATATCTTGTTAAAGAAGGGCTGACAGTCTTCTTCGCACACAATGAACACAAAGATGTCCCACTTTCTGAACGAACGAGTTATGCCAACAAAATGAATGTCGACGCGTTCATCTCCATCCATGCAAATGCCTATGGAACTAATTGGAATAGCGCAAATGGCATTGAGACTTACATTTATCCGACTGCCAGTAAAGGGTCTGTAGTGCTCGCCTCCCTAGTTCAACGATCACTCATATCGGCATGCAACCGAACAGATCGCGGTGTGAAAAAGGCTAACTTCGCTGTTTTACGCGAAACCCGAATGCCTGCCGTACTTATCGAATGCGGATTCATGACGAATCGGCAGGAAGCTGCGTTATTGCTGAACCAAGCCTATCGACAGCAATGTGCCAGAGCAATTTCCTTTGCAATTACAGCATGGGTGTATCGGGGTAAAGTTTAAGACATCCGCCGGAGGCTTTATCTTCATTCAGCGGGTGTTTGGACATCCGCTGAACAAGGAAACAAAACAGCATTCATCTCTCCACATGGGGAGGTCGGAGTCTTCTGCTGAATGAAGATAAACAAAGACTGCCTCAACACCATCCAATGGTGTTGAGGCAGTCTCTTTTCTAGGCTCACTTTTCTTGCTTTGCATTATAACAAACGAGAACAGATCCCGTTTTTGCTTCGCCATAAATGTGGAGTGGGCTTGTATTGCCTTCGACATCTTTTTTAAAACGAATGCTGCGTTGCAGCAATTGTTCTTGCTCAGCAGTACGGTTAATATCATCTAGCTGTAAATCGAGACGTCCCATATTCGAAGCAATTTCACCCGATAGGGCAACTCCACTCGGGATATAAATTTCAACTGACCCACTCATCGTTTTAGCATCGATTTTCTCCGCTTCTGGATCCGTCGTTGTGACAACTACATGCCCGTTCAACGAATGTGCTTCTACATCCTTCACAGCGCCGTCAATGTAAACACGACCATTCAACGTTTCTGCTTCGATGCTGTTCCCCTTCACATTATTTAATGCGATAGAACCATTGGCCGTTTCAAATTCACCATCTTTAAACGTCAATCCAGCAACTTCAATCTTCCCGTTAGCTGTTTTAATTCGCACTGTTTCTGCGATTGCATCTTTCATCTTGAATGAGCCGTTTAAGAGACGTGCAGATATTTTTGCGTACTCTTTTTTAGGTACAAATAATTCTACGTTTACTTGGATCATTTTCAAATCACTTGAAATTCTAACTTTTCCTTCGTCATTGACGAATAATAATTTTTCCAGGAAATCAGCTTTCGCTTTTTCTTCTGAGTCTCCCGTATACGTTTTCACCGTGAATTCTGCGCGAATTTCATCTACTTCATCATGATGAATGGTCACTTTACCGTTATCAATATCAATAATCACTTCATCCACACCACTAGCTGGCTTTGTCTGTGCGTGATTGAATGTAATCGCGTTGCCAAAAGGCGAATCAAAATCAAAGGATTTCACTTTCTGGACAGCTGTTTGCATGAACTGCATGAAGCGCTCACCGACATTGGAAAAATCCTTGCGTAAATCATCTAGAAATTCATCCATAGAAGGACCTTCATCTTCTTTTTGTTCAAATTCAAATTCCTGTTTCGCCGACTGCTGTTGATCCGCTTGTTGTTCTTGTTTGAAAGACTCTTTTTTCTTTAGGGTTACTTCCTCTGTCTCACCTGGATTTGATGTTTCTTTGGATTGTCCCAGTGTTTCTAGAAGTGTTAGTGCCTCGTCTGTCGTGATCGTTCCGTTTTCTAGCATCGCTAAAATTCGTTGTCGTTCATTTTGCATCGTTGCGCCTCCTAGTATTATCGTAATACGGATTGCTCCGTTTTGTTATCTATATATACGACTGGCATCCAAAAAGGTTTCATCTTGATTCAGCAGCTTCAATTGCAACTGCCATTCGTTGACGATCTCGTTCAAGTATTGGCTTTAAATAATATCCGGTATATGATTTGTCACTTTCTGCAACTTTTTCTGGTGTCCCCGTCGCAATAATTTGTCCTCCCTTATCGCCGCCTTCAGGTCCAAGGTCGATAATATGATCGACTGTCTTAATGACGTCTAGGTTATGCTCGATAACGAGAACAGTATTGCCTGTATCGACAAGTCTTTGCAGGACAATCAAAAGCTTAGAGATATCATGTACATGCAGTCCTGTTGTCGGTTCATCGAGAATATAAAATGATTTACCATTCGAGCGTTTATGTAGCTCAGAAGCTAATTTCACACGCTGTGCTTCACCGCCCGATAAAGTTGTTGCAGGTTGTCCCAATTGGATGTAACCGAGTCCAACATCAACGATGGTCTGTAGTTTACGACTGATTTTCGGTATGTTTTCAAAAAAGACAAGTGCATCTTCAACAGTCATCCCTAATACTTCAGATATATTCTTGCCTTTGTAGAGTACTTCCAATGTTTCGCGATTATAGCGCTTGCCATGACATACTTCACAAGGGACATAGACATCCGGGAGGAAATGCATTTCAATTTTGATAATGCCATCTCCGCGACAAGCTTCACAGCGACCCCCTTTGACGTTAAAGCTAAAGCGTCCTTTTTTATACCCGCGTACCTTCGCTTCGTTTGTAGAAGCATAGACATCACGGACATCATCGAACATGCTCGTATATGTCGCCGGATTCGACCTTGGTGTGCGTCCGATTGGCGATTGGTCGATTTCAATTACTTTTTCTAGTTCTTCAAGGCCTTCAACAGATTTATGTTGACCCGCTTTTTGTTTAGAACGGTTCAGTTTCTGGGCAAGTACTTTGTAAAGAACTTCATTGATAAGCGTACTTTTCCCTGAACCCGATACGCCCGTAACAGCAATGAACTGCCCAAGTGGAATATCAACATTAACATTTTTTAAATTATTTTCAGAAGCGCCTTTAATGGAGATTTTTCGCCCGTCTGCTTTACGGCGTTCAACAGGTAGTGGTATATACTTCTTACCACTCAAATATTGGCCCGTTAACGATTTCGGATCATTCATCACTTTGTCGGGGGTGCCAGCGGAAACAATCTCGCCGCCCGCAACACCAGCACCCGGTCCGATATCAATCAAATAATCAGCTGCCATCATCGTATCTTCATCATGTTCAACAACGATGAGTGTATTGCCGATATCTCGCATGCTTTTCAATGTCTCGATGAGTCGATCATTGTCTCTTTGATGCAAGCCGATAGATGGTTCATCCAAAATATAGAGGACACCTGTTAACCGTGAACCAATTTGCGTAGCTAATCGAATACGTTGCGCTTCGCCGCCTGACAATGTACCTGACGCTCTAGATAAAGTTAAATAATCAAGTCCTACATTAATAAGGAAACCAAGTCGTTCATCAATTTCACGTAAAATCAGCTTGGCAATTTGAGCATCTTTTTCAGATAGTTGAAGATTTTTGAAAAACTGATCCGCTTCAACAATTGACAACTCCGTGACCTTACCAATATGGACTCCAGCTACTTTTACAGCAAGCGTCTCTTCTTTTAAACGATAGCCCGCACATGTCGGACAAGGGCGCTGCGCCATATACTTTTCCATTTGCTCACGAATATAATCGGAGGACGTTTCTTTAAAGCGACGTTCAATATTCGCTAAAACCCCTTCAAAATAAATATTGCTATCACGCGTGCCCCCAAATTCGTTCGTATAACGGAAGCGAATTTTTTCGTCTTGCGAGCCTTTTAATAGCTTATCCAATTCATCGTTAGGCAATTCACTAACAGGTACGTCCATTGAAATGCCAAAATGATCAGCGACTGTTTTTAATAACTCAGGATAGTATTGAGAACTCGTCGGCTCCCACGGTGCTATGGCGTGCTCACTTAACGTTCGTGACCAGTCAGGGATAATGAGGTCTGGATCGACTTCTTGCTTCGTTCCTAAGCCATCACAATCCTGACAAGCACCAAACGGACTATTAAACGAAAACATCCGCGGCTCCAGCTCACCTATTGAAAATCCACATAATGGACAAGCATGGTGCTCGCTAAACAGCAATTCTTCTCCGTCCATAACGTCGATGAGTACGGTACCTTCTGCTAGGCGTAACGCGGATTCAAGGGAGTCACTTAAACGGGCTGCGATATCTTCTTTCATCACAATCCGATCAATGACTACTTCAATATTATGCTTTTTGTTTTTATTCAACTCAATATTGTCATCTAAATCGATAATTTCTCCATTGACGCGAATACGCACATAGCCTTGTTTTTTAATATCTTCAATAAGCTTCACATGTGTCCCTTTACGACCCGAAACGATTGGTGCAAGAACTTGAATACGAGAGCGCTCTGGCAATTGCAAAAGTCGATCAACCATTTGTTGAATTGTCTGCGAAGATATTTCCGTGCCATGAATTGGACAAATCGGTTTCCCTACACGTGCATACAGCAATCGAAGATAATCATAAATTTCCGTTACTGTACCGACTGTAGAGCGCGGATTACGGCTAGTCGTTTTTTGGTCGATGGAAATCGCTGGCGATAAGCCTTCAATGACATCGACATCTGGCTTGTCCATCTGACCTAAAAACTGGCGTGCATATGCCGACAATGATTCAACATATCTTCGCTGTCCCTCAGCATAAATAGTGTCAAATGCCAATGAGGATTTCCCAGACCCTGACAAACCGGTCATCACGACAAGTTGGTCGCGCGGAATGGTAACGTCAATATTTTTCAGATTATGTGCTCTGGCACCTTGTATAACGATTTCATTATTTCTCATAGTTCCTCACCTTTCAACCTTCAGTTCCAGAATCGTATCTCTTAGCTCCGCAGCCCGTTCGAAGTCAAGCGCTTTCGCTGCTTCTTTCATCTCTTTTTCTAACGTGGCAACAAGCGTTGTTTTTTCGTCCTTTGTCAGCTTCTTACCTTTTGTTACCTTGTCAAAATAAGATACGACTTCTTCAGCTACTTGTGTTGCACGAATGACTTCACGAATTTCTTTTTTAATGGTCGTTGGTGTAATACCATGCTTGTCATTGTAAGTTTTTTGAATAGCTCGACGCCGATCCGTTTCATCAATCGCCTTCGTCATTGAGTCCGTCATTCGATCCGCGTACATGATGACATGACCGTTGGAGTTACGCGCCGCCCGACCAATTGTCTGGATCAGCGCACGTTCAGAACGGAGGAAACCTTCCTTATCTGCATCAAGAATCGTCACAAGTGACACTTCCGGAATATCAATTCCTTCTCTTAGCAAGTTAATCCCGATAAGGACATCATAAGTACCCATACGCAACTCACGAATAATTTCGATACGCTCCAATGTCTTAATTTCCGAATGAAGGTACTGTACTTTAATGCCAATATCCTTTAAATAATCGGTCAAATCCTCCGACATCTTCTTCGTCAATGTCGTGATGAGAACACGCTCATTTTTCTTCGTTCGTTCATTTATTTCATCAATTAAGTCATCGATTTGTCCTTCAATCGGACGGACATCGATTGTCGGGTCAAGGAGCCCCGTTGGACGGATAATTTGCTCAATCATTTCAGGTGTATGCTCGATTTCATAAGGACCCGGGGTCGCCGAAACGTAAATGGCTTCTTTGACATGCCCCTCAAACTCCGTAAATGTCAGTGGTCGATTATCAAGCGCAGATGGTAATCGAAAACCGTGTTCCACAAGGACATTTTTACGCGCCTGGTCACCATTAAACATACCCCTAATTTGCGGTAACGACACATGACTTTCATCGACAACGATTAGAAAATCGTCAGGGAAATAGTCAAGTAGCGTATATGGGGTCGCGCCAGCTGGACGTAATGTTAAATGACGCGAGTAGTTTTCAATGCCTGAACAAAAGCCCATTTCCCGCATCATTTCAAGATCATAGCGTGTCCGCTGTTCAAGGCGCTGTGCTTCTAATAGCTTGTCATTGCCACGTAATTCCTTCAATCGTTCTTCTAGTTCTGCTTCAATATTATCAATTGCTTGGACCATCTTTTCTTCACGTGTGACGAAGTGGGAGGCAGGGAAAATCGCAATATGATCACGTTCACCAAGAATTTCTCCTGTGAGTGCGTCCACTTCACGAATTCGATCGATTTCATCACCAAAAAATTCAATACGCATACAATGCACATCACGAGATGCTGGGAAAATCTCCACAACATCGCCTCTAACACGGAATGTCCCGCGCGTGAAGCTAACATCATTTCGTTCATATTGGACATCGACAAATTTTCGTAGCAATTCGTTGCGCCCGATTTCCATCCCTGTGCGTAATGACACGACGAGCTCGCGGTATTCCTCTGGTGAACCCAGGCCATAAATACAGGATACGGATGCAACGATTAAAACATCATTACGCTCAAATAACGCAGATGTTGCGGAGTGCCGAAGCTTGTCAATTTCATCATTGATACTGGCATCTTTTTCGATAAATGTGTCCGTGTGTGGTACATAGGCTTCTGGTTGGTAGTAATCATAATAGCTGACGAAATACTCGACGGCATTGTCTGGGAAAAACTCTTTGAATTCACTATATAATTGACCTGCTAACGTTTTGTTATGGGCGATGACGAGGGTAGGTTTATTGATTTCCTTCACGACATTCGATACCGTGAATGTTTTCCCTGTCCCAGTCGCACCAAGTAGTGTCTGGTGCTTTTCGCCTTTGTCAAGTCCTTCTAACAATTTAGCAATTGCATAAGGCTGATCGCCTTGAGGTGTATAAGGGGCTTGCAAGTTAAATTTTCGAACCATAGTGGTCATGCCCTCCCAATGAAGAATTAGTTTCATTTTATCACATCTGGTTAATTTTCACGAATAAAAACGAACGTACGTTTTTCGACACAATAAAAAAACGCCGCATGCTCAACTCCATGCGGCGTTTTTACTCTTTTTCAATTAGCTTCTTCTAATTTTTTAAGGCTTTCTGTGTACTTTAGAAATGCCTGTTCGTCACGACTGTCAAGCGAAAGATCAATCAATCCCATGAGTCGTTCCATTGTTTGTTGCCGGTGAATATGGTTTAGGAATAGGTCCATGTAAATGTCATTCAACAGTTTTTCCGCTTGGAGTGAAGAACTATTTTTCCCAACGGCTTTTAAAAACTCTGCATATGAATAATTATTTTCCATCTCACTCACCCCGATGCCTTTTATTTATTATATCTACTTTCCGGGGTAAGTTGCAAGGTTTTTGGGAATATTCTATTTTAATTTTATATACTGGGAAGAGGTCAACAAAAAAAAGCCGCCCCAATCAATCATCGGAACGGCTTCCTTCAATCAAATTCTTTCTTTTCCCCCGTCAAACGGATTGTTGCTTCTGAAATGATAACAACGACTGCTCCTATCAAAAAAGGTGTTGTGGCTATTCCATAAAGTAACAGTGCAGTAACCGTAACGACTGTTGCCTGAATCCATTGTACTGAGCGAACCAGCCGCTTAATTGCTGCGGGACGTGTATCTTCTGTTTCAGGAAATAGCATATCCATCCGGAATTCATCTCCCGCACGCAACGCATGAATCAACTGCACCGCCGAAGCAAATGCTAGTGCTCCAGAAAAAACGAAGACAACAATTGGAAATGGAATGAATAATGCACCTAGCGCGGACAAAGCCGTCAGCCTTACCCACAGCCAAAAAATATCATCCGTTCGGATAAACGTCCGTCTAATAAGGTATGCCTGTGGCACAGTTTGTCCAAATTTTGGTTTATCGAATAAGAAACCAATCCAGCCTCTTCGACTGACAGAGCCTTTTAAATGGGGAACATCCGTGAAATAGTTCGCAAAACGGTAAAATCGCATCATTCGATTCTGTTCTAGTTCGATAAAGTGATCATATGGGAACGGTTTTTCTTTCTTCTGTTTCGCCCAATGAAAGCTATACAAGCCTAGTAATACAGCAATAACTGGGAGGAGCAGCATATTTCCAACAAGTCCATTGAAAATGAATAGCCCTGCCAATACAAACCGAATCACCCGGTCTCCCCAAACATTTCTTCCCTCACGCGCATGCCGGAAATTATATTCAATGACAACAAATCCCCGCTTAAGGAGTACCATTAGAATGGCAATAGCTACAAATTCTGTCCTTGTGCCTGTCCCCGTGGCAGCCAATAATGGCCAGGCGACAATATATAGTAGTAACGGTAAAGGCAACTGCGAGAAAAACGTCCAGCGCAACGATTGTGTAACATACATCTCGAGTTTATTTTCAAGAGGTAAAAAATAAACTGTATCCGCTGGCTTCAACAGCGTCACCGGTGCCGAAAAAACGAGTGCAGCCCCAAGTACAATAGCTGTCAGCAATGCCGCTGGAAAATCTGCTGGTACTTCTTTCAGCCATTCACTGTAGGCGTAGCCACCTGCTCCAATTGTAAAAACGAAAACAATAGCCAAATGACCTGTAAATACATACTTCAAATACTTTTGGAGTTCAGTTATATAATGGACGAACCGAGACCCCCATATTTCACGTAAATTATTCATTGTCGGCTTCCTCTGTCATCGCAATATACAAATCATCCAACGATGCACCCGGGCGTCCGAACGCTTTTCGCAAATCGTCCATCGTTCCTTCTGCGCGCACCCGTCCGTCATGCAATAAGATAATTCTGTCGCAATACTTTTCCGCCGTTGATAAAACATGCGTTGACATGAGAACTGAAGCTCCACTGTCTTTGCGTTCCGTCATCTGTTCAAGTAGTGACTTAATACCGATGGGGTCCAAACCTACGAATGGCTCGTCAATAATGTATAACGAAGGATTGACAAGGAATGCACACATAATCATTACTTTTTGCCGCATCCCTTTTGAAAAATGTGCCGGGAACCAGTTCAAACGCTTTTCCATCCGAAATTCATGCAATAAGATTTCTGAACGCGCTTCAAATACTTCTTTGTCCACCCCATAGGCCATCGCTGTTAACTCCAGATGTTCGCGCAGTGTCAGCTCCTCGTAGAGAATTGGCGTTTCAGGAATATACGTGAACGCCTTGCGATAGGTTTCAGGGTCTTCACTAAATGTCACGCCATTGACACGGATTTCGCCGCTATGTGGATTCATCAATCCAATAATATGTTTAATAGTCGTACTTTTACCGGCTCCATTTAGGCCGATTAAACCAACAAGCTCACCATTTCCAATGTTAAATGATAAATCATGCAGGACAGGTTTACGTGTATAGCCGCCAGTTACATCTTTCATATCTAAAATTGTCATGTCCATCCCCCATTCATCTTGCTCTAGTTTAACAAAAAATGTTTTAAAATGCTTTTCCACTCATCTGCTGATTCAAGATCAATCACGCCTCGGCGTGATTGCGTCCGGATTTTTTTCGAGCTTGCTCGAAAAGCCCCCCCTAAAAATCCGTGACATCCGCCGGAGGCTTAACTTGAATCAGCAGAGGCCTTCTGCTGATTCAAGTTAAATTATGCTACACTTGTCTCATTAATGAAAGGAAGTGCCAAAATGACTGCATGTATTTTTTGTAAAATCATTGAAGGAACCATTCCGAGCATGAAAGTATATGAGGACGATCATGTCTATGCCTTCATGGATATTATGCCCGCCTCGAAAGGACATGTCCTACTCGTTCCCAAAACACATTGTGAAAACATCTATGATATGACAGAACAGCAAGCGTCACAACTATTTGCGGTTGCACCTAAAATTGCTAATGCTATCCAAGCTGAATTCAATCCTAAAGGCATGAACCTACTACAAAACAATGGCGCTTTTGCCGGACAAGCCGTATTCCATTTCCACCTGCACTTTATCCCACGTTACGACGAAGCGGATGGCTTCAATTTGGCTGTTAAAACAAATGACACAGCCTATACTGCTGAACAAATCACAGAATTTTCCGTAGGTATTCGTGGAAAACTAGGAATCCAAGCTTGCTAACTGACTGAATATAATGTATGATTCATAGTAAGTTTTTCGCTGTCGATCACGAGGATACGTCAGGAAAAACTCATAATACTAGTCGAGTTGAGGAGAGATGAGAAATGAATACGAAAAATCTTGTGTTAATGGCGTTGTTGGTCGCGGTAGGTGCTGCATTGTATTTAATCATTCCAGGTTACGGTGAAGGTATGAAGCCCGATTTCATGCTAACGATGATGTTTATCGGTATATTACTTTTCCCACAAACAAAGAATGTATTTTTACTAGCTGTCACAACGGGCGTGATATCTGGTCTATTCTCCAGTTTCCCTGGTGGTTTCGTCCCTAATATCGTTGACAAATTTGTCACTGCATTTGTGATTTATGCCCTTGTTATTACATTTAAAAAGTTCACTGGTAACATGATAGCTACAACTATCATGACTGGCATAGGAACTATTCTATCAGGTAGTATTTTCCTATCAGTTGCACTTTTTCTTCTTGGTGTAACAATCCCTGGATTTGCATCTCCTATGGTAGCTTTCACAACATTATTCGTAGCCGTTGTCCTTCCGGCAATCGCTATGAATTGTATCGCATTTTTCATCATCTATCCGATTGTCAAAGGCTTGATGAAGCGAACTTCATTCAAAACAGTATTATCCAATTAATAGCCATCTACAAGCTTTCCGCAATTTACGCGGAAAGTTTTTTTATTTTTTACTACATCCTCCGGCAAGTTTCACTGATGAAAGTTTCAGTTCTGGATTGCCCAGATTGCGCTTCCATGTTTTAATAATGATATAAGATAAATACTATTCACTAAGAAAGGAGTGCCTTCCAAATGAAAGCATCTACATTTTTCCTCGGACTCGTGGCAGGCTCTGTTGCAGCCGCAGTAACCGTACTATATTCGGCTCCTCAATCGGGAAACGAACTGCGAAAAACCGTTAAAAACGCAACAACTGATATGAAAAGCAAATTTCAAGACGTCAAAGGCTGCGTCGATGATTTGAAGGATTCCATCGCCCACCTAACGAAGGAAGCCAAAGAAGCCATTCCAGTTGCAATTGACGGCATTAAAGGCTCTGTTGAACAATGGCAACAAGCAACTGAACCGAACAAGGAACGAATGGAAAAAGAAATTGCGGCTATTCAAAAAGCACTTGAAGAGCTTGAACAATCACTTGCTGCACAACAAAAATGATTCAACTGGTTATCCATATCTACTTGGATAACCTTTTTTATTAATAAAAAATCTGTGACATCCGGTCGGAATTCTGGTTCCATTTGAGCTCAGATAAAAGTTTTTTTGCAATTCTTACTTTTCTCTTCTTTGCTTTCCTGCTATAATAAAAGAAATGAAGCTAACTAGAAAGAAGGTGACTCTGTGCCAGAACAAAAGTTTTCCCAAAAGGACGCAATGATTTTCAGCCAACGCGTTGCACAAATGTCAAAAGCGCTTTGGAAAGCAGTCGAAAAAGATTGGCAGAATTGGATCAAACCTTATGATTTGAATATTAATGAGCACCATATTTTATGGATTTCATACCATCTTCAGGCTGCCACAATTTCTGATATCGCTAAATTTGGAGTCATGCATGTCTCAACTGCATTTAACTTCTCGAAAAAACTAGAACAACGCGGATACTTAGTCTTCTACAAAAAAGATGAAGATCGACGTAATACATATGTTTCCGTAACAGCAGAAGGAGAGAGACTGCTCCTTGAAATGAATGATAATTATTTTAACTCAGAACGAGATATTTTAGAGGGTTCGCTCCCTATTAAGGAGCTTTACGGGAAATTCCCTGAGTTTCTTGAAGTAAAATCCGTGATTCGTAATATTTACGGGGAAGATTTCATGGAGATTTTCGAACAAGGCTTTAAAAATCTTGAAAACTCGTTTGATAACCAACGAGAGGCGTCTCCAACGGATCAACAGAGAGAAAGTAACCCATCACTCTCTACTCCTTCCGATGAAAAATAATTTCTTTTCATACAGTCTTCTGCTATGATTACCTTGTTAAGTTGAAGGGGAGGAATGGACTTGATCCTTGTAATAACAATTCTGTTCTCATTATTTTACTTGTTCCAAATCAATAAGATGACATATGCGCTATGTGAATCACGGGAAATTCCCGAGGAGAAGCAGCCGAAGATCTATAAAACGGTTAACATTCTTGTCACCATTTTGATTTTATCTTTCTATGTCGAAATCCTATTGAATGTCTAAAAATAATGCATACAGAAAAGTCCATTCCCTTTTTCGGGAAATGGACTTTTTACATTGTTTAGGCCTCTTGGTATCAATTACGCCCCGGCGTAATTGCGTCGGGATTTTGAATTGTGCATATCTAAGTGCCTTAATTTCTGCAAAAAACGCAGAAACACGGCAAATCGAACCCTTTGCTGTTCAATTCACAATTAACTCTCCTCAAAATCCCTGACATCCGCCGGAGGCTTAACTTGAATCAGCAGGGAGTTTGGACTCCCTCAGATTGAAATACTTTCTGGCTTTCATCCCGCCACTTATGGAAGTGGCGGACTTCTGCTGAATCATGTTAATACAGGAAGGCTGCACCGACAATGATTAGTAAGATGAACAACACAACAATCAACGCGAAGCCCGAAGAACCTTGGTTATATCCGCTCATTGGAGCACCCCCTCTCTCTCTCTGTATCCTATGCATCACTTTTGTGCTGTTATAGGCAAATTCTCTGGGGGAACCTTTTTGTTTTCGATGCGTTTTTATGATATAGTGTCTACTGTTGCACATAAAAGTTAGGGGAGAATTTAAAATGAAAAAAACTGTTTTGGCACTTACAATGGCCGCATCTGTTCTTGCACTTTCAGCATGTAGTGATAAAAATACCACTGATGAAGCAATTATCACTTCTAAAATTGGTGATATTACAAAAAATGAATTTTATGAAGAAATGAAAAGCGCAGGTGGCGAACAAGTCCTTCTACAAATGACTGTCGAGAAGGTACTTAACGATAAATATAGCGTTTCGGACCAAGACGTTGAAGATAAGTTTAAAGAAATTGAAGAACAGTATGGTGAAAGCCTTGACATGGTCCTTGCTCAACAAGGTCTAACAAAGGAAACCCTCAAAAAACAACTTCGATTTGAGCTGTTAAATAACAAAGCAGTTACTGAAGATATCGAAGTAACCGCTGAAGAAATTGCAAATCACGTAAAAGAACTCAACACCGAATTACATGTTAGACATATTTTAGTTGAAGATGAAGAAACAGCACTTGAAGTGACCAAAAAGCTTGAAGGCGGAGCAGACTTTTCCGATCTTGCAAAAGAATTTTCAACTGACCCAGGTTCTAAAGATAACGGTGGCGAATACGAATGGTTTGGTTTCGGCAAGATGGTTCCAGAATTTTGGACTGCTGCTTACAATTTAGAGCCTAGCCAAATTAGCGAGCCTGTACAATCATCACACGGGTTTCACGTCATCGAAACACTTGGCAAGCGCGATGTTGAAAAAGATAAAGAAGCAAAAGTAGATGAAGACCAAATCCGTCAACAACTAGCTCTTGAAAAAGCGGGCGAAAACGCTGCCTTCGAAAAAGTTGCACAATTGATTAAAGAAGCAGATATTAAAGTAAAAGATACAGATTTAAAAGCTGTTTTAGACATTTTCAAGGATAAAGAATAATATTTTCCGCATATAGAAAGGGCTATCCGGAAAGTCAGTGAAAACTGATTTCCTGGATAGCCCTTTCTTCATATCTATTGAATAAAAGAATCTTCCGAACAACGCTCGGCGCTTGCGGATGCCTCCCGCTGTAAGGCGCCTTCGCTGAAGAGTAGACAAAAACCACAAGTTTACTTTGTATTGATTGTTACTCAAAAGATGGTTTATAAAATGAACGATTATCAAGCGGGAAGATTCGCTCTGTGAATTCACCTGGCTCAGTTTTCCCTAGCGCACGATCTAACATATTCATCTTCGCATCGATATTGTCGATGTAGTGAAGAATTTCCGCCTCTTTCAGCATCGGTCGTTTCGGGCTTCCCCATTCTTCCTTGCCGTGGTGAGACAATACCATATGTTGCAACAGCATGACTTCCTCACCTACGATTTCAAGTTCATCTGCCGCTTTCGATATTTCATTGACCATTATCGTAATATGACCAAGGAGATTCCCTTCGATTGTATATTGCGTAGCGATTGGCCCAGACAGCTCAATGACTTTCCCAACGTCATGCAAAATGATGCCTGCATACAGCAAATCCTTATTAAGTGACGGATACAGATCCGCCAATGCTTTTCCTAGTTTAAGCATTGATACGACA
This sequence comes from Sporosarcina sp. FSL K6-2383, assembly GCF_038618305.1. Lineage (NCBI taxonomy): Bacteria > Bacillati > Bacillota > Bacilli > Caryophanales > Caryophanaceae > Sporosarcina > Sporosarcina sp. FSL K6-2383. Next base: position 3,379,564 of record NZ_CP152017.1, read on the forward strand.
TGATCAATAAGCCCTGACACATAATCATGATGATTTTTTGTCGCTGCCGGGTAAGTCATGAAAGCCGTCTGGTGCTTTTTCAATAAATGGCGGGTAATTCGTTGAATATGCGGATTTTGCATTTCAAAGAAATACTGCATTAATTCCTCATACAATACTTCCTTACTTTTAGCAGATGAAGGAACGAGGTCAGCAATTGTTATGCCTTCATCCTCTTTAATGGGACGGATGCTTTTAATACGCAATTGATTTTTACCACGGTATTCATGTAATTCGCCACCTACTTTTACAATTGTCGCTGCAGCATACGTCTTTGCCAGCTCATCTGTTGTATCCCACAGCTTTGCTTCAATATCACTACTCTTATCCTGCAAAATTAGTGTCATAAATGGGCTACCTTGCGTCGTAACTCCTTTTATAGATTGCTTGATAAGCAAATAGATATCTAGCGGCTCTCCTACTTTATAATCTGTCAGCTTTTTCATAAAATATTTACCTCCTGTTCGCTTCCGATGTCGGAAACGTTTACTATTGTTGCATCCTGCCAGCGTTCCGTCATTTCTTTATGGCAGGTGAAATAAATGAACTGGTGACGCTGTTGTAGTTGATTGAGTAATTCAATCATACGCGAAAGTCGCTGTCCGTCAAAGTGGACGAATGGATCATCCATAATCATTGGAAATGGTGCTGTCTCTAGTATAGAAGCAGCCAATGCCAAACGCAGTGCAATATAAGCCTGCTCCTTTGTCGCTTGACTTAGCTCTATAATCGGATAACGCATTCCATCGACAGCTACTACCTCGAAATAACCAGTCCCCGTCACAATTAGCGATTCATATCGCCCACCTGTTAGCTCACAAAATAATTTTTCTGCAACGGTAAGCACCTCTGGTAGCTTTTTTTCCTTCAATTCCACCATCGTCCGCCTAATAGCCTCGGCAATCGCTTTGCGCTTAGACCATTGTTTTGCAAGTTCAGCGAGCTCGGCCTTTTTCATTTCAAATAATTGAAGTTTGCGTCCATAGGTTTCATCCGTTAGTAAATGATTTGTTTTATGAACGAGGCTCGCTTGTTCATTGATGAGTTCCTTGAGTTTTTCATCGACTACCAACTGCGCGTTATCGTTGTCAGACAGCTGCGTTACTACATTCTCCTCAGTCATTCCTTCTGGCACTTCCATAGTTCCATGCACATTCAGTTGTAGCTGTGTATCATTCAACTGCTCAGTCAGTCTTCCAACTTCCTGCACGATATGATTTGCTGCGTAAAATGCTTCGACCGTTTCGACCCCTGCTTCAACGAGTAATTGCTGAATTCGGTCTTGTAGCCTATCCGCTAGCTCAGTTGCTTCACCTAACATGTCTTTCTTATGCTTAGTGTTCACTTGCCATGATTTGAAGCTTTCCGTTTGTTCCTTTAACTGCACAAATTCCCTTCTAAGCATCTCATATAATGCTGCTTGTGGCACGCTTTTTCGCAGTACTTTTTCAACTTCCTGCACACGAATGGAGATATTGTTTTGCGTTATTTTTTGTCCACTATTAATTTCTTCGATTTCCCTCGTTACTTCTTGAATTTGGCGAATGGAGCGCAATAATTCTGGAATAATTTCAGCTGATGGCAAACGTTCAAAACCGTACTCTTGTAAAAATTGACCCAGCTGATTTTCCAACTGTCTTCTATCGTCATGACCGTTATCGAGCTCCTGTACAAAGACCTGATGCTTGCGTTCAAGCTCATCAAAAGTCTGCTGCAGCCCCTCTTTTTCCCGTCGAGCACCTGCAATACGTTCCATCAGCTGCTCCATTTGCTGTTCTTGCCCTTCATACAAGGCGACGAGACGTTCCATCTCCTGCATTTTCAGTGCATCACCGGCTTGTGAGCCTTGACGCTTCCACAAAAATACACCAGCTAGCCCACAAACAGCTCCTAGTATGATAATAAGCCATTCTTTTTGAATAAAACCAATGAGCATACACGCGATAGCTAACACAACTAGCAAGGTAGGCATAACAACTACATTGTTAGCCCGTTGCCGTCCCCCCATCGCCACATAAGCTTTCGCCTCCGCGAGCTGCTGGCGAATGGTAGGCCATTGCTGGACACGCTCCAATTCCTCCGGCGAAGCCGCTGTTTGTTGTAGGTCGTGGAGTTTTGTTTTAACTACAACTAAATCATTTTCCAGTTGTGCAAGCTGACGCTCTGAATAGCCGATTTGCTGTTCACATGCTGCGAGGTCGGCTAATAGACGATGGATCTCTTCCTCCTTCTGTAAGGAGACATTCGCTTGCAGAAGCCGTTGCTCTGCCCGTTCGCCCTGTACACCTAATCTCCCCATCAAGCGGCTTTTCACATCCGTTAAACGCTTTAATTCATCTGTGGCAGACCTCATTGCCACACACCAACCATGCCACTCCGCCTCTTTTGCCAATAAAATCTCACTATCCACCAAACGATTAGCCGCCTGCTGCTCCGGCATTGTTGCCGTTAACTGTGCCAGTTCTTCTGACAATCTCCGCTTTGTTGCATCCGCTTCCGTCCATTTATCAACCAGCGCCTCATAACGTCGGATACCGTCTACTGGAAAATCAGTTACATGCAATTGCACTAACTTTGCTTCAAGAGCCACTTTCTTCTGATGTAAAGGGAGAAGCTGTCGTGTAATCGCTAGCTGCCCTGCCTGTTGCTGAAGTGTTTCGCGTCGTGCATATAAATCCTTCGATTGCGTGTCGATTTCTTGCAGTCGTTGAATTGCTGGTGCATACTCTGCCACTTTCCCTTGGGCATCTTTTAACTCCATTTCCAGCTCACGCAGTTCCATCATCTTGACATTCATCTCTGGAATTTTCCCAGACTTTTTGAACAGCTCCGCCATCTCTTTGTCCATTCTTTTTTCAAGCTGCAATAAGGATTCTACACCCGTCGTCCCCGAGGCAAGCAGCGTTCGACTCAGCTCTTCCTCGTCCATCTTGTCGAAGCCTTGTAGCTGCAACAAGGAAAATGAAAAGATTGATTCAAACGATGCTCGATCATATTGGCGCAGCAATATACTAAGTTCTTGTTCGCCACCCGTTGTTCCGTCTTCAAAATGGACAGTGACATCACCAGCTGATTTCCCACGAACACGTTCAACGATACATTTGCCGTATCTTTCATCTACTACATGCACTTGTCCGCCATACTTGCCGCCTGATTTTGGTTCATAGCGTAGCAAGGTACTATTTTTCTGCGGGAAGCCAAAAAGGATATGCAGGATGAATTGCTGGATTGTTGTTTTTCCAGCCTCATTCTTCCCATATAAAACCGTCATACCTAAGCCAAAATCGATTGCGGCATTGTCATGTTTGCCAAATCCATAAATGATTAGCTTATCAATTTTCATTTCATCACCTCATTCCATTTCCGCCGCTATTAATGCCATTGCCGCTGCTTTAATCTCTTCTATGTCATCTACTTGTAAAATATCTAAGTACTTCACGCCTTGAGTATGCTGATATAGCTCCTTCAAAGCGTCCTTCCAGTCATTTTCCTGCCATCCGTCAATCATCCCGATAACCGATTGTCCAAGCGCTCCCTGAGCTGCTGTTAGAGTGGCTGACTGAACAAATGACAGCTTCTGCACCCAGATAAACGGCTCACTGTCCCCCATCGCATCGCGTAACACATCTAACCATTCCTGCTCCATCGATTGCCGAAATAACTCCGAAGCCCTGACATCTATATCCACCATCAACAGCTCCACAATGCCTGCCCCAAACTGCGAATTGAAAGCCTCAAGTACATCTCGACAAGCGACCAGCCATTCATTAGCATGACTGATTCCTTTACACGATACTTCCAGACGTTCAAAAAAAAGCTCAGACGCAGGGATGAAATGAAGTGATGCACTCACTTTCGATAACTCCACTTCGTAAAAGCCTTTCACGCCGCGCTCATTACGGTGTCGCCCTTGCAAATTTCCCGGGTACACAATTGGAGGGTGCTCATGTAACTGTCGCCGCAGATGGATATGGCCGAGCGCCCAATAATCGTAGTGCTTAGCTAGTAAATCACTTTTCGTAAACGGCGCATACACTGCATGTGTTTCATCTCCAGCCAAACTTCCATGAAGCATTCCGATATGAAATACATCCTGATCCTGCGCCATCGGATACTCCTCTATCTTCCGCTCACGAATATGCCGCTCTTTATAGCTAAATCCATAGATTGACACAGCTTGTCCATTGACGCTGAATTGGGCTTCCTCCACCTGATCACGGAAAACATGGACATTCGGTGGTAGCGCAAAACGGGTCCATCTGCCAGCAAGATGATCATGATTACCATGTGAAATAAATACAGGTATGCCTACCTCGTTCAATTTTTCCATTCCTTCATGGAATTTCATTTGCGCGCGCAAACTTCGATCCTCACCATCGTAAATGTCTCCAGCAATTAGCACGAAATCCGGCTTTGTGTTGAGCGCGTGTTCAATCAGGTTGGTGAATGCCACAAACGTACTGTTCCGCAAGTCGTTCAACCGCTCCATTGGCAAGCCGGTCATACCTTTAAATGGGCTGTCTAAGTGCAAATCAGCCGTGTGAATAAATCGAATAGTCGACAACTAGAATTCCTCCCCCACCCAACGAATACTTGTTCTTATTTTATCATAGTTAGTTATTTTCCGCACATAAAATAAAGCCTTATCGCATGAGATTTCATGTGCGATAAGACTTTACCTTAAAATTTATTCTTTCCCCAACTGAATGGCCTTCTTAATATCCTTCAACGACCTTGATGGACCATACATCAGAACACCGCCTCGGTAAACGCGTGCGCCAAACCAGCCGAGGATGAAAATCGTTACGAGTAAAATCGCGATGGATAACACGGGCTCCCACACAGGTAAATCAAGCATACCAACACGTAAGAACATGACGAGTGGTGCAAAAAACGGGAAGAAGGAAGCATATTTGATATACGCCATTTCTGGATTACCTAGACCTGTCGCCGCAATCATGAATGCTGCAACAATTAACAATGTCATTGGCATAATCATTTGTTGCACGTCTTCTATTCGACTCACAAGCGAGCCTAATAAAGCCGCAAGCGTCGCATACAGGAAGTAGCCTAATAAAAAGAAGACGATGGCATAAACGATTGTTCCAACATTCATATTTGAAAATCCAAAGACAGAGAAGAAACCATCTGCCATGTCAGTTGCGGACGTTTTCAACGCTATGAAGCCTGCAAGACCAAACAGCACCATTTGCAATAAACCAAGCGAGCCAATCCCCAACACTTTGGCAAACATATGCTTCGCGGGAGATACACTAGAAATCAAAATCTCCATGACACGAGATGATTTTTCCGTCGCCACTTCTGTTGCGATCATGCTTGCATACATAATAACCGCAAAGTAAATGAGGAACATAAGCACATAGACAAGACCACGTGCCTGACTCAGCTCTTCTTCCGTTTTCGCTGACGGTGATACAGAATGTTGGTCAAACTGAATCGGCGTAAACAATGTCTGCACTTGCTCTCCCGACAGAGATAATTCTTCTGCTTTCATTTCTGTTTGAATGGACTCTAGAGCTTCCTGTAGCATCATTGGAAGTGAGAATTCCATCGAGCTCATCGATGTATAGTTTGCTTGAATCGTATTGGTATCATCCAATTTCAGTGTCAAAAAGGAGTCGATTTCCCCTTCCTTCACTTGATCAGTCAGTGCTTCTTCTGATTCACTTGCTTTATCTACTTTCATATCCGAGCCACTTGCCTCAAACTGTGCAGTTAAACGCTCTATTAAAATACCACTCTCATCTATCACTTGTAGCACTTGAGCCGACTCATTGTCGCCACCCGTGATACTTTTTACACCATCAATAATTTTGCCCATATTGGCAAACAGAAAAACCGCACCCAACATAATAGCAGTTGTAATGATGAATGATTTCGTTTTCGCTTTTGTCACGAATGCCTGTTTAAAAATAATCATAAATTCACGCATGTTGTTTCCCCACCTTTTCGATGAAAATATCTTGCAGTGAAGGCTCTTCAATTTCAAAGTGACGGATTGGACCTGTTTGCAAAGCAGCTGTCAGTAGTTTGCTAGCGATTGCTTCTGCTTCTACTTGGTAAACCGCACCTTCTACTGTTTTAGTGACGGACATAACACCCGAAATGGATGCAAGCTGCGACAAATCATTATCTGAATGAATACGAACATTATGCTTACTGAATGACCTTTTAACATCCCGAAGCGAACCACTGACGATCTGTTTGCCCTTATCAATGATGCTTAACTGCTCGCATAATTCTTCCACATGATCCATGCGATGACTTGAAAATACAATCGTGGCACCGTCATTCCGAAAATCTAAAATGGCTGCCTTCAACATTTCAACATTCACCGGATCAAGACCAGAAAACGGTTCGTCAAGAATGAGCAGTTGCGGCTTATGCAGAAGGGATGCAATCACTTGGATCTTCTGCTGATTCCCTTTCGATAGCTCTTCAATTTTTTTATTGGCATAATGCGGAACTTCAAAACGTTCGAGCCAGTTATGAAGCTCTTTTTTCGCATCTGATTTGCTCATGCCTCGTAGCTGTCCAAGAAATATAAGCTGGTCTTCCACTTTCATTTTCGGGTAAAGGCCACGCTCTTCTGGTAAATAACCGATTTCAGGACTCGTCGCATAAGAAATAGGTTTACCATTCCAAGTAACCCGCCCTTCATTCGCATTCAAAAGTCCAAGAATCATACGGAACGTCGTCGTCTTACCCGCCCCATTGGCACCAAGAAACCCGTACATCGTGCCATCCCCAACGGATAGCGTCAAATTATCAACGGCAGTAAAGTCGCCGAAGCGCTTTGTAACGTTTTCAAGTAATAAAGTCATTTTGTTACCCCTTTCGTTTTTCACCCTTCTACATATACGTATCTAGTAAGCTGAAGTTTCATATTAATTTCTTTTGTCTGCTATGGTAGCTCCAATTCCATAAGCTGTTATGGCAATTATATAAAGTGCAGTGAACAAAAAGAATGAAAGTCCAGGCCCTTCAAAAACAATGATAATCGACCAAGCAATTAAAATTGCCAATACCGTCACATTCCAAGACAGCGATTTTGCTTGCTCCTGAATCCTTTGATAGCGCTCGTCATAGCGACGTTCTTTCTTCCCTTTTTTCCATACGAAATACCAAACAAGTAATCCGATTCCAAGCCCCAACGGCAAACCTAGCATAAAATCTAGTAAGTGAAAATCCTCCCGCATCTTCATTCCTCCTCCGGTGTAAAAATATCTTCAATGCGACAATTGAACAACTTCGCAAGTTTGAAGGCTAACGTCAGCGATGGATTATATCGACCTTTTTCAAGCGAGATAATCGTCTGCCGAGAAACTTCTAATTTCTCCGATAGATCATCTTGCGTCAACCCCATCTCTGTCCGCATATCCTTAATCAAGTTATTCAATTTTTTTGCTCCTCCCTTCAAATAGTAAAGGTAGCTTTACGTAAAGGTTACTTTACTAACCATAAAATGTCAAGTAACCTTTACAAATTATTTTTAGAATCTTTTGTAGTATTGTAGTATAATGAATAAAAAAGAATGGGAAGGGTGAATGTTGTGAGAACTTACAAACTGACTGCATATGAACCTACTGGGGCATTGATTACAGAAGAGACGTTCACGGCGGAAACAGATGAGGCGGCAAAAGTACAAGGACAGGCATTGCTTGAAGAGAAGGACCTTGTTGAAAAAACACATCGTCTCGCATCCCCAGCTGGGAAATTATTATTGTTTCATTCATAACAAAAAGTGCATCCAAGGACATTTTTTAGCTTGGTTGCACTTTTTTTATCTAATAGGGGGGATAAAAATGACACAAGGGCTAATTCATCATATTGAACTGTATGTTTCCGACTTGAAACAGACAGTTGATTTTTGGGGTTGGTTGCTCGAGGAATTAGGCTATAGCTCGTTTCAGGAATGGGAAAGTGGGCGGAGTTGGAAATTAGGCGAAACATATCTTGTTTTTGTACAGGCCGAAGACAGGTTTTTGGATGTGCCCTATCATAGATGCCGAGTAGGCCTTAATCATTTGGCATTTCACGCAAGCTCACGTCAACAGGTCGATGAGCTGACAGGCAAATTACAACATAAAGGAATTCATATCCTTTACACTAAAAAGCATCCATTCGCCGGTGGGCCTGAACATTACGCGGTTTACTTTGAAGACCCAGATAGAATGAAGGTTGAATTGGTAGCACCCAATAGTATTTAATACACGTATCGTCAAATTGTGATAATCTATAAGTGAATAGGATTAGTCCTTACCAGTAGAATAAAGGGGTGTTCCAAAATGAAAATCGCATTAATTGCTCATGATGAGAAGAAAAATGAAATGGTGAATTTCACAATCGCTTATGAACATATCTTTTCACAATATACGTTATATGCAACGGGGACGACTGGGAAAAGAATAATGGACGAAACAAAGCTTTCCGTTAACCGACTCATGTCAGGACCTTTAGGCGGCGACCAACAAATTGGTGCGATGTTAGCAACAGGCGAGTTGGACCTCATTCTCTTTTTCCGTGATCCATTGACGGCACAGCCACATGAACCTGACGTCAGTGCATTACTGAGATTGTGCGATGTCTATGGTATTCCACTTGCAACGAACATCGCAACAGCTGAGCTTTTACTCCGCTCTGTCGAAAATGGGGATTTCGCTTGGCGAGAAACGGTCGATAAATATAAATAAAAAACGATACATCTACTCAACGGCGAGCCGAGTAGGTGTATCGTTTTTCAATTTAACTAATTTATATTAATAAGTGCTGGTTCAAATTACTCGCCTTCAATTAGGTTAGCATCCGGTACTTCTTTTATTTCCCCGTAAACACTGGCTTTCGCTTCTCCACAAACGCCTGAATGCCTTCCATATGGTCAGCCGTTTTACGCATCGCTACTTGTGCCTCACTTTCCATTTTCAAGACATTTTCAAGTTCAGCAATGTTCTGCACATGTAAAATGTTCTTCGACGCCATCATCGACGCAATAGGTGAAGCAAGCAATTTCTGTGCATACGCCTCGCCATATTCAGCCGCCTTACCTTCCGGTGTCACTTCGTCAATCAAACCTTTAGCCAAGGCTTCCGAACCATTCATCACCTTACCTGACCAAATCAGTTTTTTCGCTTGCGGCACACCAACGCGTTCCTTTAAGAAGAAGTGGCCCGCTCCGTCCGGCACAAGACCAATTCCAATAAAGTTCATCGCCAACTTGCTGTCTTCCTCAGCAATAATAATGTCGCAGCCAAGAACAACACTAAACCCAAGACCAGCCGCAGCCCCATGAACGACCGCAATTGTAATTTGCGGCAATGTGTACAATGCTTTCGCAAGACGCGACACATCGACCATAACCTTGCCGATATCTAGCGGGCTATCGGGGTCCACCATCGCTTTAATATCCCCACCCGCAGAAAAAGCACGACCTGCGCCCTGAATCACTAGCACTTGCACCGTTGTATCACTCTTCAGCTCTTCAAAAACGTCTGCTAGTTCCTTCATCATGACATCATCCATCGCGTTCATTGACTCTGGCCTATTCAATGTTAGGTTTGCTAAACGCCCTTCTTTTTTCAATTCGACAGTTGTATACATAAAAAAGACACCCCTTTTAATTAAATGAATGATCATTCATTTAATTATATTCGATGTCTTTTCCATATACCCTCTATTTAATTACCGTCTCCGGAAAAATTGCATTCAAATATTCTAGCTTCTTCTCAATCGCATCCTCAAAAGTCAGGATATATGCAGCGGGATCTTTCGGGTTGTAAAACTGCGTAATTTTTCCTGTTGTCGGGTCGATGAATTTACTAGATGCCCCACAGCCAACGCCAATAATCGTCTGTACTTCTTCCATGATGACGATATTGTAAATACTCTCTTCATTCGGCTTTGCATAGCCAACGTTTTCTAAGTTACCTAAAATATTTTTCTGACGATACAAATAGTATGGCTCATAACCATTTTCCACATTCCACTGTTCGCCAAGCTTCATCATTTGTTCAACCGTCTCACGATCCGCTACTTTATATTTATCCTTATTGCGTGTCATTTCAGATGCCCGTTTGAATGACAGTGTATGAACAGTCAGTGATTCTGGCTGCATCTTCGCGGTTTCATCAAGCGAATGTTGAAATTCCTCAATCCCTTCATTCGGTAAGCCGATGATGAGATCCATATTAATATTTTTCATGCCCATATTTCGGGATAGCCAAAACTTATCGACAGTCTCTTGCACGGAATGGTGACGCCCAATGGCTTTTAAAGTTTCATCTGTATATGATTGTGGATTGACGCTAATACGGTCAATGCCCCATTTCTTCAATACTTCAATTTTGTCAGGCGTAATGGTGTCTGGGCGACCTGCTTCTACCGTTACTTCACGAACGTTTTCCATGTTCGGGAACGAGGCATACATCGTTTCATACAATGCATCCATCTCTTCAGCTTCAATGGAAGTTGGCGTCCCTCCACCGAAATAGATTGTCGTAATCGCCATATTGCGCTCCGTTAACCATTTGCCCATTTCGCGAATCTCTTCATGCAATCCATCAAGGAAGGATTCTACCCGACCATTTTTCCGATGAATGGCATAGGCAGGAAACGTACAGTAGGCACATTTTGTTGGGCAAAAGGGAATCCCGATATAAATACTCACTTCTTCTTTCAGGTCATATAAATCGGGGACTGAGCGAAGTTGAACGTCTGCAATTTTTGCAAGGAGCTCACTTTTCTCACTCGAGATTCGATGACGGTCCATAAGCAATTGCTGCGCTTGTTCCGTACTATGCCCTTGCCGACGGTATTTATGGTACAGTTTCATCGGACGAATTCCTGTTAAAATCCCCCATGATTGCTGCATACCCGTCGCCTGTTCAAGTGCTTCTAGCAAAATATGTGAATAAATTCGCTTGAGCTGACGTGTTTGAATTTTTTCATCCTCATTCTCTTCTAGCTCCGAAAATTCAGCGGCATACTCTGCGCCATTCCATGTAAGAAACGCTTTCCCTATCAGTAGATTATCCGCATTTTTTTCGAGTGAAAATACTACAGCAATGGCCTCTGCTTCGTCTTCATCTATAATTTTCGACTGCTCGAAAAACAGATTAGCTAGATGCGTGAACATCCGAATCCAATCCTGCTCGAATGATTGTTTAATAATAATTTTCTGCATGTATGTGTACCAACTTTCTATTCATCAATCTCATAACGTCAATTGTACCAAACGATGGAACGCAACCTAAGTTCGCTGCGTCCTACAGCAACGGTTGCGTGACCGACTTCCTTTTGGCCCGAAAAAAACCGGCATATGCCGGTTTTTAGATAGTTTCATATAGCTGTTGTACGGGCTTCATCAGCACGCGATTCACTTCTTCAATCAAGCCACTGAGCTTCATTTCCGCTTCAAGCATCGTCATGATTTTAGGATTTTGTTGTGCAAGCTGTGCTGTTTTTTGTGCATATTCAAGTTCTTCTGCAACAACTTCTTCACCCTGCATTTGTTTTTCCTGAAGTGTCATTTGAATTTTACGGAAGTTTTTGAACAACGCCAATGCTTCTTCATCCGCTTTCACTTCGCCTACTGCTTGCTCTACTTCTGCAAATTCCACCGTTGTACGGAACGTTGCCTCCAATTTGTTCAAGTCATCATAAATATTCACTGTCATGTCCAATTCCCCCTACGATAAATTTGTTGCAAAGACGATAAGTCCTTGTACGATTCCGATGACTCCACCAAGCAATGCACCAAGAACGGTAATCATTTTAAACTCTCGCTTGGAGATACCTAGCATCAAATCCTCTAGCACTGCCACTGGAAACGTATCGACTTGCTCTCTTACCATATCATCTAATTTCAGTTTTCCAAGCGATTTTTCCAATTGTACTTCTGCTTGATAAAAAGCAAATTCAGTGAGCTTTGGCGTGATATTAACCGCTGTCCATTCTGCCCCATTCGGCCAGTAATGACGAATCGACTTATTCAAACGCGCTTCCAACGCCAACTCATTTTTCGCATACGTTGAAATCGACCCGAATAGTCCATCCCAATCAAAGCCAGCCAACAATTCCTCTACAGGGCGCTGCTGTAGCTTTTCCCACTCATTATAAATAATCGTGTTCACTAATGCAATCGTACCAGGCGCAGTGACAAACTTAATCGCTTCTTTTTGCACTTTACCAACTAGCGACTCTGATTCGCCAAAAAACATATTGACCATACTACCCAATGTTCCTTTAGAGGCCAAGAAATCATCAATAAGATTACGGAACATCGCTTTTCCTTCATCAGATGCGAAGTATTGCTCTGACCTACTTAAAATGTACGTTGTCACAGTTGGAATACGCTCTCCTGCTTCCACCCGCCACTTTTCCGGTAGCACCTCTTCCACCGTTCCGGTCGTCAGCTTTCTACGCACGGCGTTAAGCTGGGCATTAAGCAACTCCAACACTTGCTGTTCTGCTTTTTCCGCAACTTGTGTCGCACCCGCAGTCGCCAGCCAATCATTCAAGGTTTTATCTGAATGAAGGACATGTTCTTCCAGTTTTTGTTGAATGAAGCTCTCTGCCTTTTTTTCCATGTCAGGTGTCAATAATTTTTTTCGAAAAGTTTCCGGTGTTAATAAATAATTCGTAACCGTCTTCCCTAGCTGTCTTGCCAATTCGTCACGTCTTTTTGGAATCAAACCTGGCGTGAATGGCAAACGCCATTTTCCGATATATTTTGCTTCATGTGGCCTAAATAGCATTTTGATCGCCAAATGATTCGTAAATCCACCAATCAACGCACCAATTAAGGTCATAAATAACAATGTCCATAAAAAATCCAATCGCTTCACCTTTTCCCGTTTCTTTACGTCCCAATTATAGCAGAACGAAACCAAACGGAAAAATGCAAAGGCTTATCATCAATTTTACCCCTCCATAAAACCGAAGTCTTTTGTTAATTCAAGATAATGCATTGTACATCGTCGACATGCGAATCGCATGCTCCATTTCGTCATTCATTGCGATAAATAACGGATTATAGGCTTGTTGAATTGGAATCGTCAGCAACATTTCCTTGTACGTTTCAATAGCCTCTAACTCATCCACCAACGCCCGTTGGACACATTCTTTCAGGTTATAACAAGGTAATGGTTTCTTCGGATTTTGAACAAATGTCCCTGTCATCATATAATAGAGCTGTTGGAACATTTCGTAATGGCTTTTTTCATCTTCATACATATGACGGAGGAAATCTTGCCAGAGCGGATCATTCGTCAGACTGTACATTGATTTATAATAATAATAATCTTTGTACTCGTCTTCAATGGCCTGCTTTAATTTATTTACAAACAAGTCAGCACCCTTTCGCTTATCTTTACTCTGATTTTATGCGATGGGGTAGTATCTTATGAGAGGAGTATCACTATGCTACAACATTTCAGTTATAAGCCCATGTATGACAATACGAAATTGCCGGGTTGGACTTTTGCATTTTTCTTTCGCAATACAAGGTATACGGGCGATTATATGCCGGAGGGAGAAATTCGTTGGAACGGAGAGACGCCGCCCGAAGAAGATAACGTAAAAAAGATGATTCACGAATTAATGACTTTCCACGTCTATGATTGATTATCGATTGTTTCGGGAATACTATGCTCTATGACCAATAAGGAGGCGTAGTATGACAAAAGAAAAATCACCCGAAGAACTGCGTAAGGAAAAAGAGCAGTTACAAGTACAAAATCAGAAAACCGAAAATGTCTTTGAGGATAAAAGCCGGGTTCCAAACGAGCAAAATGCTTGGAAGGAAACACAGCCTAGGTATGGTGAATGACAAAATGCTCTGCAATTATGCAGGGCATTTTACTATTCCTCCGCTAACTTTCTCTTACCAAAAACAAAGAAATAGTATGTAGACGACACAATGTACAAGCCTGCCGTGATGGTAAATGCATAGGCATAGCCCCAGTAGAAGCCATTTGCAATAACAAGCCCCGCTGCCACCGGACCCATCGTCGCCCAGCCAATATTGAACACCATCTGGTTCACCGAGTTCGCAAGTCCCTTGTATTTATCTGCAACAATTTCCATTGCAATTGCACTTTGAATGGGATTCCCTGCGTTCATGAGTGCCTGACGCATTAGGAAACCAAGTGATGCCAACAATAGCGAGGTCGTATATGCCGTCAAGATGAGAAACGGAATCGACAGCATTTGAAAAATAATGAGAGCCTTTACTTTTCCAACTCTCTTCACAAGCATCGGTCCAATAAGCATTGCCACCGCCGTCATCGCAGATCCGAGCGATAAAACGAGCCCAATATAAGCATTCGACGCATCAAAACGATTCGAGAAATATAAATTCAAATAAGGAACAACTAACCCAGACCCAATACCAATCAACAAACTTGCAAACGAGAAATGGAAGATTAGAATAATATTGCGCTTAAAGCTACTATCAACACGCTCCACTTTCTCTAGCTCATCATGTTTCACTTGCACAGGCTCCGGTGGCTTATTGCGCAGTTTGAATAACGGCAGTAAACCAACTGTAAAAATAGCTGCTCCTACAAGTAACGCCCATCGAATCGCCGACGCTGCATCCATGCCACCAACAATCTCAAGAACATCTGCTATCACACCACCAAACAGACTACCAACGACATTAGCCACAGTCATCATAGCAAAATGGATGCTGAACATATGCACCCGTTCAGCCGACGTCGAGTTCTCCGCCAAAAACGGGACACCCGACACTTGCACAAACGCCATGAACAAACCCGTTAAAAATGCTGCGTAAATAATCGGCGTTTCCGCAATCGCAACACTGCGGTAAAACAACGTCATCGCCCCAAATAACGCACCGCCAATAATCATCCATTTTCGACCAAATTTATCACTCAGAAAACCTGCTGGAACAAGCATAATCGCCGATGCCAGCGCCGTCATAGAAATGACTTTACCATTTACGGTTTCCGGCATCCCCAATTCTTTTATATAGAGATTGTACATGACCATAAAAACACCCATTCCAATTTGAATGAGCACATTCGCTAGCATGAACAGCCTAACATTTTGATTGAACGAGGAAATTTTCCTCTTCCAATCCATCAACCATTTCCCCATGGCACTCCAACTTTCCGCACACAGATATTTCGATACACTAAATATACGTCTTTCGGAATAGTTTTTCAACTAGCTTAGAAGAAAATCCCCTCGAACGATAGTAACCACGCTTGCAAACCAGTAAGCCCACCCGCCACCAAAAAAGAGGGAACCCCCCTCAACCAATTTTCGGTTGAGGGGAAGTTCCCGCCTGCAATTTATACATTTGCGCATACTGCCCGCCAAGCACTAACAACTCATCATGCGAGCCACTTTCCACAATTTCTCCGCGGTCTAATACTAAAATCCGATCCGCATTCTTAATCGTCGAAAGCCTATGGGCAATGATAAATGTCGTCCGCCCTTTTTTCAGTACGTCCATTGCATGCTGAATAATTTCTTCCGTCTCTGTGTCAATGTTAGACGTCGCTTCATCCAAAATCAAAATCGCTGGGTCAAATGCCAATGCCCGTGCAAATGAAATCAGCTGTCGCTGCCCAGAGGACAACGTACTACCCTTCTCGACAACCGGCTCATCAATGCCACCTGGTAAATGCTTCAACACGCGTTCTCCACCAACCGCATCAAGCGATTGCTGCACTTTTTCACGTGTAATACGCGCATCCCCTAAACTGACATTCGACTCAACCGTGCCGCTAAATAAATACGGATCCTGCAGGACAATCCCCATATGATCCCGAACCGTCTGACGAGGCATATCGCCAATGTCCATGCCATCAATCGTTATCTTCCCTTTCGATGCATCATAGAAACGGAACAGCAAATTCATAATCGAACTTTTCCCGGATCCCGTATGACCAACGAGCGCCACCGTTTCCCCCTGCTTCGCTTCGAATGAAAGATCCTTCAGCACATATTCTTCCTCATTATAAGCAAACCACACATTTTCAAAACGAACATTTCCACGGTACCGAGCGATTTTATCATCACTGACTGGCTCCCCTTTTCTGTCCAACAGTTTGAAAACACGCTCTGCAGCAACAAGTGAATGTTCAAGTCGCGCAAACTGATTCACGACCCCGGTTACAGGGTTAAACAATCGTGTAATGTAATCCACGAATGCATAGAGCAACCCGGCTGATATCACACTTTCCGTAGTCAATGATGCGCCACCGAAATACCAGATGAAGAATACAAACGCCAACGACCGAATAATATCGACCAAGTTATGTGACGTCGCTGCCTCCACTTTTAACAACCTATTTTGATAGAGGTAATGCTCATCATTCAGCTCGCGGAATTCTTCTTCCATCTGCTTTTCACGACGAAATGCCTGAATAATGGTCATCCCATTAATCGATTCATTAATCATCGCATTCATATCACTCACTTTACCACGAATAATATGGTTCACCTTAGAAGCGAAATTCCTGTACATCTTCATCCAAATATACAAAATGGGTAAAACGAACAGCGTAATCGCACCCATTTTAGGGTCTAAAAAAAACAAGGCAATATAGATTCCCGTAATAGACATCCCACTAATCGCAAACTGTGAAACGACTGTCACATACAAATTCCGAATTGCTTCTGTATCATTCGTAATCCTCGCAACAACTTTCCCAGCCGGTAAATTATCAAAATAACTGATCGGCAATGTTTGGATATGCTCATACAAATCATTACGCATTTTCTGGATAATACGATTCGCAGCGTTTTGTAGCAATAAATATTGAAAATACCTAAAAATCGCTGTGACAATTGCTAGCCCGAAAAAGACAGCAAGCAGTTTGATAATCGGCTCAAAATCGATACCGCCATCTACAGCACTCGCAATATGGTCATCAATAATTTTCATGGCAATCATCGGACCCATCAGATCCGCACCTACTGCAATGGCAAGAAAAATCAGACCTGTAATCAATAACTTTTTATAATCAAGCGCATAGTGAAATAAACGTTTACCAGTACCCATATTATTCAACCTCCCCAATCTGCTGGCGGTCGAATTGCTCTTTGTACCAGCCGTTCATATCTAGCAGCTCTTCATGTGTTCCTTCTTCAACCACACGACCATCATCCAGGACAATAATCCAATTGGCGTGTTGGATTGCTGATAGTCGATGCGTCGTAATAATTGTCGTTTTACCGGAACGTTCTGCTTGGATATTCTCAATAATTTTTGCTTCCGTTTTAGCATCAACAGCAGATAGTGAGTCATCCAAAATAAGTATTTCTGGATTTTTCACCAGTGCACGTGCAATAGAAATTCGTTGCTTCTGTCCACCAGACAAGGCAACACCTTTTTCTCCAACGAGCGTTTCCAATCCATTTGGTAACATTTCAAGATCTTTTTCAAAATAGGACAGACGAATCGTTTCTGCAATATCTGCCTCTGTTGCATCTGGTCTACCGAACAAAATATTTTCTCTTACTGACCGTGAGAACAACACATGTTCTTGCGGAACGTAACCAATCCAGTCCCTCACTTGATTTTTGGTCATCGACTGCAATGGTACACCTGAGAAAACAATTTCCCCTTCTCCAACGGGGTATTCACGCAATAGCTGTTTCACAAATGTCGTCTTTCCACTACCTGTCTTACCGACAATCCCAAGTGTATCGCCACGATCCAAATGGAGTTTAATCGCATCTAGGTTGACTGAATGCGACATCGGATACGTAAAGACAACATCTCGGAAGCCAACATTTTCGGGTTGCTCCAGCGTAACGGGCTGTTCAGGGTCTTTAACGTCTTCCTCATAGTCGAGCGTCTCCGTCACCCGGTCAAGTGACGCATTGCCGCGCTGCATAACGTTGATTAATTCCCCAATCGCAAACATCGGCCACACAATCATCCCAAGGTAAACGTTAAACGTTACAAGATTCCCCAGTGTCATATCTTCTATAGAAACGAGATACGCCCCATAACCGAGTCCAATCATATACGTCAACCCTGTTAGCACTTTTGAAATAGGCATGAACAAAGCATCAATTTTTTCGACATGCATATTTTTTTGAAAAACATCTTCCGTCATTTTCGCGAATTCATTTTCAGTTGCACGCTCTTGTACATAAGCACGAACGACACGTACACCGGCCACTGCTTCTAAGACGTTATCATTCAAATCACCAAACACTTGCTGAGCTGTCATATATCGCTCATGAATCTTCTTTCCAAGCACCTGCATAATGTACGCCAAAATCGGCAACGGTATAATCGCTACCAGCGTCAATTTCCACGACACAAGAAAACCCATCGTCAAAACGAGTGTCATTAAATACAGCGTTGAGTCAACGAGCGTCATAATCCCAAATCCTGCAGTTTCAGAAATAGCACGCAAGTCATTTGTTGAACGCGCCATCAAATCACCCGTTTTATTTTTCTCATAAAACGTCGGCGTCATCTTTAAGAAATGGCGCATTAGTCTCCCACGGAGCTGCCTTTCAATGACATAAGCACCACCGAATAGTTGGTATTGCCATACGAAATTAAATGCATAACCAACAACCATAATGAGCAACATGGCGCCAATAAATCCGACTAATAACTTCATCGTCAACGTCTGCATATAAATGGAGTCAATGGCTTCACCAATGAGCCAAGGTGGAATCACAACTAACACATTCGTGATCATCAATAAGATGAGTGCAACTGTATACCTCTTACGATTTTCTTTAAAAAACCACTTTAATTTGAATAAAACCGAAAACATAACCCCATCTACCCTCTTCCTTCTTCTCTACCAACTATCCACTTTCAAGAGATTCCTTTTTCAATATTTTCCTTTGCTGTTTCATGATTAACATAGCCAGCACTCCTTTTCTCAGTTTTTTTATCCCGCAATAAGACTTCGTAACATTACCACTTTTCAAGCGGCAATGAACGATCTCTAATTGCCCGATTGGTTGGGGCTAAATTCAGTAGGGAAAAACACCCTACTGAATAAGGCCAACTTTATGTAACACGCAAAGCGTGAAAACACCAAAATATGGTATACCATAAAATCAAAAAAGCACACGCCTTTTAACATAAGCGTGTGCTTAACAAAAAGGAACGGATATCCGTTCCATTCCATATATATTCACATTCAAAATTGAATAGAAGCAGGATAGGACGGATCGATCATGAAGTTGTTTTGAGTGATGTATAGCTTTTTCATATTCCGTACCTCCCTTTCTATTTCGAGTATCTAACTATTACAGGTTACCATTTCCATTTTCCGACTGTCAATAGTTTTCAGAAATTATATTTCATTCACAATCCACTGAAATGAATAACTCCTTCTAGGACCGCGATCGTATCGACTTCAAGCTTGAATGCAGCCGCAATACAAAATCGAATCGACAAGTGGTCAAGCAAAACTATTTGTTTTTTTCTTGTAAATAAATTATCATTGTCTTAACTAACTATTTTACCCTACAGGAGGTGTACACTTTGTTCTACCCCTCATCCGGGTGCGGGACAAAGTAACTATTTGGAAATTCCCATACGATTGGCAGCATTTGCTGTCTTGATCGCCCTCACCGCATTTTTTGTTGCGAGTGAATTTGCAATTGTAAAAGTAAGGACATCACGAATTGATCAGCTTGTTGCGGAAGGAAACCACAAAGCCATCAACGCTAGAAAGGTAATTGGTAATTTGGATGAATACTTATCCGCTTGTCAATTAGGGATTACGATTACCGCTCTTGGACTTGGAATGCTCGGTGAACCTACTGTCAATCTCATGTTAGCCCCTATCTGGGAAAGCTTAGGTCTATCCGCTAGTACAACAAGCATCGCTTCATACATTATCGCCTTTTCAATCGTCACATTTCTACATGTTGTCGTCGGAGAGCTAGCTCCTAAAACAATTGCGATACAAAAAGCAGAAGAAATTACATTGCTCTTTTCAAAACCGCTTATTATCTTTTATCGCATGGCATACCCTATTATTAGAGGAATGAATGGAACTGCCCAATTCCTGATTAGACTTTTAGGATTTAAATCGATGTCAGAATCCGAAGTTGCGCATACTGAAGAAGAACTTCGATTGATTTTAGCCGATAGTTTGAAAAGCGGTGAAATCAACCAATCTGAATATAAATATGTCAATAAGATTTTTGAGTTCGACGACCGAATCGCCAAGGAAATCATGGCACCACGAACAGAAATGATGTCCATCGAAAAAGATATGACATTGCGTGAAGTGTTCGAAGTGATTGGTGTTGAGCAATATACGCGTTACCCTGTAACAGATGGAGATAAGGACCATATTATTGGTCTCGTCAATATGAAGAATCTACTAACTGCATTTATTAAGAATCCGGAAACGGAGCATCAACCAGTTATTAACTATATGCAGCCTATTATTCATGTTATTGAAACAATGCCGATTGGTGACCTGTTGCTAAAAATTCAACGGGAACGGATTCATATGGCTATCCTGATGGATGAGTATGGTGGAACTTCGGGTCTTGTGACAATTGAAGATATTCTGGAAGAAATCGTCGGCGATATTCGTGACGAGTTCGATATAGATGAAGTACCTGAACTTCAAAAGCTAGGCGAGGATCACTATATCTTAGATGCCAAGATGCTCATCGAAAATGTCAATGACATTCTCGGCATCGACATCGACGAAGATGATATTGATACCATTGGCGGCTGGTTTATGACTCAGCGATTCGATGCCATTCAAGGTGAAAAAATTATCGAGCAGGGCTATGAGTTCGTCGTTAAAGATGTCGACGGTCACCATATTCTCTACTTGGAAGTATTCAAATTCGAACAAGAACAATCCAACGACACGACCGAATTGTCATTCGAATCTTAATGAAGAGCGGCTCTCACTATGAGAGCCGTTTTTATATTTGCTAGGATGTTGTTTACTTCACAGAAAACGTTGTCTACTTTCTCCATAACGTTGCTTACTTCTCATGATACGTTGCGAACTTCAGCAAACGTTGTTTACTTCACAGAAAACGTTGTCTACTTTCTCCATAACGTTGTTTACTTCTCATGATACGTTGCGAACTTTTGCAAACGTTGTTTACTACAAAGAAAACGTTGTCTACTTTCTCCATAACGTTGCTTACTCCTCATGATACGTTGTGAACTTTTGCAAACGTTGTTTACTTCACAGAAAACGTTGTCTACTTTCTTTATAACGTTGCTTACTCCTTTCGATACGTTGTGAACTTCAGCAAACGCTGTTTACTTCACAGAAAACGTTGTCTACTTTCACCATAACGTTGCTTACTCCTAAGAAAGCAACGCCTGTTTATCCTAAAAATGTATATTTACTAAGGTTCATATTGACATACTTCTCAAACTTTGTTATTGTAAATCCATCTTACAGAAAGAAGGTGAAGTTTTATGGCTATTATTATCGTACCTATTGCAAATTCGGTCGGACCCATACTTTCACCTGCCATACTTTAATCGATTACGCCCCGGCGTAATTGCGTCCAGATTTTGAATCGAGCTTGTGCCCGCAGGATGCGGGTATGCAACCGTTGCAGCAGGACGCTGCGTAACTTGAGTTGCCTTCCTAAACTCCTTTCAAAATCTGTGACATCTGCCGGAGGCATTATCTTTGTTCAGCAAGCATTCGAACACCCGTTGAACAGGAAGCATAATCAAAGTCATCTTATCTTCCTTTGGAGATGATAGCCTTCTGCTGAATAAAGATAAAAGTATGCTTATTCTGTTATGCGCGTGAAAGCCGTGGTGTCCGATCAGGACTCACGGCTTTTTTATATACTTTTAGCACGCACATAACAGGAGGAATATAAATTGATTAATTTAAAAGAATACGGCTGGAATACATCCCATGAATCTAACTGGGAAGCAATGAATGACAACGAAAAAATAAAGAAGTGTACACCTGGGCGTGTCACACTTGAACATAAACATATGTATCGGGTAGTCACAGCTGACGGGGAATGGCTATCTGTCTGTTCTGGTGCTATGCAACATGACGCTTTAGAACGGCGTGATTTCCCCGCCGTCGGAGATTGGGTTGCAGTCGAAAAGATGCCTGGGGAAGAACGCGGAGTTATCCATGCAATTCTACCGAGAACATCCCTTTTTTCAAGGAAGGCAGCGGGTACAACAATTGTTGAACAAATTATCGCGGTAAACGTCGATGTCGTCTTCCTCGTCATGTCAATGAATAAGGATTTCAATGCTAGAAGACTTGAACGCTATCTGGTCGCCGCCTATGACTCGGGTGCTAATCCCGTTGTTGTCTTAACGAAAAAAGACGTTTGCGAAGATCCTGCATCCTATATGGAAGAAGCTCGTAACATTGCATTTGGAGCGGATATATTTGCCGTTAGCAATGTAACAGGTGAAGGCATTGATGAATTAACTGCACTGTTAACTGGCGGGAAAACAGCAGCCTTACTTGGATCTTCTGGTGTCGGAAAATCATCGCTGACAAATGCCATTTGTGGCAATGAAATGATGGCTGTACAAGAGATTCGCGAAGATGATGCAAAAGGTCGTCATACAACGACTCACCGAGAACTTATTAAAATCCCAAGTGGAGGCGTCCTCATCGACACACCTGGTATGCGGGAATTTCAGCTTTGGGAGAATAACGAGAGTCTAGATTCAGGCTTTAAAGATATCGAAGCATTTGCAGACGCATGCAAATTCAATGATTGTCAGCATAATAATGAACCAGGATGTGCCATACAGGAAGCACTTGCCACAGGTACATTACCTGCAGACCGCTATGCAAGCTATTTAAAACTGCAAAAGGAATTAGCTTTCTTGGAGCGTAAAATGGATCGTGCCGCGCAATCTGCAGAGCGGAATAAGTGGAAAAGTATCACCAAGAGTATGCGCAAGCATCCCTCTAAAAAGAAATAAAAGTAGCCGTGTCCTCTGATTATTTCAGTGGGCACGGCTACTTTTTCAATCTTTCTTATACTCAATATGATACACATCATGCCTTCGATCCTTCAACTGCTTGACCGTTCCATCCTGACGCTGACGACGCAAAATTTCAAGGTCGACATCACCAATTAAAACCATTTCCAAGTTGGCATTTGTTTCTCCTACAATGCCATCTCTCGCAAATTCAAAATCAGATGGAGCAAATATCGCAGACTGTGCATATTGAATATCCATATTATCCGTCTGCGGCAAGTTACCGACTGTTCCCGAAATAACGGTATAAATTTGATTTTCAATCGCACGGGCTTGTGCACAATAACGAACACGTAAATAGCCTTGACGGTCTTCTGTACAAAATGGGGTAAAGATAATATTAGCGCCCATATCGGTCGCAATGCGTGCCAATTCTGGAAACTCAATATCATAGCAAATTTGAATAGCAATCTTTCCACAGTCTGTATCGAAGACGCGAACGGCATCTCCCGCACTAATCCCCCACCACTTCCGCTCATTTGGCGTAATATGAATTTTATATTGCTTCTCAATCGAACCATCACGGCGGAATAAATAAGAGATATTATAAATTTCCTCATTCTCTTCCTCGACAAAATGAGAACCACCAATAATATTGATGTTGTACCGTACTGCAAGATTCGTAAACATTTCAATATATTGTGGCGTGTACTCCGTCATCCTACGCACTGCCTGACTCGGCGATCGTTCATCCAAAAAGGACATCAGCTGCGTTGTAAATATTTCCGGAAACACAACGAAGTCAGAGTTAGCATCTGCTGCAACATCAACAAAGTACTCACACTGGTGAGCCATCTCTTCAAATGATGAAATCTTGCGCATCAAATATTGTACGACACAAATTCGTACAGGATAGCTCGTCTTAAAATGACGCTTCGTTAGTGGCTTATAATCGACATTATTCCATTCCATCAGTGTCGCATATTTCTTCGATGCTTTATCATCCGGCAAATAATTAGGATTGACACGCATTAACGTAAAGTCATTCATCAGCTGAAAAGTCAGTACAGGATCATATATTTTATGGCGTGACACAGAATCTACATATTCACGGGGCGACATCTCCTTAGCATGTTTATGATAATTTGGAATCCTCCCACCCAGGATGATAGACTTCAAATTCAATTCCCTAGCCAGCTCTTTGCGCGCCTCGTAAAGACGCTGACCCACCTTCATACGCCGATAGCCGGGGTGTACCATGACTTCAATGCCATACATATTATAGCCATCCGGATTATGGTTCGTAATATAGCCTTCATCCGTGACATCATCCCAAGTATGCCGGTCATCATACTCATCAAAGTTAATAATGAGACTCGAACACGAACCGATAATTTCACCATCCAGTTCTGCAATGAGCTGACCTTCTGGAAAGATGGCCAAATGACTCTTTAACTGCCCTTCCTCCCACGGTTCCATTCCGGGGAAACAAAGCTCCTGCATGGCTAATAGCTTCTTAATATCACTCGATTCCATCTGGCGAATCACCATGCTTACTTCAAATGATGACAAATCGAATTCTTCACTCACTCGAATCACCCCTTTTTCTTTATTATATCGTACAACCCTTATGAATCAATTACGCCAAGGCGAAATTATGTCCAATTTTTATAGCAGCCATCGGGGGAGAACTTGCTTCACTGAAGCAAGTCAATACTATTTACTTGCTCCAGTCGACCCTCTATAATCAAATAAGTAGTTAACGATTTAGGAGCTGGTCATGTGAATAAACGGATAGAAAACGGCCTCATTTTAATATGTACCGTATCGCTTGTTGCGACACTCGGCTCGCTATACTTTTCACAAGTTCGCGGATATGAGCCATGTACGCTTTGTTGGTACCAACGTATTTTGATGTATCCAATCGTCCTCATTTCAGGTATCGCCTTGTTCCAGAAAAATGCACGAATCGCCCTAACAACCGCTGTCTTTGCGACAGTTGGCGGAAGCATTTCCCTTTATCATTACGGCATCCAAAAGCTAAGCATCTTAGGCGATAGTGCACCTTCTTGCGGATCAGTATCTTGTACAGGACAGTACATCAACTACCTTGGGTTCATCACGATCCCTTTTTTAGCACTCGTTGCATTTGTCATCATCTTAATCACAAGCCTTTTCATCATGAAATGGCAGAAGGAGTCGAAGTAACTTGAAAAAACTATTGATCATTGGCGGTGCCATTGTCGCCGTCTTCATCCTCATCGTTGTTTTGTCAAATCAATCAGATAAGGCAAAACTAAAGGATAATCCTTATGACACAGATAAGTTATCTAAATCTACAATCGCTTTAATCGGCAATGAGCATTACGACAATATTGTTCTACCAGAAGTACTCAACGAAAAAATTACTTCTGGCGAATCAGTTACAGCATACTATTTCCACCCAGAATGTCAGTATTGTATGGCGATGACACCTGTTATGATGCCGATTGCTAAAGAGATGGGGGTTGACGTATTACAATACAATATGATGGAATACCCCCATCCTGCTGATGTTGCATCATGGCCTATGCTTGTCCAGTATAAGGATGGAAAAGAAGTTGTAAGAATGGGCGGTGAACGCCCTGCTGAAGAGATACGAGCATTCTTCACTGAATTCGCAATTAAATAATGAAAGATAGCTGGAAGGAATGACGTAAATGGCTTTATTTCATTATAAAACCCAACAAGATGGTCTAACTGTCGAGCAGTTACTGAAAGAACAATGGCAAGGCGGTAAAAAAACAGTTCACCTCATGCGAATGGCAAAAAGTGTGCTCGATTCCACGGGTAATCCAGTAGACGACTGGCGTGCGCCACTTGTGGAAGGAACAGAGTTGGTATTCACATTTCCCGACGCTGCCTCCACGTATATTTCAGATGACAAAGATGAACTGACAGTTCTGTTCGAAGATGAACATATTCTCGCTGCTGTGAAACCAGCTGGTATAGCGACCCATCCTGATGGTCCGACAGAAACGGGTACGCTGATGAATCGTGTCATGGCACATGTTCGCAACAATGGCGGTGATTACGCTGAGCATATTCACCGTTTGGATAAAGGGACTTCCGGGCTTGTACTCATCGCCAAGCATCCGATTGCTAAATCACTGTTCGATCGAATGATTGAACAGAACAATCTCACTCGCCAGTATGTTGCGGAGGTCGATGGTTATTTAAAAAGACCTAGAGGTACTATTAAACTGCCGATTGGTCGCGATCGCCATCATCCTGCCAAACGACTAGTGTCCATGTCCGGGCAAGCCGCTGTCACTCACTTCAAGGTCATCGAACGTAAAGAAGACACGACTCTTGTTGAAGCCCAGCTCGAAACAGGTCGCACACATCAAATTCGCGTTCATTTAGCCCATATTGGTAATCCCGTTACAGGTGATACATTGTATGATGGCAGTGAAACGGCGGATGGTCACTATCGATTGACTGCCACCACACTAAGCTTCATTCACCCATTTACTGAACAACAGACAACTATTGAAATGAATTAAAAAATCCATGGAGAGAATATCTCCATGGATTTTATTTTTGATTAAAACATATTTTTGATTAAAACGTCAATTGACGAATTCCATTCTCAAGACGCTCGTCTACTTCTTTAGCATCTTCAATATGTTCAATAATCAAATCGTGCGCTTGTGCAAAAAGTTCTTTCGCACCTAGCAACTCGCTCTTTACTTCTTCGGACAAGCGCTTCTGTTCTTCAATCATCCCTTGAATTGCACCGATATCTCCTTGGCTATGCTCGATCGTCCCAAGAATATTTTCGATTTTAGCAGCTGTTTCGAAACTAACGGCTACGCCTTTTTCAACAAGTTCGGCACTCTTCCTTGTTGCGGCAAGTGCTTGTTCAATTTCATCACGCAATGAAGACGTTAATGTTTGGATATTAGCCGTACTATCAGAAGTACTTTCCGCAAGTTTCCGCACTTCTTGTGCAACAACCGCAAACCCTTTGCCCGATTCCCCTGCACGCGCCGCCTCGATAGATGCATTTAACGCTAGCAAGTTGGTCTGTGCTGCAATTCCTTCAATAACACCAACAATTGACTGAATTTCAACAGATCGAGCACTCAAATTGGTCATATTTTTTTCAGACGCTTGAATCTGAACCCCTAAATCCTTAATAACTTCAGCTGTCGCATTAACTTCCTTCGTACCTTCTGATGCTTCAGCAACCATACTATGAGATCTTGTCTCAAGTGAAAGTCCTTTTTCAAACAACTCATGTGATTTCTCTGACGTTTTTTCACTCAAATCTCCGACTCTATTAAACCTGACTTCAATCTGACTAACCGCTTCTCCCATTGTATTATGCTGTGCATTAACCTTCTCATGCTGATGAACTGCTGCATTTAATTCACTTTTCAAATCAGTTAAGCGATTTTTATCTTGCACCTCTTTATCTGAATACGCCGTTTTTAGGCGCTCAATTTCTAATTGCAAACCATTATCTTGAATATTCTTTTTTTTGTTTGAGAACAAGTCTATTCCTCCTAATTTCTTTTCTTAATTATATCATACTAATTCCCCAATCAAAGAATCTATTCACTCAAAAGGGATTAATTTCCGACAACTGCATGCTCGTAACGATTACGTACATTCGCTGATTTATATTTTATTTTCGGGAGATGTCACAAATTTTGTACGGAGTTGTGATGGGAGACTTAAATTTGTGGGGATAATGAAATTAACAGTTGAATTCAAATCAAAAAACGAATATTATTGTACATGTACTTAATTTTGTTCGTATTTTGAAAGGAGATCTACGATGTTTCATTTAAAAGAACTGAAAACAACCGTAAAAACTGAATTATTAGCTGGTGTGACCACTTTTTTAACAATGGCTTATATTGTCATTGTCAATCCAATTATTTTAGCTGATGCCGGCGTACCGTTTGACCAAGTTTTCCTTGCGACAATTATTGCGGCAGTTATCGGTACACTTTGGATGGCATTATTCGCTAATTATCCAATCGCTATTGCACCCGGTATGGGGTTGAATGCTTATTTCACATCTATCATCATTGCATCAGATGGTCAACTGGACTACATGACTGCCTTTTCGGCGGTATTCGTCGCTGGACTATTATTTGTCTTATTGTCTTTGACATCGTTCCGTGAAAAATTAATCCAATCTATTCCTGAGAGCTTGAAATTAGGAATTACTGCTGGGATAGGCTTGTTCATCGCCTTCATCGGATTACGCCTTTCAGGGCTTGTTGCTCCACATCCTGGGAATCTTGTGCAGCTCGGGGATCTTACTTCACCACCGGTTCTACTAGCACTCTTCGGATTGCTTGTGACTATCATTTTAATGACGTTAAACGTCTATGGTTCAATTTTTATCGGAATGATCCTAACAGGGATTGTAGCATTTTTTACAGATCAGCTTAAATTTGAAGGTCGTCTGTGGCAAATGCCTCACTTACCCGAAGGTATTCTCGTTTGGAATCCAGTTCATGCAATCGGCGATGTCATCTCACATGGTCTATATGGTGTTGTCTTTGCATTCTTGATTGTTACCTTATTCGATACGACCGGTACGATGATTGGTGTTGCAAAGCAGGCTGGCTTAATGAAGGGAAATACCCTACCGCGTGCACGTCATGCTTTGCTTGCTGATTCAGTAGCAACTGCAGCAGGTGCCATGTTCGGAACAAGCCCTACCTCCGCTTATATTGAATCGTCTTCTGGCGTCGCAGTAGGTGGACGTACTGGTTTAACAACACTAACGGTAGCTATCTTATTCATCATCGCCGCATTTTTCGGTCCACTTGTTAGTGCACTTTCAGGAGTGGCTGCAATTACTGCTCCTGCTTTGATTATCGTTGGTAGCTTGATGATTGGCACGGTCAAACATATCGACTGGGATTCATTTGACGAGGCATTTCCAGCCTTTCTCGTTATTTTAACAATGCCACTCACATCTAGCATTGCTACAGGAATCGCGCTTGGATTCATCACCTATCCTTTGTTGAAAGTTGTAAAAGGCAAAGGGAAAGAAGTTCCGGTTCTCTTATATATTTTCGCAGTATTGTTTACCTATCAATTACTCTTTTTGCCGCATTAAAATCCCTAACATCCTCTGGCCGACAATAACGCCACGTCCTGTACGTCGGAGGCTTAACTTGAATCAGCAAATGTATTTGTACTGAAAGCAAAGCGTCAGCTACAGGGAGTTTGAACTTCCTCTAATTGAAATGCTTTTCTGGCATTCATCCCGCCACTTATAAAAATGGTGGACTTCTGCTGAATCAAGTGAATGGTGTTACCGTTTTTGTCACAATTTTTTCTTGCCATCATTTCAATTTGATTGTCAATAAGGTATACTGTACTAAGAACTACTGATTTTACAGGAGGTATCATCTGATGAATCTGATTCTTATCATGGGTGTTAGCGTAGCATTCCTTTCTGCAATCCTTACAGGTGGCTATGAAGACAAAGGCAATAGCCATAAAAGCAAGAAGAGCCGTGGCCATCAGCCAACCTAATACAATGTAAAAACGGGACTAGCCTTTTATGGCTGTCCCGTTTTTTTAGGCTAATCCTGGGTAATGTTGCTGTCTGAGTGCTTCATAAATAAGTATCGCTGCTGTATTCGATAGATTCAACGAGCGAATATGGTCATTCATCGGAATTCGCAAGCAGCGTTCTTTGTTCTCTTCGATAATATCATCTGGCAATCCGCTCGTTTCCTTGCCAAACACAAAAAATATGTCCTGTGCCGTATCCGAGTAATCGAATGCAGTATGGGGCTTGTCTCCATGCTTCGTCAAAAAATAAAATACTGCCTCCGGATAAGCCCCAAACATTTCCCGAATGCCTTCGTGATACGTAATATCAACATGCTCCCAATAATCAAGGCCAGCCCGCTTCAACATTTTATCATCTGTCGAAAATCCAAGTGGCTTAATTAGATGGAGCTTCGTTTTAGTTCCTGCACAAGTCCGTGCAATATTTCCTGTATTCGCCGGAATAAGCGGTTCAAATAACGCAACATGTATTGCCATTTCAACACTTCCCCTTACACTTGATATGTCCAATTATCTACGGCTTTTTTTAATTCCACAAGTACTTCCTCATCTTGCTCTTTCATTAATGCTTCTTGGATTGCTTGATAGCCCTCGTCTGTACCAATTCGACTAAGTGCCCATGCAATCGTTCCTCGTATGACCGGACGTGGATCTTGCTCTAGCATGACTACTAGCTCCGGCACTGCAGATTCCTCTTTAAAGTGAGCAAGTGCTAGAATTGCATTGCGTTGAATCGGATTTTTACCACGCCATGAGCCTGCTACATGACCAAATTTTTCTTTAAACTCTCTATTCGATAACCTGAGCATCGGTTGTAATAATGGTTTAGCAAGCTCAGGCTCCGCTTGAAAAGCAGCCTGATGCATATTATACTTCCCTTTATTTTTTGGACAAACGGTCTGGCATGTATCACAGCCGTATACCCGATTTCCAAACTCCTCACGAAACTCCTCAGGGATTGTTTTTTTCGACTGCGTCAAAAATGCGATACAATGCTGTGCATTCAATTGCCCACCTTGGATCAATGCCCCTGTCGGACACACGTCTAGGCATAGCGTACAATCCCCACACTCATCCTCCATCGGCACATCGGGGGCAAACGGTATATTCGTAATCATTTCACCCAAATAGACGTACGACCCAAACTCTGGTGTAATAATCGCACAGTTTTTTGCCGACCAGCCAATGCCTGCCCGCTCGGCAACCGCACGATCAGCAAGCTCCCCCGTATCAACCATCGAGCGAAGCTTTGCGTTAGGCACATTCGTTAAGATAAACTCTTCAAGAAGCCCTAGCTTCTCTCGTAAAACAGTATGATAATCCATCCCCCATGATGCACGGCTAAACATGCCACGTCTCTGCCCTTTCTTACCTTTGGGCGTGTTCACCATCTTGGACGGATAGGCAATTGCAATCGCAATAATACTTTCTGCTTGATCAAGAAGTAGCGCTGGCTCCGTTCGCTTATCTAGATCCTTCTCTTCAAACCCTGACTGAAAGCCAAGTTCTTGTTGACGCTTTAAGCGATTTTTCAGCTCACTAAACGGATCGGCAGTTGTAAAACCTATCTTATCTATGCCAATCGAAGCCGCATAGTCTCTCACCGCCTGTTGCAGTTGAACAGCATTCACACCCTAGCGCCTCCTTTATGCTAGTATTGAATTAACTTCTTCTGCCGAATCAAGTTAAGCCTCCGGCGAATGTTAAAATTATATAAAGGGTGATGTCATTGTATATCGAAATGGCCGAAAAAATTGTACAAGCTGTACCCGGATTAAAATTAGGCATTAATCATTATACCAAAATTACCGTATCAGAATCTCCTCAAATGCTAAAAGGTCGACTACAATTATTCCAAGAACAACTTTTCTTTGAACTAGAAGACAAATCCGTCACTGACTTTCTAGGCATTCAAGAATGGCGAGCAGTTTGGAAAATGCTTGGTTCAGACCCTAATCGCTATCGTCACTCCACAGAAGCGCTTATGCGACGTGTAAAAAAACAAAACTATATTAACCCATTTCACTCTGCAGTCGATTTAAATAACTTCTTCTCTTTGCAACATGAAATCCCGGCTGGTATTTATGACTTCAACAAAATTGTCGGTAATGTCCGTATTTCTGTTGGATCAGAAGAGACTGGCTATGATGGCTTGAATGGTCGTTTCAATTCATTACACAATATTTTACTCCTAAAGGATGATTATAGCCCGTTTGGTAGCCCATTCGTCGATTCTGTACGAACAGCTGTCACAACAGAGACGACCGAAGCGCTTCATGTCTTCTTTATCCGCCCATCCATGAACGCAGAAGAAGCTCTTGAACTAACAACTGCATGTGGTAATATGTTCACTAGTATTAGCGGCGGTGACGTTCGCTCGTATGTTTTACATGAGGGACAAACTTCCATTACAATTGAATAATTGGATTAAAGAATCGGGGGATTGATGAGATGGCTAACATTACACTTGCTGAAGCAGTTAAATTAAAAAGTATTTTAACGAAGCGCATTCATGAGCTGGAAGATGAAATGAGACGCGCTGCCTTTACGACTGTAGAAAAAGGTAATGAACCTATAAAAGGACCTCGCTCCCTTCAAGTTGTAGAAGCGGAACTAGATGTAGTGCGTACTGATAGTCGCGTACTTGACCGTCTGATGTATCGGGCCAATATTGACCACAGCATCGACTTCCAAGGGCAACCACTAGCCATTGTAGAAGCAATTGAACTTGCGACTCAATTACGTGCCAAAGCTCGATTTTACAAGGAACTTTCCATGTCCCAAAAAGAAGAAATCCAATTCGGTTACTCCGAAGGTACAATTGTCTACCGTGTCGCCTTATTTGATCCAGAAGACTATCGAGTGAAATCATTGCAGGCTGAAAAGGATGCTCATAAGTTGTCCAATGCGATTAATGCTAAAAACTATTCTATCACGCTCGATTTTGATGATAGTAAATATTTCTAATCCCTTGGCAAGGTGAGACTCCTTTCCAAGGCATAGAGCGGGGACACAATTTAAATTGCTGGCAAACCAATAACCAGTCCCCATTTACTTTGTGACCCATCCCCAATGACCAACTAAGGCAATTGCAATTGACAACCCTTACGAGTGTCATCGAGTCCCCCCTATGAAAATCGCTCCTTCCGCTTAGACGGCAAGGAGCGATTTTATTTATGGTCGATTTTTAAATGGCTTTGTTTTCTCTCCTTCAATCAGCAATGTCCAGGTACCATTTTCCGGGAAAATCATATTTCCACTATAGTGATATATATATCCTCCTGAGCCCTCGATAAATGAACCATCCTGATTAA
This sequence comes from Sporosarcina sp. FSL K6-2383, assembly GCF_038618305.1. Classification (NCBI taxonomy): domain Bacteria; kingdom Bacillati; phylum Bacillota; class Bacilli; order Caryophanales; family Caryophanaceae; genus Sporosarcina; species Sporosarcina sp. FSL K6-2383. The sequence goes on from NZ_CP152017.1 coordinate 3,412,450, forward strand.
AAATATGTTCAGACACAATACTCCCTTGCTCATTTAATAATTTTACTTCTATCCCCTTCTCGCTATCCACTGAGCTTTCGATAGTAATTTCTGTCTCCTCTCCTACCGCAAGCTCCATTGGATGGCTAATCAACGAATAATCTTCCGTTTTTGGAAACGAGGGTAGAACACCAACCGTAAATTCTTCAAATAAACGATCCTCGACAAAAATAGATAACTGCCATTTACCGTCTGCAGGAAATGGCAAAAAACTTGCTAACGAATGCGCATCTTCGTTAATCAGTGGGGTAGATAGAACGCCTTCAGATAAGACAAGATTTTCATTATAGCCATTCCTAGCTTCAACCCGAAAATTTTTATCAATAAGTTGCGACGGATCACCCCAGAAATAAAGCATCAATTTACTACCTCTCCTAGCATCTTCGGCTACAAATTGTTCATTGGAAACTAATATCCCGAATTTCCCTTCTACCCCAATCACGTCATAATGGTTTTTAAAAACAGTTGCTTCTGGTGCAGTTAATTCTATCTGAGGCTGAAATGATTGCCGCAGCTCATTAAACCAACGATCACTATCGCTCGACAGAACAAGGGTAAATACTGTCGCACACATTAAGGTAAATACAACGAAAGGTTTAACAAATTTTATTCTCTTTTTAGGATTCATTTCCTTTTGCAAAGCCATGCTGACTCTTTGTTTCTGTTCTTCGCTCAATGTATATTTAGGAAGGCTTCTTAGATTTTCTTGTAAAGTCTTCATACCCTTCATAATCCAGTCCCTCCTCTACAAGTATCTCCTTCAGTCTTTTTAATGCTCGATGGAACATGACATTTACGCGGTTCACATTACTTTTCAATACTTCGCTAGCCTCTTTTGGTGTTAACTCCAAAATTCCTCTTAAGATAACTACTTCCTTATAGCGAGGAGAAAGCTGATGAATCGCTTTGTATAAATGAAGGATTTCTTGATTCATAATCGTTTTCTCTTCTAATTCATTCGACAGTTGCTGTTCTCGAAAAACCGAGTGCTTAATCTTTTCCCACACTTTCTTTCTACGATAGTCGTCGATAACCTTATTTCTTGCAATAGAAACCAACCATGTCTTCGGATGTGACTGGCCTTTAAAACCGGGTATCTTTTTTATAGCAATCATAAATGTTTCTTGCACAAGATCCTCAACATCCATCGAGCCTGTATAGTAAATTAGAAAACTAGTAATATCCCTCTCATACAATTGAAACCATTCCTCGATTCTATGATCCGTCACTCATTCTCCCCTCCTTTACTCATTAGACGATTTACTGCGTAAAATATTACAGCACCAAAATCAAAAAAACGTTCCCTTCGTATTACAAAAGGAGCGTCTCAGTTTAATTTACATACGTTCTGCAATCTCTTTCAAAGCAATTGCCCGGTTAACAATAAACCTTTTCATATAATTTTCTAAAAACAATCTATCTGCAAGATCCCCCAGCAGCCCTAAAGGGGATTGATATTGAAAACGATCAATCATCAGTGTCCCATTATCCTGCTCTATAAATTCATGGATATGGTGAAATGAATGGAAAGCTCCTTTTATCATAATATCTTCAAACAAATAAGGCCTATTCATAACCGTCACTTTAGCAGTAAGTCTTTGCCTAATACCTAAATGAACTGCTTCCCACGTAACGACATCTCCAGCCTGCAATAAACCCGTCGTAACTCCACCAACAGCTTTCTCCCGTGTATCCGCTGTTGTTTGCGTATGAATCTCCACATCTCGTGCAAGATCAAAGCAGCGCTCTATTGGTGCTTTAATAAATTCATGATGTTCAATTAATGGCATGACCATTCCTCCACTCACCATGCTAACTTTTACTGTAGCACAGTAGCGTCTTAGATAAAAGAATACATAAAAAAAGACACAACCGAAGTCATGTCTTTTTTACTTGATACCCGAGGCCGGACTTGAACCGGCACGCCTCGCGGCATCGCATTTTGAGTGCGACGTGTCTGCCATTCCACCACTCGGGCATGTTACTATTCATTTATAAAATTGGAGGCGGCAACCGGAATCGAACCGGTGATAAGGGTGTTGCAGACCCATGCCTTACCGCTTGGCTATGCCGCCGTAGATTAATGGAGCGGAAGACGGGATTCGAACCCGCGACCCCGACCTTGGCAAGGTCGTATTCTACCACTGAACTACTTCCGCGAAACTACTGGGGTAGCTGGATTCGAACCAACGAATGACGGAGTCAAAGTCCGTTGCCTTACCGCTTGGCTATACCCCAAAAAAATGGGGCGGACGAGGGGAATCGAACCCCCGAATGTCGGAATCACAATCCGATGCGTTAACCACTTCGCCACGACCGCCATAATAACTATTCATTTATCAAAATCATGGGGCGACTGAGGGGAATCGAACCCCCGAATGTCGGAATCACAATCCGATGCGTTAACCACTTCGCCACAACCGCCACAATATGTGAGAAAAATGGCAGGGGCAGTAGGAATCGAACCCACATCAAAGGTTTTGGAGACCTCTATTCTACCGTTAAACTATGCCCCTGTAAATTGGTGGTGGGGGACGGATTCGAACCGCCGAACCCGGAGGGAGCGGATTTACAGTCCGCCGCGTTTAGCCACTTCGCTACCCCACCAATATGAAGTAATGGTGCCGGCGAAAGGACTTGAACCCTCAACCTACTGATTACAAGTCAGTTGCTCTACCAATTGAGCTACACCGGCACATAGAATTGAAACGATGGCTCAGGACGGAATCGAACCGCCGACACAAGGATTTTCAGTCCTTTGCTCTACCGACTGAGCTACTGAGCCATACAAATATTCATTTTTCAAAAAAAATGGCGGTCCCGACCGGGATCGAACCGGCGATCTCCTGCGTGACAGGCAGGCATGTTAACCGCTACACCACGGGACCATTTGGTTGCGGGGGCAGGATTTGAACCTGCGACCTTCGGGTTATGAGCCCGACGAGCTACCACTGCTCCACCCCGCGACAATACTATTCGTAATAATAAAAAGTACACGCAATTCATTTTTGATCTAGGACTTCACTATAATTTCCTTTCAGGAAATTATACAAATCGCATTCTTCGTTATGCGACTTGCTCCACCCCGCGACAATACTATTTATTAAAAGATAATGGTGGAGGATGACGGGCTCGAACCGCCGACCCCCTGCTTGTAAGGCAGGTGCTCTCCCAGCTGAGCTAATCCTCCTGGGTAAAAGTGCGATAAGCTTCGCATTACTGCGTCAACTTCATTCGCTTACTAAGTCACGTACTTATGTACGCTCCTTCGTTCTCTCAATCGTTTCTTTGTTCTATTCGCTTCTCCCACTTTTACCGGGAGTTTTCTTTGCTTTTTAAAAGTTGTTAAAATAAAATGGTGACCCCTACGGGATTCGAACCCGTGTTACCGCCGTGAAAGGGCGGTGTCTTAACCGCTTGACCAAGGGGCCATACTTATAAAGGCTTAACTGGCGGAGAGCAAGGGATTTGAACCCTTGAGACAGCGTTAGCCGCCTACACGATTTCCAATCGTGCTCCTTCGGCCACTCGGACAGCTCTCCTAAATGGCTCCGCAGGTAGGACTCGAACCTACGACCGATCGGTTAACAGCCGATTGCTCTACCACTGAGCTACTGCGGAATAATACTATAGATCATACATTCAGTATGTTCTTTGAGAATAACAGCCCAGCGATGTCCTACTCTTGCAGGGGGAAACCCCCAACTACCATCGGCGCTGAAGAGCTTAACTTCCGTGTTCGGGATGGGAACGGGTGTGACCTCTTCGCCATCATCACTAGACTGTTTTCACAAGACAATAATTATTGTATCAAAACTTGTGAATTATTACAAGCGCTTTTCCAAAATAATTAATTTTGTGCACTCAAAACTGAATAAAACAGACAATGTGTTTCACAAATCAGGGCCAACCTGCCCTTTTTACTAGAAGGTTAAGTCCTCGTTCGATTAGTATCTGTCAGCTCCACACGTCGCCGTGCTTCCACCCCAGACCTATCAACCTCATCTTCTTTGAGGGAACTTACTTACTTGCGTAATGGGAAATCTCATCTCGAGGGGGGCTTCATGCTTAGATGCTTTCAGCATTTATCCCGTCCACACATAGCTACCCAGCGATGCCTTTGGCAAGACAACTGGTACACCAGCGGTGTGTCCATCCCGGTCCTCTCGTACTAAGGACAGCTCCTCTCAAATTTCCTGCGCCCGCGACGGATAGGGACCGAACTGTCTCACGACGTTCTGAACCCAGCTCGCGTACCGCTTTAATGGGCGAACAGCCCAACCCTTGGGACCGACTACAGCCCCAGGATGCGATGAGCCGACATCGAGGTGCCAAACCTCCCCGTCGATGTGGACTCTTGGGGGAGATAAGCCTGTTATCCCCGGGGTAGCTTTTATCCGTTGAGCGATGGCCCTTCCATGCGGAACCACCGGATCACTAAGCCCGTCTTTCGACCCTGCTCGACTTGTAGGTCTCGCAGTCAAGCTCCCTTATGCCTTTGCACTCTACGAATGATGTCCAACCATTCTGAGGGAACCTTTGGGCGCCTCCGTTACTCTTTAGGAGGCGACCGCCCCAGTCAAACTGTCCACCTGACACTGTCTCCTGCCCCGATAAGGGGCATGGGTTAGAAGTCCAATACAGCCAGGGTAGTATCCCACCAACGCCTCCTCCGAAGCTGGCGCTCCGGAATCTTAGGCTCCTACCTATCCTGTACAGGCTGCACCGGAATTCAATATCAGGCTACAGTAAAGCTCCACGGGGTCTTTCCGTCCTGTCGCGGGTAACCTGCATCTTCACAGGTATTATAATTTCACCGAGTCTCTCGTTGAGACAGTGCCCAGATCGTTACGCCTTTCGTGCGGGTCGGAACTTACCCGACAAGGAATTTCGCTACCTTAGGACCGTTATAGTTACGGCCGCCGTTTACTGGGGCTTCAATTCAAAGCTTCGCTTGCGCTGACCTCTCCTCTTAACCTTCCAGCACCGGGCAGGCGTCAGCCCCTATACTT